>DASWFI010000098.1:0-6257 GCA_036394315.1 Patescibacteria group bacterium
GACAACGCTACTAGAGCGTAGACCAATTTCACCAGCATTGCTGGCAAACCCCACATACCGATACCCCATCCAAAAAGCACTAATCCCCAATTCAGTCCACCGATAGCCAAAAGGACGAAAGTAACCATGTGTAAACCTTTATTGTGACCCATCATTTTTATTTCACCCCCTTTATAGAAGGTTAGTATTTGTGTATTGCTACGGTTAAAGCATACCATTTGCGAAATATTCAAGCAATTGATAAGCTGTAGTGTCTAGTTCTTGAAAACTCGGCGGAGGAAACGCAATATTTACAGCGAGGAGATACGGAAATGATGAATCGCAAAGCTCGCATCGTGGTACTGATTTCAGGACGCGGATCGAACATGGTCGCAATCGCGGACAACATCGATGCGGGGCTGATCCCCGACGCCGAGATCGTCCTGGTGTTGTCCAACAAAGATGACGCGCCTGGCCTACAGATCGCACGTGAGCGCGGACTGCATACTTGGTTTATTCGGGCCTCGTCGTCGTTCCTCGAACGAAAATTGACGCGAGAGGAGTACGACGAACAGTTGAAAGGAGTTCTTGCCGACTATGAACCCGATCTGATTTGTTTGGCGGGCTTCATGCGCATCCTCTCTCCGGGTTTTGTGCAGGAGTATCAGAATCGCATCCTCAACATTCATCCATCGCTACTGCCTGCATTCCCTGGAGAAGACGCGCACACTGACGTGCTGGCGTACGGTGCGAAGGTTTCCGGATGCACTATCCATATGGTCGACGAGCAGGTCGACCATGGCCCGATCGTGGTACAGAGAACTGTTCCTGTACACGAAAGCGACACTAAAAAAACACTCGCCGACCGAGTACTCGTAGAAGAACACATCGCCTACACCGAGGCGATCAATATGGTGCTATCCGGCAACTTTGAGGTGGTAGGCCGCCGTTTCCAACTGAAGGAGCTGTGACATGAATAAAAAGAACGTGCTAGTCATCGACAGCGGCGCACGCGGCCATGTGCTGGCGGAGTTGCTGACGAGCAGTCCTAGCGTGGATCGAGTCCGGTGCTATCCGGGCAACGGCGGGACCGATCAATTCTGCGAGCCGATCAAGTCCACGGTCAAGCTCGACAATCCACACGGCCTGCTAGACATAGCGTCGATGTTCAACATCGACCTCACCGTCGTAGGACCGGAACTGCCGGCTGTCCACGGTGTGGCCGATGCCTTCAAGGACGCGAAGAAATTGATCATTTGTCCGAACAAGACGGCCGCGCAGCTCGAAGACAGTAAGATCTACGCCAAGCTGTTCATGGTGCGTCACGGCATCCCCACCGCTGACTTCGATGTCTACTATTGCGAGGAAGACGTCTGGAGATTTGCCGTGGAGCGGAACTGGAAGTGCGTGATCAAAGCCAACGGTCTCTGCGGTGGTAAAGGCGCCTATGTCTGCACTACCAAGGAAGAAGTCAAGGCTGTCATTGCTGAACTCTTCGGCACGAAGGTCCATGGTGCAGCTGGCGAAAAAGGTGTCGTGGAGGACTTACTCCTCGGCGTCGAAACGTCGTTCTTCATTCTTGCTGATGGCAAGACGTTCGTGGAGTGCGGCACTGCCGGCGACCACAAGCGCGCGTTCGACCACGACCAAGGTCCTAACACAGGCGGCATGGGAGCGTTCTGGCCTTGTCCGTACACCGACGAAGCGATGCGGCAAAAGATCCTCGGAAAAATCGTGGATCGGACCATCGCTGGCATGCTCGAAGAAGGAAGACCTTTCACGGGATTCCTCTATGTCGGCGTTATGCTGACAGCGGATGGACCGAAGGTGCTCGAGTACAACGTGCGATTCGGCGACCCCGAAGCCCAAGTCGTGATCCCATCCATCGACACGGACAAGATCGACTCGTACGAACTGCTGAAAGCGGCCGCCACGGGAAATCTGGGCAAGATCGAAATTCCCTGGCGAGCCGGCGTTCGCGTGGGAGTCGTACTCGCCACAGGCAACTATCCTGGTAAGGAGCGTGGTGGCTTCAAAGCCAAAATCACTGGACCCATCCGAATGGGCGAAGCTCGTGAAGACGTTCTGGTCTACCATGCTGCCACAGTTGAGGAGAATGGCGAATTCTTCGCTACGCCAGGCAGGGTTCTCACCGTCTCAGCACCCGGCAGTAATTATGAAAACGCAATCGATCGCGCCTACAGAGTGGTAAATCAGATTGAGTTCGAAGGAATGCGCTGCCGCAGCGACATCGGCAAGCGCGCCATGCTGATTGCATCGTAAAAGACACCAAGCCTATCCTGGTGTCTTCTTTTTTTTCTTATAATTCTTATTTTTCTCTCGATGTCCGTCGGTAGGGCAGCATCATTTTACTGCAATTACAATTCGCGCGATGGCTGACGCGCCACTTTTCTTTTTCTTCCTCATTCCCCGTTTCTGGAAATGGATTTCCATCATGCCACTGTTGATTCATTTGATTTCTACTTATTGAAAATAGCTTAGTAGCTAACGTAGGTATTGATTTTGGCTGCCCCGCGCAGACCGACTAAATATTTGCTGGCCTCCGTGTTAAATTTCTGAGATTTCAATTGATTCCGGATTTTATCTTTCGTCTCTGCTTCTTTGCCTGTAGGTAGAGTGACCTTGCTATCCGTAATATATTTATTCAATTCCTCCTCAGTAACATTCAGCTTGTCTCCCAAAAGTTTTTCTAACTTCAATTGCAGCATGATTTGTTTTTTCAGGTCATCCAAAGTCATGCCAGCAGTGGTCAAAGCCGCTTCCAAGGTCCCGCCGGAAGCCGCAACTTGGGATTTTATCGTATCCAATTTCTTGCTGACATCATCATTACTGATGGTTATCTTTTTTTTACGGGCTTCATTACTGATCAGCTGATCGTCTATAAGAGCATCAAGTGCACTTTTGCCGCTCTGTTTTTCGAGTTTCTTAATCACAGCCAGCCGATTGATGATATGACCATCCACAGTGGCGGCGATCCATAAATTTTTGAAATAATAAGCCAATGCTCCTAAGAGCACGACCACTACTATAATCCCCAGCAATTTAGGATTGAGTTTTTTTAAGGGATTAATATTGGTTTTAGGTGTTTCTAAATCGTTGATTGGGGCAGGATCTCCTGCAATATGTGTTTCCATGATTCTACTTTAGCAATTTTTAGTGAAAATGTCCATCCTGAACATTTGAAGAGCCTGTTTTGCTCCGACGCTCAGGGCCAGAGCTGAAAAAATATGCAGCCAGGATAGTGGTAATGGGTACTGCCAGAATTAGCGTAATACTGCCCACCAAAGTCCGGACAATTTCTTCGGAGATCAATTCGGAATTAAGTGTGACCCAAACCGGCGCATTACCACTGGATGTGAACAACAAAAACAAAGGTAGTGAAACTCCGGCATATGCTAAGAATAATGTATTGATCAGCGAAGAAATATGCTCCTGTCCCACCGAGGCTGCTCTGGCATACAATTGACCGAAGTTTAGAGAAGGATTGGCTTTTTTTAATTCATCCACAGTTGCGGATTGGGCTGTGGTGATGTCATCCAAGACACCCAAGGCACCCAAAATAATCGCGCCCAACAATAATCCCTGCAGATTTATATGCTGCGTGGGTCCGATCAGCAAATAAACCGATTCCTCGCTGCCATTACCGAAAAGCTTGGTGACATGGACAAAGATGTATGCCAGTGCCAAAGACAATCCAAGCGTGATCAGAGTACTAAGCAAAGCGATGGAAGTCCGCTTGTTAAAGCCGTGAGCTAGATATAAAGACGTCAGAGCGATGGCTATTGCCGCGGCCAAAGAAATGAGTAGCGGGTTGTGGCCGGCAATAATTTGCGGTATTACAAATTTTACGATTATCGCAATCGTAATAATCAAACCCAAGATCGAACTAAGTCCCCGCCAGCGGCTAAAAATAATAACGACCAGCAAAAATATACCGACAATAATATACAGACTGGGGATGCGATAAATATCTACAACATAATATACCGGCTGATTATTTACAGTCGTTTTGTTGACCACAATCTTATCGCCCTCTTTAAAACCCTTGCCGCCGTTGATCGTAGCTCCTCCCACGCGATCGATAGTTTTTTCCTGCCCTGTTTCATCGCCAGACAAAATTTTTATTTTGAGAGTTTGGAATGATTGCTTATCCGCGCCGGTGCCTAAATATTCGGAATTCACAATTTGCAAAACCTGAGCTCTATAATACGCTTCCGCCGGAATATTTAGCGCTCCATTTATAGGTTCAGTACTTGCACCCTGCGCTAAACACAATCCGGGCAATACCAAAACTGCCAAACCAAAGATAAGAAATAATTTTTTATAAATCATAGTAGCACTATACCAAGCGCAAAATTTCTTTGCCAGTGTATTTCTTACAGAAAACGGGTAATCAAGAAAATAAACCCTACTCCCAAAACAGTAAGACCAATCAAAGTCGCTGAACTGTTTTTACTATGTGCTTCCGGTAATATGTCTGAAGCGCCGATGTACAAAAGAAATCCGGCAAAAAACCCTAAATATAACACGAGAAATTGCGGAGAAACTACAAACAACAAAGTCGACAGTGCTCCCAAGACCGGCGCTAAGGCATCCAAAAACAGAAAAACTTTAGATTTGCCAGTGGTATTGTTGTTATTTAACATCAAAGTTATCGTGTTCATGCCGTCTGTAAAATCATGTGCAATCACGGCAATAGCAACTAGCAAACCTACTGATGTATTGATCTTAAACCCCAAACCGATTCCCACGCCGTCCATAAAACTATGACCAATTAAGGCTAGTGCCGAAAGCACTCCGACATGCGGATGCTTGTGATCCGCATAATCATTTTCGTGCGAGTGATGGATAATCAAAAACTTTTCCAGGATATGAAACACGAGGAAACCCAAGACCAAAGCTATCATGGTATTGGTTGATTTAAAATTGTTTTCGTTGACCAATCTAATAATCTCGGGAAAAATATCAAATGCGACTACACCCAGCAGGACGCCCGCTGTAAATCCCATGATCAAATGCAGTTTGTGCCGAAACCTGACAGCGAACAAGCCGCCGAAAAAAGTGGAAAAAAATGTTGTCGCTGACAATAAAATTGCTTCCATATATTTATTATTAATTATTACAAACCTTGCAAAGACCGAATAATTCCAAGGAGTGTTCCTTCACTGATGAAAAATGCTTGCTTTGTTTGAGTGCGTGTTTAATCAAACTTTCAGAGTTGCAACCATGGAAATCTTCCACTCGGCCGCAGTTTTTACAAACTAAATGATGATGATCTGAATCACTCATCTCATAATAAGCGTGATCTTTTTGAAAATCCACTTGCTTGACCAAACCCAGCGCTTTGAAACTTTCCAATGTCCGATATACCGTGGCTTGATCCAAAGTTTTAGACCCCACAGCTTTGCTGATTTCTTTTATGGACATGGGTTTTTTGGCATTGCTTAGAAAAGCTAAAAGTCGGACCCGACCCGGAGTGGCCTTTAGTTTGTAGCCTCTTAAAAGCTGTTTGAAGTCAGTCGACATATCTAATGAATTATAAACTAAATGCAAATAATATACAAATGCAAATAATTTGCATTTACTTGACAGCATATTAATGCTTATAATATACTCCAAACAAATGCGAATTGGTCGCATTTGGAAATAGGAGGACTCATGTCCTATCCGTCGATCGTTCATCTGTGCCAGGAACGCGGGATCCAGGATATTCGTGCGATTCCTGAGGAAGTTCGTCATGATTTGCTGTGGGACGCATTCCACACAGATCTTCCGCTGGGTGTCGCCTACCTGGAGGATGTCGCTGCCCAAGTGAGAACCACTGGTGGACGCGTACGCAAAATCGAGGATCCCAATTCAAGGCTAGGCAAACAGATCGCGCGTTTGCTGGGCGCTGATGTCGCGCGAAGAATCTGCTCGCAGAAGCTCGGCGTGGCCTTCGCGTTCTACAATTGCTGCGTCACGATCGCCGCACCTGATCCGCAAGGTCTCGACATCAACGCGATAGAGCAGATCGAGCTTCAGAACGGCGTCCTCGCGTCAGCGGACTGCTAAAGTTGCTGGTGACTCTCGACGCTGGTCTTGAGTCACCTATTTTTTACAAATTATTTATGATCCAATTTTTATTCAATTGTTTATTCGTAGCTAGCATTGGGCTTATTTGGAAAAATCTACAAAAAGACTTCCCCTCTCTGCATGAAATAATGCACTCATTGCCTTGGTTTCTAAAAAAAGCCTTACACTGCAGTTTTTGCTTT
>DASWFI010000099.1:0-3822 GCA_036394315.1 Patescibacteria group bacterium
CTTATTTCCTTCATATCTTTTCTTCCACACATCGGATTCTGGTCAAATTTGGGACCCACGGAAAGCTGTTTTCAAGGAGAATCTAACGCTACTTAGGGCGAGGCGATTGGAGAAGAACTCATGGAGAACGTTAGAAGTTACTGGAACTAATCAATTGACATAATCAAGGATTAATAGTGCCTTCCCTTCCTAATCCGGCTGGGCCTTCGCTGGACTTCCCTCTATCCGTCAAGAGATCTCCTCCAGTTCTCAGTCATTTATGATGGGGTTTGGGGTGTTTTAGAGGTCAAAGAATAGGTTTCATTAGTAGGATTGCAAGGGTCCGGGTTTTTGTCATCTGAAAATCATTTTGTAGGCTGAAAGTTGGATGCAGGCGATGCAGATAGGCGATTAGGAGTCATAGATGGAGTGTGATAATCGGTTTTACTTATATACTGGACACAGGTTTTATGTACAATATCATCTACTTCTGTTACTATCAAGAAATCCCCCCCTCTCAAATTTCCGAATTGTCAGTGAGCAAGGAAGGACCAAAGATCTTAAGACTCAGAATTGGCAGTTGTATAAGTCTCCAGAGAGAGCTTCAGCTGTGAGTACCAATATCTGGGGGGATCAGCCTTCTAGGAGATCAGGATCAGGTTTTATTGTGTTTGGTTCTGAAGCTTGGGTGCCTGTGACCAGTTTGGGTGCCTGCGACCAGTTTGGGTGCCTGTGACCAGCTTGGGTGCCTGCGACCAGTCTGTGTGTTTGGAAGAGTATCAGCTGCCTGTTGAGCTTGATACCAAAGATCTGCCTCAGTTTTCTCTTGCTCCTTCTCAGTTCAGCACCGGGAGAGTTTTGGGTGTCTCCAGTGGAAAATCTCCAGGATTTTGTTGTACAAGTTTGGGATGTCCGAAAGTAGGTACCACAATGTTTCTGAAATGGGTTTGTCCAATTGTTCTATGAGGTATTCAAATCTCTGCCCAGATTTCTGTACATCCAAGATCTTTCTGATTTTCAAGGGGTTCTCAGCAGCCAGCATGAGTTGAGGATCCATACTGGGGTGGCTGATATTGACATGACCTGCATATTGTGCAGGGTCAGTGTACTGTTCAAGGAGATTGATGTTGAAAACCAGGTGCAGTCTTGAGAAAGATGGTGGCAATAATAGCCAGTACACATTCTTCCCTACTCCATGAAGGATCTTGAAAGGACTGATCTTTCAGAAATCCAATTTTCCAGAAGGGTGAGAACTCTGGATGTTGCGATGTAGAAGCATCACAAACTTGCCAGGTCTGAAGAATGGTGCTTGTGAGTGATTAGCATCATAATGCCTTTTTGCTGACTCCTGAGCCAGCTCAAGCTCTGCACAAAGCTCATCTCTTATCAAATTTAAGTGGGAAGTGAGGTTGGATGCAGCAGGATTATGGATGCGACCCAGGACAGAGGAGAAAGTTGGATGGAAGCCATAGTTAGCAAAGAAGGGCGAAGTTCTGGTTGCCTTGTGCGATGAGTTGTTGTATTGGAATTCTGCCACTCTGAGATAATCCACCCAGTTGTCTTGTTGATATGAACAATAAACACATAGATATTGTTCCAGAATTTGATTTACATGCTCAGTTTGTCCATCAGTTTGGGGGTGATATGCTGTAGAGAGATTTAAGCAAACCTGAAGTTGAGTCATTAATGCTTTCCAAAACTCAGAAATGAAAACCAAACCTTGGTCAGACACAATGGAGGATGGGAAACCATGGAGTTTGAATATATTCATGATGAATAGCTGAGCCAGCCTGGGTGCATTAAGTGTCTTGTGAGTTGGAACAAAGTGTGCCTGTTTTGTCAGGCTGTCCACCACTATGAGTATCAAGTCATACAAATGTGATAAGGGCAGATCGGTTATGAAATCCATAGAAATTTCATCCCAATTTCTTTGCAGGATATTCAATGGGACCAATTCTCCATAAGGAGCATGATGACTGGATTTCATCCATTGGCAGGTGTTGCAGGATTGCACATATTGTCGCACTTCCTTGGATAATAGTGGCCAGTTGTAATCTCTAGTCACCAGTGAGATGGTTTTTGTGCATCCTGGGTGCCCAGCAAGTAAGCTGTCATGGCACTCATACATGACACAGCTTCACAACTCTGGCGGCACAAACAATTTGTGCCTAAACAAAAGGGTTTCCATTCTCAAGTTTCCAATCCTTTTTGCCAGAGCATATGCCCTCTTTCCACATCTCATCTTTTGTGAGGGCCTCATTCCAGTCATCTAATGATATAGAAGGTGCAGGGGACAGGATCTGGATTGATGGAGATGGTGGGGAAATAGGTGGGGGCAGGTGTTGTCATGGCCAGTATGGGGGCAGGAACAGTGGATATAGTCATTGAGGGTGCAGTGTTCATTGAACTTGCAGCCACCCACAATCTCTCCATATGCTGCGAGGCTAAAAGTGTTTGCCAGTTGACCTCTTTAGCAATATCACCATCAGCAGGTAAGAAATCTGGGTGACACAAAGGTGCATCTGCAGGGTTATCCTTTCCAGGGGCAAATGATAATTTGAAGTTGAATTCTGATAACTCCAGTGCCCATCTAGCCTGTCTGCAATTGAGGCATTGCAAATTCATGAAGTATTTGAGATTTTTGTGATTGGTGATGATAGAAATTGGTAGTTCCGAACCTGCCAGCCAAGGTCTAAATTCCCTCAAGGACTCCATGATCCCCAACATTTCTTTATTGTGGACACTATAATTGATTTCTGACTCCGAAAGTTTCCTTGAATAAAATGCTAATGGGTGTAGGTCTCCTGCCTCATCCTGTTGATGAGGGATCCCAGAGATCACAAAGTCAGATGCATCAGTGAAGAGAAAGATGGGGAGAGCTGGATTGTGATGTGCCAGGAGTGGAGGTGTCATAAAAGCCTCTTTGAGCTTCAGGAAGGATTTTAGAGCATCCCCAGTCAGCAGGAACACTGCTGGTCTATCCTTCTTGGTTGACTCGATCAAAGGTGTAGTGATTTCCGAGTAGTGGGAAATGAAGTGTCAATAGAAATTTGCAAAACCCAAAAACAACTGAATGTTTTTTAGTGATTTCAGGATTGGCCAAGCTTTGATTGTGTCAAGCTTTTTTGGGTGCATTGTGATGCCATTTTTCCCAATGATAAACCTGAGATATTCTACACATTCCCTGTCAAACTCACACTTGTCCATGGATGCCAGTAATCCATGCTCACCAAGTGCATGGAGAACCTTGTGCATGTGCACATTGTGTTCATCTTGTGAGTGAGAGAAGATGAGAATATCATCTAGGTAAACCACACAAAAAATACCTAGATATATGTAGACAGTGAAGTGGTATCAACCATACAACACTAACCCTAACCCTCCCAGTATAAAACTAGGGTAGAGTAGGACCAAAAGAGAAAGGCCAAGTCTTAGGTATCTGGCTTTGTTGGCAGCTGATAAATCTCAATCTCAAGTTTACAGATGAGCCCCTCTCCAGAATTCAATAAAGACCCGTCCACTTGTATAGAGGCAGACCTTCCCAAAAGTTGGTGCTTACAGTTGTGGCTCACTCTGGAGACCTATACAACTACCAACCAGGGACTCAAGATCTTCTAACCTCAAACAACTCAGAGATGGGGGATTTCTTGTAGAATTCCGGAAAAAGAACTCCTGTCCATACAAAATTGTACAAGGTATATAAGGGATCCGGCTATCATAATCAAAATATGCCTCCTGTCCATCAATATACCACGCCTGCAACCATTCTCCAGCCTCACAACATGAGTTACAACTTACAAAAACCCAAAACCTTGAAGTTCCACTAGTAAAACACCCTTTCTA
>DASWFI010000100.1:0-2191 GCA_036394315.1 Patescibacteria group bacterium
GTTCACCCGATAGTTGTAGGAGAAGGGAGACGGTTGTTTGAAGGTATCAACCTGCAAGAGAAATTAAAATTAAAACTTGTTGAGTCCAAGGTTTTTAAGCCAGGAGGTGTGGTACTTCATTACTTGAAACAGTGAGAGAAAAATCTGCGGTGGGAGCGACATTAGATTTTCGTATTATGTCTGGCTATGAGAAGTCGTCAATAAATGCAAACAAAAAAGCTGTCCGAAATGTGTCCGGACAGCTTTTAATTAATTGAAAATCAATTTAATAAGTCGCCCTGGCAGGACAATTCTCGAACCATTTTTTTACTGACCTGAAACGGATAGCACTTCTAGAAATTTGAAAATCAGCATATTAAATAGGCTTTTTGATTTTCTACCACTCAAATCGAAATGTTAAAGAAAGGTTAGAAAGCGATTGAGACTTTGCGGCAACCACCCTAACAATGTCGCATTCTGCCCTTTTATTGAAGCGAAGCGATCTTTATAGTCAAAAATCCTGAAAAATGATCAGCATCACCAGGGCCAAAAGAAATTTAAACTAAAAGCAATCAAATGAGAAAACTAATCTACGCAATCAACCTTACCATTGATGGCTGCTGCGATCATACCAAAGTGAACCCTGAAGAAGAAATGTTTGAATTCCATACGAACCTTGTGCGAAATGCTGACCTGTTCGTCTACGGGCGCAAAACTTATGAATTGATGGTTCCTTATTGGCCCGACATCGCAAAGAACCCTTCCGGTGAGACAAAAGAAGATATCGAATTTGCTCAGGCGTTTAACTCCATCAAAAAAATTATTGTTTTTTCAAAAACGCTAGACAAAGCTGAAGGAAAAAACACGGAAATTGTTCGTACGAACCTTAAAGACGAAATACTAAAATTGAAACAGGAGCAAGGTAAATATATACTGACCGGTGGTGCAGATATTCCCTCGCAACTTATACAGCTTGGTCTGGTGGATGAATTTCATATTGCCGTTCATCCGGTAATTGCAGGAGAAGGGAGACGGTTGTTGGAAGGTATTAGCCTGCAGGAGAAATTACAATTAAAACTTGTTGAGTCAAAGACTTTTAAATCAGGAAGTATTGCGCTTCATTACTTGAAACAGTGAGAGAAAAATCTGCGACAGGAGCGATATTAGATTTTCGTATTATGTCTGGCGATGAGAAGCAGGATTCGAAATACCTCTATAAATAATTAATTATTTATCAGTTGCATATCAGAACAAATGCTCAACTCACCGATTAACTCACTGACAATTTTTAAGTAAAGAACGTATCTCAAATTTAATCACTAACGAGGAATCCCACAATAAAATTATAGAATTACATAAGAACTGACAAAGAAAATAGCTTTTAAAAGAGCCCTAAAATTTTCTTTATTTAAAAAATGCATGGTTGAGGATGAATTTGCGCAGACGTGTTTAGTTTATTGCTTTGTACTATAACTAACTGGAATCCATTTATAAATTCCATTTTCGGCGGTCACATGCCCGAACCCCGGAAATGCAATGTGAGGGCCTGCCACCAAGTAGCCCTCTATTCAGCATCATTAAATACCTTAAGACGTTGTTCTTTAGCCGCCGGGCGGTTGGAGTCAAAAATGACCGTTGGAGATGGATCAGAGAACTGCACCTCAGAGACATGGACGATATCTCCCCAGAAAACCAATTTCTGTCCCTTACTTTGCAGTGTAAAAAAATTGTGACCCGGAGTATGGCCAGGAGCAGGTAAGGAACTAATTCCAGGGAAAAGTTCACTTGCACCGTCAATAGATTTTAATTTGCCCGCATTACGGTACGGTTTGAGCATGTTAATTTCATCTTGAACCGGGGATTTGCCATCGGCGCCAGGTTTCGGGGTTGATGCGCCGAATAAGAGGTCAACATCAGCTTTGCCAAGGTATACTGTTGCATTGGGGAAGATCACTTTCCCGTTGCGTACCAGGCCGCCGCAGTGATCAGGATGAAAATGTGTAAGCAAGATAATATTTATATCTTCCGGTTTGTAACCTGCTAAAGCCAAATTCTTTGTCATTTTGCCAAATTGGCCGCGGTCAAATATATCCCCTGCACCTGCGTCAACTAAAATCAGCTGCGAACCAGTGTTAATCAGAAATGCGTTAAGTCCTATTTTGTAAGGTCCGGATTCGTCATTAGCTTTAAGTGCCGAATCTACCTCCCCAGA
>DASWFI010000101.1:0-32384 GCA_036394315.1 Patescibacteria group bacterium
CTTCAATCCTGGCCTGGACTACAGCCAATGCCACTTCCGTCAGTATCAGTCCAACAGTTGGAACTGTTGGACTGTCCGGATCCCAGTCTGTTTCTCCAACTTCAACCACAACCTATACCCTGACTGCAACCAGCTCCTCAGGGACTGCTACATCTACGGTAGTTGTGACTGTAAGCTCTGTTAATCCACCTCCTCCACCTCCAGGACCTACTCCTCCACCAACACCTCCACCAGGACCTGGTCCAACTCCTACACCACCTCCCTCTGTGACAGTTAGACCAGATATGTATCCTGCCGGTACCATCTTTAAGTATGCTGGTAATCCTACGGTATATATTCTAGGTCCTAGCAGAGTAGCCAATCCTATCACTGATTGGAGTGTCTATCTTAACCAAGTCCCAGCATCCAGGAGTATTATTACCATCCCTTCCAACATTACCTTTACCCAGGGAAGTGTCGTAGGGTTAAGATCAGGAACATTGATTAAAGCTTCCAATAACCCTACGGTATATCTAATGGTTAATGGGAAGAAGCAAGCTTTCTCATCAGCCCAGATCTTTAAAGATCATAACTATAACTTTAGTAATGTTTACAGCATTGATGATATTAAACTAGTTGATAACATTGAAACCACCAATGATCCATTCCAAAGACCCACTGGTACCTTGTTTAAGTATGCTTCTTCTCCTGCTGTTTACTTCCTAAACTCTGCTCATCTCAAGCGGGGCTATACCACCATCAATATGTTTAATATCTGGAATGCTACCCTGAAGGATGTCATTACCATACCTGATTCCGAAACATATCCTGATGGACCTATTGCAACATTACCTAATGGTATTGCAGTCAAAGGAACCTCTTCTAACATCTACTTTGTCTACGATGGTAGCTTAAGACCCTTCAATGACATGAGCCTATTTACTGCCATGGGATTAACCCAGGATCAGATCAAGACCTTCTCCGATAGTGATATTGCACTACAGGCTATGGGTGGAGTGATGCAGTAGAGGAAATAGTAAACCACTCTGCACTTCAGTGCAGAGTGGTTTACATTTGGGTCGCATCGTGCAGGATGTTTGAACTTATTTTGAGGTGCCTAAAGCATCTAGTACAAAATCACATGCGCTTTTCTATTGACCAAATCGTATTGGTTGTGAGCTGTTAGAATTATTATTGACATTTAACCAAGCACGCAATCTTTGCGGTGTATTAATCATCCTGACCTCAATCTCTCTTGTCATTTTATAAGCGTTTTTTTTGTTAACGTAATAGAGACAATCCACGGCTTTAATACTATTTTTAACATCCATATTATAAACTGAAGGGTCGGCTGAATGTATTAAAGCAGACTGTATCGCCCTAGCTTCTTGAAATAATGCTAATTGAACATTCTTGTTTGTGTAGGTCTTCAGGATATAATCTTCGACATCGTCTCGAACTCCATTATGATTTGCATTTGTTCCAGCTAAATCTGAATAGCTAAGGCTAGATGTTGTTTTAATTGCCTTCCACAAATATACAGAACCTACAATCACAATCAATAACAAAGCCACAATCACAAATATAGAAAACTCATGTCTTAGAAACCAATTATTCTTTGGTTGTGATTGAGGACTTTGTTGATCATTATTTAATTGATTGTTTGTTTCCATCCGGTGGGCTTATGCCATAATCATAGCAAATAAGCAACCCGGTTCAATTCCCTTGTAGTGTCAATGAAAAACACCCAGCAAATACTGGGTGAAATTCATGGGGTCTGGTCTGCGACTCGCACTCTTGTTAAATTCTTCCGTAAATATTGAAGATTTGGATTCCAATAGGTTCGATTCCCGAGAGGGTGTTGATATTAAAGACAAGCTAATACCTATTAACTTGCCATATTATCTAGCAACCGAAATACCCGAGCACATACCCAACTCTGTCCGGGTTGTCTGGTCCCACACTCCGGTCTGCGTCAAACCCATTTTTGCCTGCAACTTTAAGATTGCAGCCCTGGTATATTTATGAAAATACCCCGTGACTAGTTTCTTGGGATAAATGCCTTGATCGATAGCGCTTAAGAATCGCTGGAGCTCCTTAACCTGCTCGTTCCTTGTGCCAAACGATAGATCCGTACCTACACAAGCGCTGACGATGGGAGTTGCAGGCAAAAAAACTGTTTCTGTTATTCCAGCTTTGGGTGTGACAGAAAACTTTACGGGAGTTGAAACATTGGACAAATGATTCATCGCAAAAATCGCATAATAATAATTTTGGCCATTGATAAGGTTCGTATCCACGAAATTTTGGTTTGCTCCTTCATATAATACTTGTCCGTCAGTTATGGCTGTCGGATAATTACCAGCTTTTCTTACCAATTTAACGCGGATAAAGTTTGCTTCCGATGGATTCTTCCAAAATATATTTACCGAGGAATCAGCCGCTTCTGCGCGCAAATCGCTTGGGGCGCTGATGGTTGTAGTGCTACCACCAGTATTAATTCCTCCACTACCTGAACCGGAATTGGCAGATGCAGCAGTTTGCGTAGTCGCCGAAACTACAGTAGAGATCGACGAGGTGTTGCCGGACTGATCATCGGTTTTAATTGCAAAATTATAATTTGTGCCTGGTGTCAAACCCAAAACCACATATTGATTCTGCTGATTGGCTCCGGTTGTGGAACTGTCAAAATAAATCGGCGTCGTTTGAACCGGGGTTGCCTGGAAAAAATTCGTGCTGGTGATCGGCTGTGTGCTATACCTGATATCATCCTGCAAGGTTGTGTTCGTGGGATTGTTCGGCGTCGTAAAACTTATAGTCACAGAAGTCTGTCCGGCATCTGAAACCGATAAGTTGTTTACTACAACCGGCAAAATTTCCGCAGGAGGTGCAGCAACCGCCACAGCAACAGTCGTAAATATGCTGTTATTCGAAATTGCCAAATCCGCGAAAGCGTTTTGGGAATTAATTCGGAAGTCGTAAGTAATCCCTGGCGCTAAATTGCTGATTGTCTGGCTATGCTTAAGAGTTAAGTTCGTATCTAAAACAGTTTGATTATCATAGGCTGCATTTAATCCATATTCAATTTTCGAAGTGGCAGGGACATTTGTCGCCCAAGTAATGACCGCGCTGTTCGTGGTCACAGTATTACTAACCCCGGAGATTAAAGGAGCGGGTGCTGGCAATGACAACGTAGTAAAATCCTCTTGAGAAGCCGCAGCTAAATTCCCTGATACGTCTTTTGATTTAATCTGATAATTGTAAGTGGTGTTTGGCGCAAGATTGATCAAAGTTGCTGAATGAACCGTAACCAAGCTTGAACTATAGGTAGTTAAAGAGCCATAAGATCTGCCGATACCATATGCAATTTGGGTATCAGTCGGTTGGTCAGTAACCCAGCTGATTGTCTCCGTAGTCGGATTTACTTCGCTCTCGGTCACAGCACTAATAATCGGCAGAGTTATACTGGGGGTTGCCGGGGTAGTTGGAATTGCTGGAGTAGTTGGGGGCGGTGTTGGATTCGTTGGAGAGTTAGATCCCGAGGGCTGACTGCTTAAAGGCAGTGGTGCTACAGGCACTGGTGCAGTTGGTATTGGTAGAGGAATAGGGCTAGTTGTTGGAGTTGTTGGGACCGTTGGAGTAACAGCTGGCGGAGGAGGAGTCGGGGTTGGTACTGGCGCTGGAACTGGAGCCGGAGTGGGCGCAGGCGGAACTACAACTGGTGGCGGAAGAGGAGTAACAACTGGTGGTGTGATGATTGGAGTATTAGCTGAACCGCCACCACTTGACCCGCTTGAAGTTTGAGCAACAGCAGCTGTAGTAAAACTATTATCTCCCGAAACCGCAACATTGCCAGCTTGATCAGCAGACTTGATATGAAAATGGTATTCAGTATCTGCGGCAAAGCCCGCAATGGTAACCGAATGTGCAGTTCCCAGGCTTATATCCAAAGTCGTTTGTGAACCATAATTAACTGTAGTACCGTACTCGACTTGCGAAGTCGCGGCTTCATCCGTGCTCCAAGCAACAGTTACGGATGAACTAGTCACTGTAGAACTAGCTTGAGTGATTAGAGGAGCTGTCGTGTCCGCGACTTGAGGAGTAGGCGGCATCGGGGTTTGGACGCTTGCGTCAGTCACAAAAGTATTCGGGCAAGAAGTGGAAGAGTTGCCAACAAGATCAGTGGCATGGATGCAATAATAGTAAGTTGTGCTTGGTGATAAACCCAAAATGATTGCGGAATGAACCAGAAGCGCTGAAGCGTCAAGAGTTGCAGAAGTTCCATAGTTTTGAGACATGCCATATTCCAAAGTTGAAACAGCTAATTCATCAGTAGTCCAGATAATCGTGGCCGCAATATCACTCACGGAAGCTACGGCCACGCCTGAAATAAGGGGCGGAGTTGTATCCGATGGCGGAGTTATGATAACTTGAGCTGGCGGAGGTGGTGGAAGAGGAGTCACAACTGGTGGCGTGATGATTGGAGTAACAGCTGGCGGAGGAGGAGCCGGGGTTGGTACTGGCGCTGGAACTGGAGCTGGAGTGGGCGCAGGCGGAACTACAACTGGTGGCGGAGGTGGTACTATTCCCCCTAATTGAGCGGAGGCGAGTTGCGGAAACAAAAAACTGCCGAAAACCAAAATAGTCAGGGCATGAAAGCACACTTTCCTCATTTGAATTGTCATTTTTGTCTTTGTTTCTTAAATCACTGCTATTTTGGCAGAGAAGAATTAACTTATATTTATATTATAGCACGAATTGTTGCCATTTGCAATCCCCTCCGTTAACAAAAAATTCGCATTTTAGCGACTTTTTAAATTTTTATAAACTATCAAAATTGTTAGGGATTTAGAGCAGAGGTTCTATGTCCTGTGAGGGTATGTTTTTAAAAATTAGAATCCTAGCGATTTTATTGGGAAATACTGACGCATCTTGGTCTCACTAACTGGGGTCGCATCGTGAAGGAAGTTGAAACTGAAATTTCAAAGATCCTAGTTGTTTTTTAAAACTTATTTTTTCGATTTTTTTTCCAAATCTGTTAACGCTGTTTCGGCTAAACGACCGAATGGTTCGTACGAATAAATCATGTTATGACTACCTTTTACGCTATAGAATCCATCAATCATTTTTTCCTTGGTCATCTTCTGAACCTTATCCATAGGAAATAACTTATCATCTACACCATGAATAATGGAAATACCAACACCAGATTTGTGTATTTCCTCCAAGAATTTAGTAATGTCAGATTTTGCAATCGCTTGAACTTCACGTGCAGATCCTGGAATATCGGAGAGAACGGATTTGATACCTACGCTTGCCGGAGAAGGAAATTCAGCTCTTTTAAAGTGTTTTGCTTGAGCTTTTTCTTCCTTCATATCTTTCAGGAATCTAATTACCAAACTAAAAAAGTTATCCTCCCCAATTAATCCTGCCGGTTCTACCAAAACTATATTGCGGAATTTTTCAGGATACAAATATGCTGCAGCGGTAACAATACTAGCGGCCTCGGAATTCGCAATAATATTTACAGGCCCTAAATTTTTAGCCTCGATAAGTTTTAGGAGTAATTGGAGTTTTCTCTCATGCATTTCTGGTAAATCTGATTTTTTATTAGATTTACCAGCTTGTTCCGAAAGAGGATATTCTACCCCATGAGGTGCATATGCAGAAATTACTCTGCGTCCCGCTTCTGCAGTTCTGAGAATTGCATCTTTTAATGCTTCCGGGGTTGCGGAAAAACCAGGCACCATGATTGTGGGAATCTCACTTTTGATTTGTTTTGGAATTATATCTACAACTTTAAAATCCTTGCCGTGTATAAGCAAATTCTCAGAATTTTCAAACTGGTCCGCCAAGCTTAAATCTAAATTTTCAAATTGGGAGATCTCGTGTTTCATACTTATTAATATACAAAATTTAGCAGTTATTAGCAATATAGACAAAAAGAAAGGAGCCGATGGTAACTGGCTCCATTTATCTCCTGATCTCACTTGGAAGTAATATCCTTGCGAGAGATGGACAAGGCAATTGGTCTTTACAAGCTTTCAAAGCGTCGTCTACAGCGATGAACCTCTTATTCATTGGCTGTTTAGAAGCTCGGAGCTTCCTTACAACATTAGAGTTGACTTCCCGCCACGCCCTTTGTTCTTCGGCCAGATGATTACTGCTTGCAAGCTTCGGGTTTTGCAGATGGACGACTTCGTGGACAACGCCCAGCATAAAGTCATTTTTAATCTGCAACTGATTGACCTTGCCTTCCGCCAAGAAAGTAGTCAGCCGTGTCTGCACTACCGCCAAAGTCAGGCGGCCGTTGACGATGGCAGAAGACATAAGGTCATCGGCGGTTAAGTTCGTGTTCGCCAGACTGTTCAGTAGCACGACATCCAAGCGTCCTTGTTTCTGCTGCTCTACCAACCACCAAATTTTTTCTTGAGCGAATTTGGGGAAGTAGGCATTCTGTGGCAAGCTCGGATTAACCATCTGGAACAAACCATCCAGACTTGCCAACATCGGATCAACAGCCTGTGACTGGATTGATGCTCCCAGTAGAAATGCAAGTAAAAGACCTTTCACGTTTCCTCCTTCCCAATATGACAATCAAGTTTAGCATAGACCGAGCCTCACGTAAATAGCCGCAAAATAAAAACACCTCATTTGAGATGTCCTTATTTTGGGGTCCTTGCTGCGACTAGAACTCTTGCGGATTTGCGCGTAAATATTGAACAATCAAATTAATTACAGGTTCAATTCCTAGGAGGGTTGATAAAAAATTAATTATACAATTTACTTTTTACCAAGGAAAGCGGGCCAACCAGGCCAATCCTTTTTATAAAAATCATAAGGATTAGCGGGCCAACCAGGATGGTCTTTACTAACTTTTTGATATTCTTTTACTGATTTTATCCCCATTTGTAGAACCTCCGCTCGGCATTGTTGATAAGAAATAAACTTAGACCGAAATTCAGCTCCTCCGAGAAATTCATCCCAGCCTTCCCATTCGGATTTGTAGAGCAACTTTGGTACAGCTGGCCACCCGACATGGTTCTTATATGCTTTTCTGTAGTCAGTGCTTAGTTTGATACCCGCCTTAATAACTTCTTCCTTGAGTAGTGTATAGGGTAGCCGCGGTCCGATTTCTCGTCTTTCTCGTCTTTCTCCTTTTCCAAGAAATTCAGTCCATCCGGGCCATTCTGATCCATAAAATTTTTCTGGTGCAGCAGGCCATCCACGATGAACTTTATAGGTTTTACTGTAATCACTTCTGGATTGAATACCAGCACCAAACGCTTCTTCTTTCAACCGACCTATCGATAAAAGCTCAACAACTTCCTTACTCAAAAAGCTCGGCCATCCTGGCCAGTCAGATTTGTAAGTGGCTTCAGGAGCTGCAGGCCAGCCTTCATGATCTCTATATACTTTTCTATAATCCGCGTTGGTTATAACTCCAGTTGCTAAGACCTCATTTTTGAGTTCTTCAAGGGGTAAAAATTTGGGTTTTTCGAAAAATTCATCCCATCCGCGCCATTCGGATTTATAGACCAAATTTGGAGACGATGGCCAATTAGGATTATTTTTATATGCATCCCGGTATTCCAAACCCGTCTTAATTCCCGCTGCCAGTACTTCTTTTCTAAATTCCTGGTATGAAAGCATTTTCTCTCGTTCGAAAAATTCATCCCATCCGCGCCATTCGGCTATATAATGTTTGTCCGGTTTTCCGGGCCATCCTTGATGGTCTCTGTAAATTTTTCTATATTCAGGCCACGTTTCTATTCCAGCATTTTTTACCTCTGCCTTTAATTGATCGTAGGTTCTATATCTTTCCAGAAACTCCGACCATCCCGGCCACTCGTCTGTATATAAATATTCTGGTTGAGCAATCCAGCCCTGGTGATCTTTATAAACTTTTTTGTAATCTTTACTGGTCCTAACTTCCGCAGCCAACACCTCTTCCCTGAATTGAGCAAAAGATAATACACTGGGCCTTTCTAAAAATTCATCCCAATCTACCCACTCTGTTTCATAAATTTGCGAAGGCGAAGCTGGCCAACCAGGATGTCTCTTATATATTCTCGTGTATTGAGTACTTGATTCCAAACCTGCTTGCCGTACCTCTTTTCTCAATTGCGTATAAGGAAGAAATTCCTTTTGTCGTTGTTTCTCTATTTCTTGCTCTCGTTCTCGAAACACTCCAACAATCTTCATGATTTCTGTAACGTCTGTAATAATTTTTAAATTAGCCAAATCTAAAGTAGGGAAGCCTCGATAAACTGTCTCAGATCCCTCACCTTCGTTTTTATCTAGACCAACCCGTTTTTTGGGATGTAAAAATTCTGCTCCTTCGGCGACATCAGCGAATAACACTGGCGGTTTAGATACACCCCGTCCGTCTTTGTCCAGAAAATCTACTATATATGCATGTTTCTCCGGATTATTTTCATCTAGCCGAAGAACGCGGCCTCCACGTTGCTCAGCCACAACCCGTGATCTAGTAGGACGCAAATTTAGACAGACACTGGCCCTCGGCTCATCAAATCCTGCAATCAAAATATCCGCATTACAGAGAACTTTTATTTCTCCATATTTAAATTTTTGTAAAAGTGCCTGTTGCACTTTTTCAGTCATCTGCCCACTAATATGTGCTGCAGAGATACCAGCTTTTTTAAAATTATTTGCTACTGTGGTCGCATGTTCAACTCCCACGCAGTAAGTTACAGCAGAACGGCCTTCAAACATTTTTTTGTATAGCTCAACAGCGGCTTGATTGCGGCCCGCAACATTTATTGCTTTTTCCAATTCCTTCTGAGAATATTCACCGGTATTTGAATATGTTTTTACTTGCGAAAGATCGGTTTCAGTCCTAGCAATAAGCGCAGAAAACGATGACAGCAATCTTTCTTCTACTCCTTCCCTGATATTCATTGTATGGATTTCGGTCCCAAGCAGGCTTCGTACATTTTTTTCAGGATTATATTCAGGAGTAGCGGTAAATCCCAATCTTAATGAGTCGGAAAATCTGGCAACAGTCTTCGCTCTTTGATCACTTAGAGAATTATGAACTTCGTCAAGAATCAAACAATCATAATCCTCAGGTTTTATTTTTCCTTCTTTAACTTGTGATACTAAAGAATCATATGTTGTAATTGTCACCTGTCTACCGTGCTCTTTAGCATTTCCATAAATTCTTCCAACATCGAGATCAGAGGCAAATTTCCCAATAGCACCCTTAGTCTGCTTTATCAGAAGCTTCGTCGGTACAACAACCAATGTTCTCATATTGACCGCTTCAATGAACTCTGTAAACAATACTGTTTTTCCAACACCCGTTGGAAGTTTGATGTAGCCGTCATTCCCCCCTTGTTCAAGAAAATTTCGTAAGTCCTCAAAGGCATTGATTTGACGTGGGCGCAAGGTTTGTTCTTCACCCTGATAATGATCTTGAATATACCGATCCAAAGAATTTAAGGCGGCTAGCCAACGACGCATTTCTATCAACTCCTTTTCTGAAAGATTGTCTGACCCTTTTTGTTCTCTAACTAATTTTACATAGGAATCGTAACGACGCGAATATTTTTCTTTGATTTCTTGAATAGACATCTCTAAAATTCCTTCCAGCTTAACAGAAGTTGGAACAAGAGAACTTTCAGGTGTATCTAAAATTTGCTCAGCACTATTTAGCTGATTTTCAAGCTCCGGATTAGATTTTCGATATCCTTCACCAAATGCCATATAGTTGGTTTTCTATGAATATCATACCAAAAAATCGCCTATCAGGCGATTCTTAAAAACCTCAAAAACGTTAAGAAACTGAGCTACAGGTTCTATGTACCGTCAGGCTATGCTTTTTAAAACATTAGAACCTGTCGATTTTATTGGGAAATACTGACGCACCTCGGTCTCACTAACTGGGGTGCCCGATGGGAATCGGACCCACGTGACCGCTGCCACAGAGCGGCGTTCTACCATTGAACTACGGGCACCACGATTATTTACGAGTAATCAACGTTCCAAACACTAAGACCGTAAAAATTACCAACCAACCCAGCGTATAAAGGAAAAAATTTAATGCTTCGCGTTTTTCCCCATTGAAGTACATAAGTGCCGGGCGGCCTAGCACTAATGTTGCCACGATGGTGGCGGACACTACGAACAGCAGAAGCATGGCCAGCGGAATCCAAAAATTATGAGCGTTTCCGAAAAATTTCTGTACATTGAACATAAGCCAAGCGACAAACGAAACATAAAGCACAACCAAAACCGCGTGACCCAAACTATGAACGATTGAATTTTTATTATCCATAAATTCAAATTAATTCTCTGGAAACATTTTCTGGTGCCCTCGGGAGGAATCGAACCTCCATCAGTGGCTTAGAAGTCCACAGTTTTATCCATTAAACTACAAGGGCTTAGTTCTACCAAAACTATTAAATTGAAAATAAGTCTTTCTTCTATGGCAATTAGCACATCTTAATTCACATTTCTTGATTTCTTTCAATACTGAATTCCATGTATAATGCCCTGACAGTAGTCTAGATATCTGCTTAAATTTATTACTCGGTCTTACGTGATCAAATTCTAGAACTATTGGATCTTTTTTTCCGCAATCCAAGCATGATTTATTTGCTAAAAAATTGAACAATTCTGCATGGACTTTTTACACGATGTGTTTTTTGTGCTTCGTAAAGATCTTTCTGTGTTTATGAGGCATATAAGCCTTCCAACCGCCATTATTAATTAAAATCCCCACACAGTGGAGATAGGAAATTGCGTAAATGCTGTGTCAGATACGCCTTATACTGCTTATATTGTACCCCTTTTCGCTCAAAAGTCAATATAATCGCCCTAAACGCGGTTTTTTTGTTATGATTAGGTTATGATTGTAAAGAATCTGATACTCAACTCAATAAAACCTGTTTTGGATAGTGGTAAATTTGTTGGTATAAATCAAAACAAGATAACCGAGCTCGCAAATAAGATTAAGGGATATCCTTTGCCTGTCTGGGACAACTCCTTGCAATTTTTGGGTGATGCTAAACAGACTGCTCAATATTATTTTTTTGTTGATAGTATCAATTTTTGTTTCTGGGCGGAGAAAGGCAAAGAAAGGTGGAGTTTTCAAAAAGATGGTGAATGGTTACAAGGCTATTACGCATATTCCTATGCAATAAAAAAGGCCTTTGAGCAAAACCCTAATTTTTTTAAAGCTGAATATCTTGCTGAGCTTTCCTTTGATGAATTTGCTAAAATTTTTGAATGTAAAAATAAATTACTATTGCTCGAACAAAGGCATAAAATTATAAACGAAAACTTTGCTATTCTAGAAAAACAATTTGGTGGTGAAGCAATGGGTTTAATTCAATCGGCTCATAGTGATGTAAATACATTAGTAAATTCTATTATTAATGCTTTCCCAACATTTCAGGATTGGATCATGAAGGATGGTTCTAGGATTTATTTCTTAAAACGAGCTCAGATTTTCGTAAGCGATTTGTATTATGCCTTTCAAGGTAAGGCATCTGGTCATTTTAGCAACATGGAAGATTTGGCTATTTTTGCTGATTACAAATTACCTCAGTTTTTACAAGCTGAAGGTATTTTGGAGTATAACGAAGAGTTGTTGGACAAAGTAAAGGATGAAAAACTAATTATGCCTGGTTCACAAGAAGAAATAGAGATTAGGGCCAACACTATTTATGCGAGCGAACTTTTACGACAAGAGCTGGAAGGACTTAGGAGAAAACTAACAAGCAACGAACTAGACTGGATACTATGGGTACAAGCAAAACAAACTAAATTCAGTATACCTCACCATAAAACAATTACAATAAATTATTAGACTGCTTGTACAACAGCAGTTTTAACATCCTTCACTATGCGACCCCAATAAAAGCCTCAATTGAAAAGTTGGGGTTTTTTATATTGACCGCACCAGGAAGTTTGATTAAGCTATAATTAGTAAGTAAATTATTTTATATGAGAAAATTAATAGTTTTAACATTTGTGTCACTTGATGGGGTTATGCAAGCTCCTGGTGGCAAAGGCGAGGACCCTTCAGGCGGCTTTGACCTTGAAGGATGGACGGTACCACTCTTCGACGAAGTTTTAGGTAACGAAATGGGGAAACAAATGGGTCTGCCCTTCGATTTACTGCTGGGCAGAAAGACCTACGATATATTTGCAGCGTATTGGCCGCAGCATAATGATGAAGTGGGGCAAGGCCTTAATAAAGCTACTAAATATGTCGTCAGTAATGGCACGGTTAATACAGAATGGAAAGAGACTATCCAAATAAAGGGCGATGTGGTCGCAGAAATACGGAAGCTCAAACAGCAAGCTGGCCCAATGATCCAGGTTCACGGGAGTAGTAATCTGCTTCAAACTTTACTCGCCAATGATTTAGTTGATGAGTTATGGTTAAAGATATTCCCCCTCACACTAGGTAAGGGTAAACGGTTATTTAGCGAAGGGACTAGAAGCGCGGCCTTCAAGCTTATGGAATCCAAGAGCACGCCAAGCGGCGTGATTATTGCGTCTTACAAAAGGGATGGTGAACTCAAGTCAGGCTCTTTTACCTAGAGGACATTAGCTTAGGTTAGTGGTTTTTGTTATGATTGACCCATGAAAAAATCTCAGATAATCTTCTTTGTATCCCTCATATTCACCATTCTCCTGCTTACGCACATCGTGGTCTACAAAGGATTGATTTTTATTTTCCCAATCAGCTCACAGTCGCTGTTAATCATATTGAAAATTTTGACTGTTGTCTTGTCTCTTTCATTCGTCGGATCGTTATTGCTTTCATCCAGATACAGCAATTTCTTCACAAAGATTTTCTATCCCAGCATGGCAACTTGGCTGGGTTTTCTATTGTACCTATTTTTAGTTTCAATAATTTTGGGTTTATTAAGTATCTTTAGAATCCACGTGTTAGTCTTTGATGAAATTTTGTTTGGATTGGCTATCCTCATAGCTATTTACGGGTTCGTGCATGAAAAAAAGATTTATATGGTCACAACAAAAATAGAACTCCCAAATCTACCCGAATTTTGGAAAGATAAAAAAATTATATTTGTTTCCGATTTGCATTTGGGACATATCCACGGTAGAAAATTTGCCCAAAAAGTAGCCGATAAAATACACGGGCTCAATCCGGATCTCCTCCTCATTGGCGGCGATCTTTACGATGGTGTCGTGGTCGATAAGCAAAGAATCATCGAGCCTCTGAAAAAATTAAATCCAAGCCTTGGCATCTACTTTGTCACTGGCAACCACGATGGCTTCACCACCGAAGATACCGACCAAGACGTTTTGACTATCAGCCAGTCTGGAATCAAAGTCTTGCAAAATGAAATTATAAACATCAACGGCCTGCAAATTATCGGTGTCAACTATCGAGATACGGCCAATCGGCAAAATTTTACCGAAATTTTAAATGGAATCAACATTAATCCTAAGCAACCCTCGATCCTGCTGAAGCATGTGCCGGACAATGTCGATATTGGGGCAGAAAAGGGTATCTCCTTGATGCTTTGCGGGCACACTCATCGGGCCCAAGTCTGGCCATTTCAATTTATCCCTAGACTTGTTTATAAACACTTCGACTATGGATTAAAGGAGTCGGGTCAGATGAAAGTATTTACTTCCAGCGGAGTTGGCACTTGGGGTCCGCCGTTTCGAGTGGGAACAAATTCGGAAATAGTTACTATCGTTTTCTAGCAAACATCCTGCACAATGCGACCCCAATAGGAATCTAACTAAGAATCGCCCACAAGGAGGTTTTTTTGTTGCTTGACAATATTCGTTAGGTAGCTTATGATTAGTTAGCTAATCATTTATCAATTTTATGACGGAATCAAAATCTTTAAAGTTATTGCTGTTTGGACTGGTAAAACAAGCCAAGGCTGATATCGAACGTCAGTTTGCGGCCGCAGGGATATCCATAACCCCGTTTCAGTATGGCGTGCTTTCGATTATAAAACAAAAACCCTGCACTTTAGCAATTATTGCTAAAAAAATGGGAATCAAAGCACCTTCTGCCGTACCTTACATTGACGGCCTTCAAAAACAAGGATTTATCCAAAAACATAGCGATACCAGTGATCGCCGAAAAATCGAGTTGAAGATCACGCCGAAAGGGGAACGTTTGATCGAAAACATCACCAAAGATCACCCGACGGATATTTTGAACCGGTCCTTCCATAAATTATCAAAGAAAAAACAAGAACAACTATTAAATCTATTAAAAGAATTAACCGATAACTTCACTAAATAATACCATGAATAAATTGCTAAAATGGTTGCCGCTTTTGGTCATGAGCTTGGCTCTGACAATTATTATCTTAGATACTACTATTTTGAACGTGACTTTACGCACGATTATCAGCGATCTGCACACTGACATTCAAAGCATTCAGTGGGTGATCACGGCTTACGCTCTGATGCTGGCTGCGTTTACGATTACTGGTGGGCGACTGGGCGATTTGTTCGGCCGCAAAAAAATGTTCGTGCTAGGTGCCATTATTTTCGCGATCGGCTCGTTTATGACCTCGATTGCCCACTCTGTGGGGTTCATGATTTTAGGCGAGGCTATAATTGAAGGCATCGGTGCTGCTCTAATGCTTCCCGCAACGTCGTCACTCCTGCGATCGACTTACAAAGGCCGCGATCTTTCGCTGGCCTTCGGCATATGGGGCGGCATAGTGGCCGGATCGGCTGCTTTAGGTCCTGTGCTCGGCGGATGGTTTACCACTCACTACACCTGGCGCTGGGCTTTCCGTATAAACGTATTTGTGGCGGCAATTTTAGTGTTAGCTTCAGTTTTGATCAAAGAATATAGAGAAACAGAAGAAAAGCCAAGCCTGGATTTTGTGGGAGTAATCCTTTCTGCACTGGGCATGTTTTCTTTGGTTTTCGGGTTTATTCAATCCACAACTTACGGGTGGCTGATTGCTAAATCTCCACTGATTATCTTGGGCCATGTAATTAATTTAGGAGGGTACTCAGCTACACTATTATTTATAATTCTAGGAATAATTATCCTGGCTTTATTTCTGTATTGGGAAGGCGTACGTGAACGATCCGGCAAAACTCCTTTGATTTCTTTAAGCCTTTTCAAAAATTCCACCTTCATGACAGGCTCAAGTGTTTCCGCTATTCTGGCCTTGGGACAATCGGGTTTAAGTTTTTCCGTGCCGATTTATCTCCAGTCAGTACTAAGACTTAATCCTATAGAAACGGGTCTGGCCATGGTTCCCATGACTGCATTTATTTTGGTTTCAGCGCCGTTATCGAGTTTTTTGGGCAAATATATCACCCCTAAACGTATTATCCAGGCAGGAATTATTATCAATCTGCTTAGTTTTATAGTTTTGCGCCAAAGTTTGCATTTGGGAGCAAACCAGTGGGCCTTAGCTCCGGGATTTGCTTTGTTTGGATTCGGCATGGGGTTGATTTTTGGCCAAGCGACAAACTTAACTCTTTCTGCGGTTTCAGTAGAGCAGTCAGGAGAAGCATCAGGCGTTAGCAATACTCTGAGGTCTTTGGGGCAGACTTTAGGTTCAGCAGTTTTGGGTGCGATCCTTATTTCCTCCCTAGGATCAAATTTAGCCAGTGGCATAAATAGCAGCAAGGTAATTCCGGATACCGCCAAGCCCGCAATCGTATCAGCGGTTTCGGCTCAAGCTTCCAATATTGAATTTGGCAATGGCGCAGATTTGGGTTCCAAAGTTCCTCAAAGTATCACAAACGAAATTACGACAATCAGCCATCAAGCAACCATAGACGCCAGCAAATCCACGCTGACGTATGGTATCCTCTTCATATTGATTACTTTGCTGGTTTCATTCAAGCTTCCATCGGGTTCGATTATCGAAGCTAAATCCGCCCTAGCTTCAACCCCCTCCCATTAAATAAAGAATCGCAGCAAGGGTAGTTTTTTGTTATGATAATTATATGATTACTTACTTTCAGGCTATTATTTTCGGATTTCTTCAGGGTATTTCTGAATTATTTCCCGTTTCCAGTTTAGGACACAGTGTCATACTTCCAAAATTGGTAGGTTGGAACATAAATCAAAACGATTCTTTCTTTTTGACTTTCTTGGTGGCCACACATTTAGCAACTGCAATTGTATTATTTTTCTTTTTTTGGAAAGATTGGATCAATATTCTTAAAGGAATGGGCCGCTCACTCGTGCAGCGACAAATAACAGAAGATAATTACTATGCCAAACTCGGCTGGCTATTGGTGGTGGGGACTATTCCCACAGGAATTCTGGGTTTGCTATTAGAAGAAAAATTACGTTCTCTTTTTGCTTCTGCTTCATCCGCGGCATTTTTTCTAATCCTCAACGGCTTCCTGTTGTATGGCACTGAGGTACTAAAAAGAAGAGTACTGGAAAACAATGATGAGCTTGGTTCAGATAAAAGGATTGCAGAATTAAAATGGTCCCAGGCTCTGAAAGTAGGCTTGGCTCAAATTGTGGCCCTTATTCCCGGGTTCTCTCGTTCCGGCGCTACAATGGCAGGAGGATTGTTGGTAGGACTTTCTCATGAAGATTCCGTAAGATATAGTTTCCTCCTAGCGACTCCAATTATCGGGGCGGCGGCTGTTTTAAAATTACCAGAGTTATTTAAATCGGAGAATAGCGGATTAATTGGTCCAGCCGTGGTAGGAGCGTTATGTTCAGCCTTTGCAGCGTATTTGGCTGTAAAGTTTTTGGTGAAATATTCTCACACAAATAAATTAACCCCTTTTGCCATTTACTGCTTGGCAGCAGGGGTTATCTATTCACTAGCCCTATATTTTAGATAGTTTTTTTAGGTCCACTCTGAAACCAGGAATAAATAAACAAAGCTGCAGCTAATACAAATGACGCTATGCTGTGCTTCGTATGCACATGGCTAGAGCGCGCCTGGTAGCCAGGGAAGTACGAAGGCAGAGTACCCGCGGAATGAGTCGCATAAACATAGCCCACGTATAAGAAAACCAGACCCAAAACTATTCCTAAAATCACCAGTACTTTATTGTTGTTCATAAAATTTAATTGCTGCTGTATTTAGTATATCATAAACAATTGCAGCTCTGCTCTATTTGTTTATTGCGTTTTTGATAATACTTCGAACGACATTTATTGGTATCGAAAAACTAATGTTATTGGATCCTTGGACCGTAGCGACGTTGATACCTACGACGCTACCGTTCAAATTCAATAAAGGGCCGCCGGAATTCCCGGGATTGATTGCAGCGTCAGTTTGAATAACTCTTTTAAGTGTTTCCACACTGCCATTGGTGCTCGACGCTTGAATTGTCCGATTAAGACCAGAAATAATACCAATTGAAACTGAATTATTGTATTGGCCCAAAGCATTTCCTATCGCAATTACGGTTTGTCCTAACTGTAGGTTGTTAGAATCGTCAAACTTAAGGGACGAATAATTATTCCCGTTAATTTTAATGATTGCAATGTCATTAGTGGGATCTTTTGCAATGAGCTTGGCTATTTCTTGTTTACCATTGGACAACAACACGGTATAACTTGCTTGATCATCAGTCACAACGTGTTTATTTGTAATAATATATCCGTCTGAGCTAATCAATACACCGCTTCCTGCTCCAATTTTTTGAGATTGCGTCTGTCCAGTAGGCTCGTATACCGGTACTTGCATACCAATATTTTGAAAGAAAGGATCATCACCAAATGGATTTTTGTAAACCACTTTGTATTGCGGTACTTCTTTGGAGATAACCACTGAGACTACTGCGGGTGTGGCTTTTGCCACCGCCGCAGTAACCAGTTCTTGCTGGGATTTTTGTTGGACAATCTGGCGATTAGCCACTTCCTGTGCAGACAGCGCGGCAGAAGTGCTTTGTTTATTTAGAATTACCTGGTTTTGGAGGGCAGAAATTTGTTTTTGAAGTGCTGTGATCGAAGCCGTTTGATTGCGTTGCTGTTGTGTGGCCTGGTTTTTATATACTATTATTGTTACTGCATCACTGGTTACTATCAGCAGCAATAATAGTAAAAATGGTATGTATTTTTTCATATTGATATTTTATAAAAGCAGGAAAAAATGTCAAATATCATTTAAAAAACACCAATAAAAATTGGCGTTTTTTAAATGATTAAAATTTTTATTTTGTTGGAACAATCAGCGGTACTGGTAGGGGTCCAGGCTTGGAACCAGTACCGGTAGTGGGCTTGTTATTGGTAGTGCCTGCTTTGGGCGTTCCCTTCAAGGGCAACGGCAGAGGATACGGATTGCTGATCAGATCCCAGATCAACGGCACAATCACGTTTTGTTGATAATAATTCTGTGGCGCATTAATCAGTGGAAAAACAAATGCTGGTGCGTACAGTTCGGTGTTGATTCCGTTCTGGTAATCGTACATTTTTACGTACGCCATCTGTGGCGTTCCCAGAGCAACTTCAGACATATTGTCCGGCATGGGTTTGATGATAGAATTCGGCGGGACTCCAAGCACTTTACTGCCCGAAGATGCGCTACCACTTCCTGATACGCCCGGAGCACCTCCCGACATCGCTCCGCCGTAATAATTATTCAATCTGTATTGTCCGCCATTTTCGGCAATCTGAATTATTTTTTTCACTTCAGTAATCGCGTCATATGAAGACGTTTGATAATTCTGGACGCTCAAACCATAGACGCTGCTGACCTTGCTGTAACTGAGATTTACTTCGACATTCAGGCCGCTTGGTGTGCCTCCTTGTTCGTAGACTGGCTTACCGTTAAGCATCTGCTGGTAAATTACAGTTACTGAATAAGGAAAATATATGGGCATAGACGAAGTCGGGGACCCATTGGCCATCGGAGTTTTCAGATAATTACGCCATTGATTTTGCACTATCGGCCGGCTGTATGAATTAGTCGGAATATTATGGTCTTTTAAAAATTGATCGGTAATGGCAATGATAACGTCGTCGACAGGAATGTCGTTGACTTTCAGCGATTGCGGCTGTACGCACATAGCATTGGTCATGCAACCATTTTGCGACCATTTCTGACCGTTTGGGTTGATTCCTATAGTACCGTTTTTCAGATCAAGCGTGATCGTATATCCCAAATCCTGATTTTGAGAAAAAATTAGTTGATTGAGACTAGTACTGCCAAAAGATCCTAAGTCAACCAGCCCCGTATTTAACTGCTGCAGTGCTGCTACTGCCTGATCCGCAGAAATCGCAACCGGTACGCGCTTCAGCACGTCAAGTTTGGACTGATTTTGTTGGAACGTGTCGCCCTTGTAGACATACCGTGAATACCAGATCGGAGCGGGCATGGAAAGAGCAGCAGTGCCACTTTTGCCTGGGGCACTACCAGCATTACGGGAGCTGCCCTGCGAGGCGGGAGCTGTATTCAAAGCTACTGAGGCGGAGCCATTGGCTACACTGAAATTTGTCGGTGGCATAGACAAAGTGTTGCCTGCCTGCGGCTGTGCGACGCTGGCATCTCCGGCGGTGTTTAGCGGATTGCTCGCAGCTGCAAGCGAACTGAGCTTGCCAAAACCAGAGTCAGCTATGCGTGCCACTTTCGTCTGACTGGAAAGCATTGAATTACCAACCGTATTTGATTTGTTTTTACCGTTTTTACCTAAGGTAAATAGAAGGCCAAGAGCAACGATAACAATGCCAAGCAAAACCAAAATTTTTATATGCAGATTTTTCATAATGCTATAAATTTATATTAAATATGAAAATCAACTTGTTGATATAATTGTCAGCCGTCTAAAGCCAAATGGTTAATTTGGCAGGGCCAAACATTTTCTAATAATAAATACTTGAAGGTTCTTTGCGGCATATCAGGCGGGGTTGGTTTAGCAGAAAGTATTATACGAGGTAAAATTTTATCTTTCTTTTTCTGCGTTTTTATATTAGTTTCTAATCCATTAATTATGATATTTATTATGACATAGACATAAAAAATTTACAAGAATAATCATTCGTTGTTGAAATTATCAAGAGAACTGGTATAATAACTTTAAAGGCCTCTTCCCGGCTTAGCAATGAAACAAATAGACAAAATTTTATATCATGAAATTAAACCCTACTTCGGCTATTTGCTGGTTATTTTAACTTTGATTTTTTTGGGCGTAGGCCTGGAGAGTATCGCGCCTTGGTCCTTTAAAATTTTGATTGACAATGTTTTAAACGGAGAGCAGTTAGAGAGTGACTCATGGCTTTCTAAATTATTGTCGTTCCTCACTTCTAAAGAAGCCTTGGGGTTTTTTGCTATAATGATGTATTTTACCAGCAATATTCTCTCGTATATCGTCGATTATTTTGTTGGAGTCTCGATTAAAAAATTAACCCGCCGGGTTATTGCTAGTTTTTCACAAAAAGCTTTTGACAACTTAGAAAAACTATCCGCGGGATTTTATAAAAAACAGCAGATAGGCGATTACATTTACCGTTTGAGTTATGACGTTTCCGCCCTGGGTGAATTGCTGGAAGAGGGTATTTTGCCCATTGTCCATAATTTTTTATTTTTAGTAGTTACTATCTCCATCCTGTTTTACATTAACGTTCAATTGGGGATTTTAGCTTTAATCATTTTACCGTTTTTAGCCCTAACTCTAGGAGTATTTAATAAAACAATCAACAAAACCTCGCATATTAGCGAGCACTCAAACAGTACTTTATTTGCATTTATTGAAGAGGTTTTAAGCCAACTGCGGATCGTTCAGGCTTTTAACAAGCAGCACAAAGAATCCGGCTTGTTTCGGCAAAAAGAACAATCTTCTTTGGTTGGGGAACTAAATATGCACGGATTTGGGTTTTTAATGAATCTCCTGATCGGCGTGGTGGTTGCGGTAAGTTATTCAATAGTTTTGCTTTATGGCATGAGGTTGGTATTCTCCGGTCAGTTAAGCACTGGTTTGTTGATCGCGTTTATTTTGTATCTGGACAATCTGAGCCAACCACTTCTGTCGTTTGTAACGGGAATCACAACGACTAAAGAGAATTATATTAAAGTCAGCCGAATGAATGATTTTTTTGAACCTCGCTACAAAGAGCAAAAAACCGGCGCATTAATTTTAAAGCAGAGTCCAGCAATTATTTTTCGTCACGTGACAATTGATACGGGTAAACATCGTAGCATTGTTAAAAATTTATCATTTGAAATTCCTGCTGGAAAAAAAAGCGTCGTCGTGGGGGTAAACGGCAGCGGCAAGACCACTGTCGCAAATTTAATTTTAAAATTTTTACATCCAACCAGCGGCAGTATTTTGATGGATGGACAAAATTTAAGCAATTACGATCTTCTTCACTTGAGAGAAGATATAGCATTCGTGCCGCAAGAAATCGTTCTTTTCAATGAGAGTATCCGAAACAATATCGCTTTTGGCAAAGGCTCCACAAATCTTAACGAGATTAAACGCGCGGCACAAATGGCCAGAGCGAATGATTTTATCAACCGTCTTCCCGGCGGCTATAATTTCGTGGTCGGAGAGGAAGGGCTTAATCTTTCCGGCGGACAACGGCAAAGAATTATGTTAGCGAGGGCATTTTTAAGAACCAAGGCTAAGATTTTAATCTTGGATGAGCCGCTTTCTGCGCTGGATATCAAATCCAGAGGAGTAATTATGGAGAACCTGAATTTTTTTGGTAGAGGCAAAACCACAATTTTTATCTCCAATGTCTTAGAAGTTGTCAGTCAGGCGGATTATGTTATTGTTTTAAACCAAGGCCGGCTTTTGCATTCCGGCAGCGCCCAAAGTTTGTTACGCGATAAAAGTTTGGCTGAGCTAATTCTGGAAGAGGCTTAACAAATCGGATTGTTTGTGCTATAATAATATTGAACGTTTACGCTAATGAAACAAAAACTCAATTTTGAACCGAGATGGTTTGCCATAATCATATTTTTTATGGCCGGAGTGTTTCTGGGGGCATTTGTTTTATTTATTTGGATTTTTAACGGCGGCAGATTCTATGGCATCCAAAGAAACCATACCAATAGCAATTATAAGTTCATTCATCCGCTGATAGCCGTAGAACGTGAGCAAATTGCAGATTTTTTTTCCAATAACAAATTGCAAACTAAGTTAACAAAGATAATAGATAAACATAAAAAAAATCAAGACGTCCAAGAGGCGGCGATTTATTTTCGCGATCTTGACTTTGGCCGTTGGGTGGGCCTGAATGAGGATTTAAGATTCTCCCCCGGCAAACTCATGAAAGTCCCAATTATGATTACTTATTTTAGACAAGCGGAATCTGATCCTAAAGTTTTGCAAAAACAATTGAAATACATAGTAGATCCAAAAATCGCCAGCAGAAACAATCAAGTAGGCTTACAAAATAACGAAATTTATCCCGTTGCAAAATTAATTGAGGCGATGATTATCGACGACGATGATAATTCTGCCAATTTGCTGTTTGACAATATCAACCGCGGATCTTTGAACGAAGTGTTCAGCGATTTAGGAATTAACTTTAAAGAAGACAAGGAAAACGAAGATTTTATAACGGTTAAACAGTATAGTTTGTTTTTTCGGATTTTATATAATTCAACTTACTTGAGTAGACAATATTCAGAACGCTCTTTGGAAGTTTTAAGCCAAACTCCCAACACTGACGGTGTCTCTATTGGCTTGCCCAATGATTTGATCGTTGCCAATAAATATCGTACCCGCAGTTTTAATCAGGGACGCAGTAGATTGAAAGAGAGCCACGACTGCGGCATAGTTTATTTTCCCAAACATCCTTATTTGATCTGTACTATGGGAGTTGGTATAAACAACATGGCTATTGATAATACGTTCAAGGAATTAAGTCAGGCTGTTTATAACGATATGTCGGAAACCTATAAAAATTAAATTAGCGAAAGGGGGTGAGTAAAAATGGCAAAGAAATCGAAACCCAAGGCAAAAGCGAAAAAGACTATAAAAAAGCGAAAGAAATAGTTTGAAAAGCTTTGCAAATATAAAAACCTTCCTAAGTGGGAGGTTTTTATTATTTCCTGAAATCGAGAGCAGAAAAATGAAGATGACAATAGCTAGTGTTTTTGTTATTATAGTTTATATGGAAGAAGAAATCACACCATTGGAAGTTAAAGAAGAAATAGAAAAAGCGGCGGATTTTCAGGGAAGTTGGAGCAAATATTTAGCTTTAACTACTGCTGTAATTGCAGTACTCTCCGCTATTGCTGCATTACAATCTGGAAATTTTGCTGATAGAGCGCTTTTAGAAAAAAATAACGCTGTATTGTTTCAGAGCAAAGCTTCAGATCAGTGGAATTATTATCAGGCCAAAGGGGTTAAGAAAAATGTGGCTGAAGGCTTTGCGGGTCAAACGCCTGACGCCAAAGTTAAGCAACAAATAGATAAATATGCCCAGGAGCAAAAAGCAATTCAACAACAAGCCCAAACATTTGAAGAGCAAGTTAAGAATTCCAGCGAAAAATCTGACCATTTATTTGAAAAACACCATACAATAGCTTTTGGTGTGACCTTATTTCAAATTGCAGTAGCTCTTTCTGCTATGAGCGCTTTAATGAGAAGAAAAAGTTTGTGGTATTTATCAATCCTATCAGCTATAGGGGGTGTTAGCTTATTGGTGTATGGGATCCTTAAATAGAGCCAAATTTAGAATTATACTAGGGTTGCTTCATCAAAACTTCATATTGATGCTATAATATGATAGAGGTTGTGGATAACTAATTGAAACAAATTAAGTAATTAATAGACAAAATATGCCAAACAAAAAGGCTTTTTCGGTTGGGGTTATGGTTTTTGTGTGTCTGTTCGTTTTTAGTTTTTCGGCTTTGGCAGCTGCGCCTAAGCCCAATAGTCGACGGAATTCTTCGAAAACAATAAGATCTTCGAAAGTGATGAAAAAGAACCAAATCTACTCCAAATGGAAGGCAAAAGTAAAAGGTGCTAGTGTTGTTAAAAAACGAGCAGTTAAGAAAAAACTTTTTAAAAAGGACGTAACAAAAAAACCGGTAAAAAACAAAAAAGTAAATAAAACTAAATAATTAATCTACAATCTATTATGAAAAGACAAAATAAATTTTTTGTTTGGATTGCAGCTGTCTCTTTATTGCTGCTAGGTTATGCCGGATTTGATGCCCAGCTTTCCTATGCGCAAGATGCGACCACAGATGCCGTAACTACGGATACCTCCAGTTCATCTTTGGATAATACTAGTGCCAGTCAAGATTCGGGAGTAAATTTTGATGCAGTCGTTACACAAGGCGAAGCTCAAATTAGCTCTGATCCATCCAACACTGCTGATCAAGAAGCAGTTCTTACCGATGAAACCACGGCTGTTGCTGAAACTGATGGCAACCTCCCGCCGGTGGAAGTAACCGCAAGCGATGAATTTGATATGCCGGCAGAATCGCAGCCAGAGGATACTTTAGAATCAATCGATCAACAAAATACCGATTCCAGTGATGCAGATCCTAGTGCTACTGACCAATCCCAGATGGATCAATCAGGCCAGGATCAAACTTCCACTGATACTTCTACAACGATCCAAGACAGCAGCTCCAGTTCTGACAGTTCTGCAGGTCAATAATTAAAAAAATAAAATTATGAAAACCTCAAAAAATAAACTTCCCCTCATAGTTGGCTCTGGAGTCCTTGTAGTGGCTTTTGTGATTGTATACCTTGTGATTTTTCCGGCAAATAATAATCCAGTGAGCGTAAATCAACCTGTAAATATGGCAGTAGTGGCAGCGACTAGCCTTGATGATGGTGGAAATCCAGTTAACCCCGCTTCAGTTTTCAGCACGAAAGATAAGACTATTTATGTAGTTGTGAATTTGAAGAATGCGCATAAGAATGACATTGTTTCTTACTCTCGATACTACAAAGGTAAATATATTAATGCTCAAAGTGCGCGGATTGTGGATGAGAAAGCAAACCATGTAATATTTGCCTTCAATAAAGACAAAGGATATATTAAGGGCAAATATGATTATAAAATCTTCTATAACAAAAAGTTCATGAAGTCATTCACTTACAACATAAATTAAAGATTGATAATCACTCCACTGTAAGTGGAGTGATTTCAAATTAGATGAAACAAAAACAGAATTTTAAGCTATATATTTTTTGCTTTCTGGGGATTTTTGTAATTCTGATTTTTTGTTGGTTTTTTTTTCCTGCTCATTTGCCAAATTTTGGCCAAGGCCAAAGCAAACAAATAACCACCAAACAAGCAGCCATCAAACAAATAACCACCAAACAAGTAAACACCAAACAGAAATTAAAAAACTTGAAGCAAGTTTCCTTATCGTTTAAAAAAAGCGGAAGTTTACAAAAACTCAATGTCAAAGTCGGTTCCATCGTTGAAGCCGATCAAATCCTTGCCAGTTTGGATCAATCAGACAGCACCATTGCAGTAGAAACCGCCAAAGCCGGGGTTCAGTCCGCGGCTTCAAAACTGCAAAAAATAAAAAACGGCACCACTCCGGAAGAAATCGGAGTTGCGCAAGCGACAGCAGAAACAGCTCTCGTGGCACTTAATAATGCTCAAAGTAATTATCAGGCCGTGATTTCTGAACAAGCAGTTAAGGTGAAAGACGCATATAATACCATGCTTAATTCGATACCTTTTAGCGTAATCCCTGCTAGTACAAACATAGGCACAGCCAAACTTACTGTTACAGGTAGTTACCTGGGTCTTGATCAAGGAGTTTATAAAATTTCTATTGATTATCCTTCTGCTATTTTCGTATCTGGATTGGAAACTTGGCATTCCGGGCCCATTACTCCCGGAATACCGATGGCTTTCGGAAACAATGGATTATTCGTAACTTTCAGCACCGACTTGATAAATCGCAATGATTCATGGACAGTCCCTATTCCAAACACGACTTCTATTTTGTATGTCAAGAACTATAATGCCTACCAGGAAGAGCTTCAGACCCAGTCAAAAGCAATCTCTTCTGCTCTAGGTTCAATTAACACAACACAAGCGCAGTACAAACAAGCTCAATCACAATTAGCCTTAAAGCGGGCTGGTTCGCGCCAAGAAGACATTGACGCAGCTCAAGCCACATTAACTATCGCAAAACAGAAATTAAACCAAAGCCAATTGGCTTACGATGGTACAATTCTCCGCTCGCCGATAAAAGGAAAGATAGTTGCGGTTAAGTTTTCTATCGGTCAAACAGTTTCCTCTAATAAGGCCGTTATCATACTTCAACCCTTAATTGTCGATCAGAAAAGCCTATTCAAATAAAATAAAAAGAGTTAATAAAAATCGTCTAAAAAGGCGATTTTTTAGTGATTTTTGACTTAAATTTGTATGTTGATTATGATTAACTTAATTTATAAAACAATATGCGAATCTGCGTTATTGAAGATGAAGAGAAGCTGGCCAAAGCTATAAGTACCGGGCTTACAAATATAGGATACAGAGCCGACTTTTTTCTTGATGGCGAAAAAGCATTACAATTCGTCAGGTTTCATCCTAATCAGTATGACCTGATCATTCTGGATCTGACTCTTCCTGGCAAAGACGGTTTTCAGATTTGTTCCAGTTTAAGAAATGAAAATATCACCACACCAATTCTCGTCCTCAGTGCCAAGATGGATGTAGAGACAAAAACTGACCTATTGGATAAAGGAGCTGATGATTATTTAAGCAAACCATTTTCATTCATGGAACTTACTTCTAGAATTCGGGCTCTTTTGAGACGCCCAATCAAAGCGCTGCCAATTGAACTTAGGGTGGCAGAACTTACACTTAATCCCGCGACGAGGAAAGTTTTTTACAAAAAAACGGAGATTGTACTAACCCAAAAAGAATTTAGCATTCTGGAATATTTGATGCATCATCCGAACCAGGTTATCACCCGGGATCAGCTCTTGGATCATTCCTGGGATTTTGGCGTTGAATCGTCAAGCAATGTTATCGACGTGCATATAAAAAATTTAAGAAAGAAGTTAAGTATTGATACTAACGAAGATTTTCTGGAAACAATTAGAGGTATTGGGTATAAATTGCGTGTGTAAAAAATTATGTTAGAAAATAAAATTACCGGGTATGCAAAAAGATGGGACTTATTTTTTGAAGCGATTCAGCGGTTCAGAAATACTTCTTTTTTACCCGGACCGCTACAAAATATATGGCGCTATCTTAGCGCTTTTGTCTTTATTGGCCTGGCAGTCCAACTCAACCATCGCTATAGTGTTTTTCAACACACGCCAACCATGCTCTTGTTTGCCGGGGTCATTATCACTTCGTGGTATGCAGGATTAGGCCCGGGTTTATTGGCTGCTCCATTGGCTGTTCTAGCCTTGGATTATTATTTTATACAGCCCATTGGCAGCGTGACTATTGGAATAGAATACATTCCTCGATCAATGGTTTTTGGGGCAGTTGCTGTGCTTATAAGTTCTTTAGTAGAGTCCCAGCGGCGTGCCGAGGTGAAGATCAGAGCGTTAATAGAGGAGCAAAAACGATTTAACGCTGATGCTTCGCATGAATTGTTTACTCCACTTGCTGTGATAAAAACCCAAAGTGAAGTTTTAATGCAAAATCCCGATTCAACCATCTTAGATTATCGGAAGTTGGTTTCGAGCAATCTGGAGGAAATTGATTATATGTCGAGCATCGTGGAAGACTTGTTGGAATTATCGCGGAGCGAGCGCCAGGAAACGGTTAAGAAAGAACGAATTGAATTGCAGGAAGTTGTTCAGATAGTCGTTCAAAAAATCAAGGCTTTGGTGGATAAGAAAAAAATCAATTTGGTAATTCAGAGATCTGACCACGGCTATGTACTTGCTGATAAATCCGCATTGATCCATATGATTATTAACTTGATTCAGAATGCTGTTCAGTATACGGATGAAGAAGGTTTGGTAGTAATTACTGTCATCAAGACTGCAGTCAGTATGCAATTCACTATCAAAGATAATGGTATTGGTATAGCCAAAGAAAATTTAGCGCGATTATTTGATCCTTTTTATAAAGCGAATGAGAACCGCTCGGTTGGCGGACCGGGACTCGGGCTCTCGATTGTTAAAAGAATTGCCGACCTACATTCAGCTACGATTCAAGTTGATAGTGTGTTGAAAGTGGGCACTACGATTTCGGTAATTTTACCCGCAGCATAGCTCCATTCAAACTTCATTTGTGCCTATTATTATGTATTTACCTATGTGGATAACTAATTAATTTTTTATCCACGAAGAAGATACGAAATTAAATAAATGGAGAAACAAATGAAAAAAATTGGATTGCTACAACAGTTACTCCTATTAGTAACACTTACGGTTTAGTCTAAAGCGATTAGTTAAGGCCAATGCCGCCGACTTAGCTTTACCTGAAGGTACTGCTGTGAAATTGAGAGATGGCACGTTGGTTTTGGATAGCGGTACGTACTATCTGATCTCAGATCACCAAAAGTTGTCATTTGCAAGTATGACAGCATTGACTAAACTCGGGTATAGTACTAAGAGCGCGGTACAAGCGAATATATCCAGTTACCCACAAAGTACAACCACATTGCAATAATATTCGTCGTTAAATCTGATTTCGCGAAACCACCCAGTAATTACTGGGTGGCTTTTACGCTTTCTGTGTTATAATATTTTATATATGTCTGATCACAATCGAAGTCCTCATATTCGCCACTATCATAGACATTTGAGTATCAGTTATGCCATGTCTTTGCGACAGCGCTTGTATTCTTTCGTCCTTGTTCCGTTAATGATTTTGGTAGTGGCATTTTTAGCCATATTTATTTCTACGGGATTTCATTACAACATAGTCCCGGCCATAGGCGTAAGTCTTGTAGTTCAAGCTATATTTGCTACTTTTATTCGTCTTCTGATAGCGTATATTCTGGCCTTATTAATTTCGATACCATTGGCGTTGCTCATTACCCGGAATGATACAATTGAACGATTGTTGCTTCCGGTGTTCGATATAATTCAGTCAATTCCAGTGTTGGCTTTTTTTCCTATTATTATCCTTGTTTTTATTCATTCAAATTTTTTGAGCGGCGCGGCAATTTTTATTTTATTTTTGAGCATGATTTGGAATATCGTTTTTAGCCTTGTGGGGGGATTGCGAACTATTCCCGGCGACATCAAAGCCGGGGCCCAAGTATTTCATATCACTGGCTGGTCATACTTTACCAAGGTTCTTATTCCCGGAGTTATGCCTTACATAATCACAGGTTCACTTCTTGCTTGGGCCCAGGGCTGGAACATCGTCATAGTGGCCGAGGTCCTGCATACGTACATCCCAGGCGGTACAAGCAATCAAGACCTTTTTGGTATCGGCAGCACTCTGGTTAATGCTTCTGCTCAAGGCGACCAGCAACTATTTATGCTGGCCATTATTTGCATGGTTATTTGGATTGGATTATTAAACTTTTTTGTGTGGCAAAAATTACTTACATATGCAGAAAAATTTAAATTCGACTAATCTAATCAGTTTAAGTCAGGTGTCAAAGATCCATCCCGACAATAGCGTTGGGGTTAAGGATATTAACTTTGATATACAGCGAGGAGAATTTATTTGTATAATTGGAGCGTCAGGCAGTGGAAAGTCTACCTTGCTCAAACTCATCGCAGGTTTAGAGACTCCGACAATTGGAAGATTAATTAAGCCGGAAAATGTTGCTATGGTATTTCAAAGCGGTGCTTTGTTGCCGTGGTTAACAGTTTTAGAGAATGTTTCAATAGTTTTGGCCCATCATAAGCTAACAAAATCCCAAATTAGAGAAACATCGTTAAAATATATTAAGATGATGGGGCTGCAGGATTATGTTGATAAATATCCTCGAATGCTTTCCGGCGGGCAGCGGCAACGAGTGGGCATAGCAAGAGCACTTGTTGTAGATACCGAGCTGCTTTTATTGGACGAACCATTCTCCGCTTTGGATGCTCAGACTACAGCAGAATTACATAACGATATATTAAAGATTTGGCAGAAGACCAATAAGACTATTGTTATGGTTTCTCATCTTATTGAAGAAGCCGCTACCTTGGCTGACCGGATTATATTACTTAAGAATCACACTCTTGCTTATATATTTAATTTATCATTACCTCGACCAAGACAGGAACAGGGAGAGAAGTTTATGTCCGAGGTGAATAAAATTAAAAAAAAGCTTTTTTATTAATCTGCCTTCGCACGAGCCTTCGTTAGGCCGTCTCCGATATTGTACGATAATCACAAGCAATCAGGATATGATTTATGACAAATTACCTTAAACTTTTTGCGTCAATAATAATAGTGGCGGCAGGTTTGAGTTTGGGATTTATTTATTACCAATCAAATAAACTTACAGCACCTGCTTTGCTCTACCAGACTCCTGTATCTTCGCCAAATCCTAAAATAAAGACGGTTTTACCTAAAGAGGCTGCCACTCCGCCTGGTCCATTTATCCCTGATCCCAAATTGGGAATATACACTCCGATATTGATGTATCATCATATTGCACTGAAACGGCCGCAAGCAAGTTACTATGTTTCTCCCGGCGTCTTCGATAGCCAAATGAAATGGCTTTCTGATAATGGGTATAAAGTCATCTCCATGGACGACCTTATAAGCGGGCTCAAAGGCACGACAACGCTCCCAACCAAACCAACTATAATCACTTTTGATGACGGCACGGTTGATCAATATGCAAACGTTTTACCCATTCTTAAAAAATATGGGTATACCGCAACCTTCTATATTATTTCAGGCGAAGTTGGAAGTGACGGATATATGGATTGGTCACAGATCAAAGAATTGGTAAATAACGGCATGACTATCGGTGCCCATAGTGTTACTCATCCAAATCTAACACATCTCACCTCAACACAGCTAGAATCTGAACTCGCGAACAGTAAAAAGGTAATTGAAAAGAATTTAGGAATAACGGTAAAACATTTTTGTTATCCAGGCGGAGCCCATAACCAGGTAGTAGTCGAAAAAACGGCGCAATATTATATAAGTGCCACTACCACGATTCATAAAGCCTACCATAATATTAAATCACCCAATGATTTTTATCGTCTTGAGCGGATCCATATTGACGATGAAATGCCCTCTTTTATTGATTGGATCAGAGGCATAAACTTATTTTGAGTTTTGGAACTAAATCTGTCCCAACTAATGACACTAGCTTCCGCTAGTGTTTTTTGATATAATCCACGCATGATTTTAACTAGAAAAATAGATTATTCATTTGTAATTTTATCTATCCTGGCAGTCCCAGGCTTTGTTTTTTTACAAAAAAATATAACCCCCCCGAGTTTCAAGCCACAGAAAATTTTGAGCGTTCCAGATAGTCGCGCTGTTCCAAATAAGAAGACATTGTATTTAACGCTTGATGCGGACATGAATGGAAGCATGCAAAAGAGACTTCAGAATAAGACTGTTAAAGCATGGTATGACCCGGAACTTATCGAGTATCTGAAAGCCAATAATATCAAGGCGACATTTTTTGTTTCCGGCTTGTTCGCTGAAGTTTACTCAAATCTTATTCGGGATTTAAATTCCACAGGTAATTACACTTTTGAAAATCACAGTTACGATGAATCAGGCTTTACCCCATATTGTTATGGCTTACAGACTTTAAAGACTGATCAGGAAAAAATAGACCAGATAAATAAAACTCAAAAAATCCTGAAAGATCTTACCGGCAGAAGTCCTAAATATTTTCGCTTTCCAGGCATTTGTCACGGTGCTCACGACGATCAATTGGTTCAAAATTTAGGCCTGATAAATAATGATGGGGACGTGGTAGCAAGCGATCCTTTTAATTCAAATGCCCAAAAAATTGTCCAGAATATATATAGACAAGTAAAAGACCGCGGTGTAATCATAATGCACGTCGGCGGCCCAAATGCGCCAAAAAGTCTGGAAGTTTTAAAGCAGATAATTCCGCATTTGCAGGATCAGGGCTACACTTTTTCAAGCCTACAATGAATACATGCTTAATGAGTCTTAATCTAAGTTTTTTTATCCTTTTCTTATGAGAATTCTTATTAGGGCCTGGAACAAAAGGGTTTTGTAGCCGATTATGTTTTGGACGTAGAAAGCGGGCAGCGGCGGATAGAATGAAAAAAGTGGATTATGACGCTCTTATTTTGGATGTCGGACTGCCCAAACGCGACGGGATAACGGTTTGCAAAAATTTGCGAGAACAAAATATAGTTATCCCTATTTTAATGCTGACAGCTAAGGATACTGTTGAAGACAAAGTTTTGGGATTGGATGCCGGAGCGGATGACTATCTGATAAAGCCTTTTTCATTTGATGAATTAGTGGCTCGCCTCACACCATCCAGAGTAGTTTCCAGTCAAGAGATGATACTGAGATAACCGCCGCCAAATTTTGAGTTTTAAGGATTAATGATGTTTAAAAGTCTGCCAGAGTTGCAGCTTAGCCTCATTCATCAACTTCGCAAATTCATTATCAGAGTGAGTGA
>DASWFI010000102.1:0-1735 GCA_036394315.1 Patescibacteria group bacterium
CGCCATGCTGCCCAGGCCGATCACCAAATAATCGAAGGACAGAATTCTCGAGTCGGTCACCACTTTGCCATTCTCCAGATCGATTCGATCGATATAAGCTTTAAAAACTTTTACTTTAGTCTTTTCGAAAATTTCAGCAAACGGAATAGTCACTGTACGCTTAACTTTTTTTGCCTCCACCATTCGATGCTGGGTCGTAGCAGCTTCATAAAGCGCGGAGTAGTACGTCTGGTAATCCCGTCGGTCGATCAAAATAATTTCATAGTCGTTATTATCATGCAAATAGTTGTTCAAATCCAAAGCCGCTCTGACTCCGGCAAAGCCGCCGCCTAAAATGACAATATTTTTCTTTTCTTGGGGAATTTTTGATTTCGGCATACAAAAAACAGCACCTTAATTATACCACAAAAGTACTGTTTTCGAATTAATCCGTCTCAGAGTCTAATTTTTTTAATTTGGCCGCAAGTTTGGTTATTTCGGTTTGCAGCTGACCGGCTTGAATATTTAGTTCCTCACTACCGTGCTCTCCTATTTGGAGCTTATCGTACAATGTTTGTAATTTTTCACGCTTGCTTTGTAATTCAATTGAAATATTATTCCGTAAATTTAATTTCAAATCACGTTCGAATTCCACATTTGTTTCAGGCATTATACTATCTCCTTTTTATCTATCGCTTTATATTGTCCTAATTGTAAATCTTTTAATCGAAGTTTGCCAACCCGGACGCGTTTGATGCTTCGTACGGTGTAGCCAAAAGCCGAAAACATCCGGCGCACCTGGCGGTTTCGGCCTTCGTGGATAGTGATCCGAATTGTAGCACCATTGACGATCACTTGGGCTGGCGCCGTTTTCTTGCCGTCCAGCATCATTCCCTCCCGCAGTTTTTCGATCCGACCCGCAGATGGCTCTTTATCCAAAACCACTTCATACTCTTTTTCATGCTCTTTGGAGGGGTGTGCCAGCTCCTGGGTCAGCTCCCCGTCATTAGTGAACAACAACAACCCTTCGGTATTAAAATCCAGACGCCCAATGGGCCAAACCACATTTCTTAATTCGGCCGGCAACAGATCAAAGACTGTTCGGCGTTTCTGCGGATCATCCCTCGTGGTCATGTAGCGGCGCGGTTTGTTCATAATCAGATAAACATGCTTCTGTAATCGAATCAGTTTGCCGTTGACTTCGATATTATCCGCGGCGGGATCAGCTTTGCTGCCCAGCTCTTTTACCATTTTGCCGTTGACCTTAACCTTGCCCGACACGATCAGCTCTTCGGCGTGGCGGCGCGAGGCAATGCCCGCCTGGGAGATAATTTTTTGTAATCGTTCTTGCATAAATTAGCCTTGTCCTATAAAGTAACCCGCAAAAAACACCAGCCCGCCACCTACGACCACTTGTATAATTGAAAGAAAAAAATTCATCTTCATGTATTTATATCGAATAAACGCGATGGCCAGCAGTTCAATCCCCACAATCAAATATGCCCAATACAAAGCGTGGGCAAGATTGTTCTGTAAGAACGGCAGGGTGTGAAAAATTCCGCCCAAAAGAGTCATTATCCCCGTGATCGATCCGCGCAAAAATGGATGCCCGCGTCCGGTTAATACCCCGTCATCTGACAGGCCTTCGGCAAAAGCCATGGAAATTCCAGCTCCCACCGCTGCCGAAGTACCAACTAAAAACGCCACGTGAGAACTGTGTGTGGCAAATGCTGCGGCAAACAGCGGCGCTAAAGTT
>DASWFI010000103.1:0-2356 GCA_036394315.1 Patescibacteria group bacterium
GGATGATCGTATTTTAATCGGTTTTAATTATTGGGGTGCCTGGTGGGGCGGCATTGGCGAGGGGATACTGGATAATCCCGGGAATAATCAATATAAAATTAATGACCGGGGATTAATATTGGCTAAATTTTTTGCAGCCAATGCGCCCATAACCCCCTCGGTGACTTCTGTAGTTGTTCCTGATCCGCCACCACTACCACCAGCTCCGCCACCACTACCACCAGCTCCAGCACCCAGTCCTGCTCCCACTCCCAGCACAACTCCCACATCTCAGTCGAAAGATCTTTCTGTTAATTTTGCCGTCCCACAAAATTCCACTGAACCCCCACGTTTAACTGCCAGTCCTCCCCGTGTCTATCCTGATGGTACTTTGATCAATGATCATGGCACAATTTATGCTATGGAATCAGGTGTCAAAAGACCATTTGTCTCAATGGAAGTCTTTAATGGGTTGGGATATGGAAAAAGTAAGGTGATTGTGACGGATACCACAAATATTCCTGCGGGCCCGGGTTTTTTTACCACCACCCAGAGACATGTCCGGAGTTCTGTGGTGCTTGATCGCGGCACCGTATATTATTTGGGCAAAGATACCAAATATCCATTTCCTTCCGCTGAAGTTTTCTTCTCCTGGGGGCATAATTTTAATGAGGTCATCCTGGCTAATGCCGCGGATATGAATTTAGTTTTGGGGCCCGTGGTTACTCTCAACAGGCCATAGGGTTTTGACTTAGTGCCAGGATTCCAAAAGAATCCTGGTTTTTTATTATATGTAAAAACCACCAGCTTTAGTTGGCGTGTGCGTTTGAAGGCATCGCCCTCTGTCGATTAGATATAATAAAATCACCCACTAAAGAAAGGAGGTGGCGTTCCTATTCTGAAAATGAGATATTAAGCCTGGTATTTAGTTGTTAATTTTGAGCGTTTATATCTGCTTTGAGCATCAGAATAAACTGTCCATCTGTTGCCGCTTGAAAAGTTACTGACTTACCATTTGAATCGACTGTACCCAATTGGCCTGTTTTTTTCCAGTTATCACCGGTTAAAGTTGGTTCGAGGACAACCAGCTGCATTCCTGGATTCAAATGCTGATATAAAGGGGCTTTTACAGTCGCGTAATTAATCGATGGAGTTAGTGAACTAGATGATTCATTTGAAAATGTAACATTAACTTCTACTGCCGCATAAACTTTAGCATTGTTTGGGATGGAACTTGGTAGTTTATTACGCGGTATCGATTTCAAAGTTATATTAGCTACAGATGGAAAAACTCCTTTTGCTACCGAGTAGCTGAGGATGTTATTCCCAATAGTTCCACCTTCCGATTGAATTTGCCCAGTCACTGTCTGGCCAGATTTATAATAAATTAAACCAGCAACTGTAATGGCGACCAAAAGAAAAACAAATATAAATATTTTTAGATATTTATTCATAAATATATACTATATACCGAGAGCAATAAAGTCAAAGGTCTGTCCAGGACGATTGTCCTTAAGATGGAGGTGTTTGACGAGGAGTTCGAATCAGTTGAGTCTTAACAATTAAAAGATTACTGTGTGTATTAAACGGCAATTCTTACTCGATTAAAGTGACTATTGGCACTTGACAGGTATGAGTGCTAATATTAATATAATATACAGTTGGCACTCAGGGCATGAAAGTGCTAATAAATAAGCTTATGGATATTCGAAAGCAAAAAATACTCGCGGCGATAGTGAAAGAATATTCCGAAACCGCCACGCCGGTAGGGTCTAAAGAGTTAGCAGCGAAATATAATTTTCGGGAAAGTTCGGCTACTATACGAAATGAAATGGCAGCTCTGGAAAAGGCCGGGTATATTTACCAACCCCATAAATCTGCAGGAAGGGTGCCTGCTGATAAAGGCTATCGTTTTTTCGTGAATGAGCTAATGCGCAGGTTCGAGCTTTCCGATAAAGAACGGCGTTTGCTCAAATCTGAATTGAATAAACTTAAAATCCAGCATGAGCAACTCGGCCGTTCCATTTCTAATCTATTATCTCAGGTTTCAGGCCAGGCGGCATTTGCTTTATTGCCAAACGAATCTTCAGCCACTGGTTTATCTCATATCATCGGGGAACCGGAGTTTGCGGACACGAAGATCATGAAGCAAGTGGCTTCATTCCTGGAAAACATGGATGAGCACGCGATCAAGTTGATGAAGAAATCCGAAGTTTCCGCAGAAGCGTTTATTGGTGGCGAATCTTCTTTGCCGGTGCCTAAGGATTTAAGTCTGGTGGTGTCGAATGTCACTCTCAAAGATGGAAAAAAGGGAGTGATCGGGATCGTCGGTCCGAAGCGGATGTCGTATGCCAAAAATTTGTCGATTTTAAATTAC
>DASWFI010000104.1:0-1617 GCA_036394315.1 Patescibacteria group bacterium
GCACCAGCAGTATGCTTAAACACTGGCTGTCCACTGATTGCCCTCTTGAGCGTATTCACATCAATGTTAGCCCTCCGTGCTAATTCTGCCTGAGACCATCCAAGCCTGATACGGTAGTCTTCGATAGTCATTGAGGCATTACTCCAAAGAAGAATTATAGGCTCTGTTTCGAGTTTGCCATAAATTCCTATGAATGTCAATGAATTAGCGGCAATTTATGACGAAAATTCACACCTTTTTCGTAACCAGAGAAAATTCTAATCTTTCTTTCGCCCAAAAAGTGCTTTCAAAACCCAACAGGCATCTACGAAAACATGACATTGATTAAAAGATGTGTTTTAAGAAGGAAGTTGCAGAATAGGGAGGGTGATTTTCAAAGAAAGAGGCACACATGTCTTCATCCGTGAAAGCGTCTACTTGTTCCTGGGTAAGATTGACCCAATACAGGTCAAAACGGTAGAGACTCATGACAGGAAATGGCATGATCCAATTGTCCATACAACGTACTCCTTACGATGCCAGGTATAATCTGATGTTAAACCTCACCCGTTCCAGAAAATCGGGATAGTTTGTGCAAGAGACTCCGCAATACGAGTCATATCCTCATCAGTCAAGCGGCTCACTTGCTCGTAGGTTAATCCGAGCGATAGAAGTGTCTGCCTGCTGAAACTGAGGACGACAAACGGTTTGTCCTGCGGGTCTTTGGGTACATAGATGTTTACCAACTTTCCTTCTCCTTTCTGTTGGAAAACACAACTGCAACTTTTCAAGGTGCTACAAAACAAGCTCTGCGTGTAGAGCTTTCTGGTAGTTCACCAGTGGACAAAGAGTAGCAAGCAGGCAGTAAAAAGTCAAAAGGGAAGAGGGGAAGAGTTCATGTGAGGCATGTGGCTTCGTCTGATGGGGAATACTCGGACTACAATCACTTTTGTTTTACAACTTCCTGCTTCCACCGTTCTATTGCAGTAGAGTTCTATTTTCGTAGAGAAGGAGTGGCTATGAATACTCTCCCTGTATGGCTACAGATTGGTCTCTCTATTTTTGGAGTTGGAAACATTATAGCTATCGTCACGTTAGTTATGAACAACCGACAGAAAGACCAGGCATTAAAAGATGCGAAGCTGCAACGGCTGAATGACAACCTGTTACAAAATACACGACCACACATCGAGCCACTCTATATTCCCATCAACAAAATCTTAGCCAAGCTTGAAAGTACATATGATGAGTATAAGATTGCCAGGGGTAGATATCATGGGTATGCGGTTGAAAAGAGTCTCGAAGTTACAGAAGATGTGCCGGAAAGCCAAGCGAGCATAGAGTTAGGGCTACTCCTCTCTGGCAATGAATATGATGCGATTCTTGCTTTGACGACTGTTGCCCAAGAGCTAATAGACTACCAGGAAAAAATGATGGTAGAAGGGACAAGTGCGTACTTAACGGCAGAGTTTGAGAAACGGCTTGATGCCCTTATCCGGTTTCTCCGTGGCGTGATGATTATTGCTCATACCTATCTGCTTTCGTTTCAAGACGTGCCGCAGGAGCAACCGAAAGTCTATGTTTTGGGAACACCGGAATTTGAAAAAGAACTCTATACGGAAATCGATTATATTCGGG
>DASWFI010000105.1:0-2998 GCA_036394315.1 Patescibacteria group bacterium
AGGACCATTTACCCTGACAGCCAAAGTCCCTCCTTGTTACTACCAGGTTGATCTGGTAGTAGGGGATGTGATTGAACATCTGACCCCTAACCATCTCTATGGAGACAGAAAGCTGAAGTTTGCTAATGGGGGGAGTAATTCTTGTGAGGAATTACCTCCGCCAGGAATCGTTAAAATTACCAAGTATAATTGTCCGGCGGGATTGGCATTTGATAATTCCGTGACTTCGCCAGCCAAGCCCGACGATACCGGCGCTGCCGTAGTTCCTTCACAGTGCAAGCCAGCAGCCGGTTATCATTTTGGATTCATCCACGAACCCGATAAAACGGATATCTCTCCTCCATATCCAGGCGCCCCGTTTACAGTTATTCCAGGACTCACCAATGCATCGGGCAAACTGATCATTACGACCTTACCCAATGGCGGCAGGGTCGATTTGGCGGAGTTGGACAGAAGCAACAATCCGGTGGCAGACAGCAAATTGTATGGCTTTATGTGCAATGAAGATTCTGGCACCAAGAGCGATAATTACGATATAGTGTTTAACGCCACGGAAAAGATTTCTTACTGTAATGTTTACAATAAAATTTCCGGTGTGACGATCCAGGCTGACAAAGTTGTTTGTCTCTCGGAATCGGATTTGCCGGATTGGGGATTGCCCACTTCGCCGGGCAAGCCGAGCCTGATCACAGCCACGACTGCTGCGGACTATGTCGCTGCATCCAAAAGACGCTGTCACCTGGAAGCTGACTGGTCCTTCCAGTACGGCTTTGCAGAAAAAAGCGGCCAATCAGGAGTTCATAAACTTCCAGGCGACCATATTGGTCTGGCTGACGGCACCTCCAGTACTGGCATGTGTAACCCCACATATTGCGGCAACAATACTTTCACCGGTACCGGTTACTCGGATTGGAAAACCTTTGACACAGCTACTTCCAGCGGGGGAACTGTTTCCGCTTCTGTCAGCATCGCTGATCTGCAAGGCGCCCCCGGCATCTGGGTTCGAGAAAATCTGAAAGCTGGGTATGTGCCGTTTACATATCCGCCAGTTGGCCCTCCAGGCAGCGACGTTTCCGCTGAAATCTACTGCCATAACGATATTGTTAATTACGACAACTTCGATCAAGTTATTGGTCCTGTAGCAGGCAAGACTTATCACTGCGTCGCTTTTAACGCTCCAAAAACAACCACTATCAAAGCTTACAAAGTTGTTTGTCTTTCCGAAGCTGATCTTCCGGATTGGGGATTGCCCACTTCGCCGGGCAAGCCGAGCCTGATCACAGCTACTACTGCTGCGGACTATGTAGCTAAGTCTAACCAGCGCTGTCACCTCGAAGCTGACTGGTCCTTCCAGTACGGCTTTGCGCAAAAAGATGGAACCGCAGGAGTCCACAAATTAATTGGTACTCATATTGGTCTGGCTGACGGTACCTCCAGTACTGGCATGTGCAATCCGACTTACTGCGGTAATAATACCTTTACTGGTACTGGTTATGGAGACTGGAAGACTTTTGATTCTTCTACCTCCAGCGGCGGAGCAGTGGCGGCTCAGGTGGATATCCCGAATCTGCAAGGCGCCCCAGGCATCTGGGTTCGAGAAAATCTGAAAGCTGGGTATGTGCCATTTACTTACCCGCCAGTTGGTCCTCCGGGCAGCGATATCTCGGCGGAAATCTATTGCCACACTGATATTATGAATTACGACAACTATGACGAGATTATTAATCCTGATCTGAATAAAATTTATTATTGCGTGGCTTTCAACGCGCTGAAATCTCAGATTGTAAATCCAAATCCAACTCCACCCCCTCCTTCCGGAGCAAATTTTTCATCCAACATCAGTAATACCAGTAATGGCGGAGGTGGATCGGCACCACCACCGGCTCCGACTCCGACACCACCAAGTCCCACACCGACACCACCACCTGGGCCAACCCCTACACCTACCCCTACACCCACTCCACTTCCACCGGATCAAGGGTTGGGCGGCACAGGTGAAAATCCAGGCAAGGTCTTGGGTACTTCAATTGAACTTCCTCGAACCGGAGTCAGTCTTTTGGCCTGGACTATATTGTTGTTAAGTTTAGCCAGCGTGCCTTTCTTGCTGATGACTGATAAAAAATCCAGACGCCGGATGATAAAAGCGCGAAAAATTCGATATTTGGTTTTCTAAGCAGTTCTTCAACACAAAAAAATCAGCTTAAAAGCTGGTTTCTTTGTTTGCTTAAGTTAAACAATTAAGAGACGTAAAGGCCTATAAAAAATTAGCTATTTATACAGCAGGTTGAAAATCCTATAAAACGAAGTCTTATCCTCAAATAGCCTGTGAATACCTGTCCATAAAGACTAAAAAATGTTTTAATATGCTCCTTCCTTTGGCTATATTTGACCTATTAACTTAAGCTCAGGTTGTTGTAGATTGTGAGTATGCGTATGTTTTTATATAAACGCGCCAAATTTTGCAATTAATTAATTATTTTATGACCCATACAAACAGGCCAAAAACAGAAAAATCAAAAGCTTCGACAGTGAAAACTCAGACCCGAAATTTAAAGGGATTGTTTGCACTTGCGATTTTTGTTTTTTGTTTACAATTATTCATCCCCAATAAAGTTTCCGCAGCCACGACTCCGTCTCTGGGTGCGGCTGGAACTTACGGTGTGCTGGCGAGCACTTTTACCGCCAATGGGGGAGTGACCACTATTATCGGAGACGCCGGCTTTACAACCCTGGCAGGATCGGGTACGCATACGGTGACTGGGGCAGATATAACTCCGGCTGCTACCCAGGCTGGCACAGACCAAGCCACTGCTCTAGCTTCCTTAGCTTCTCAAGCCTGTACCTTCACTTTCGCTGCCGGAGCAATTGATCTGGCATCAGATACCACTCACGGCACAGTGGGAGTTTACACTCCCGGAGTCTACTGCAGCATCGGAGCCATGAGTATCGGAGGTAGTGGAACTATTACTCTCTCTGGCAGTGGTACCTTTATCTTTAG
>DASWFI010000106.1:0-2892 GCA_036394315.1 Patescibacteria group bacterium
CCCTGTTGCAATTAACCAGCGCTATACCTTAATATATTTCGGGGAGAACCAGCTATCTCCGGGTTCGTTTGGTATATTGCCCCTAACCTCAAGTCATCTCAACCCATTGCTACGGATACGAGTGCGGTCCTCCTCCTGATATTACTCAGGACTCAACCTGCTCAAGGTTAGCTCACCCGGTTTCGGGTCTAATAATTGCTACTATGGTAGCCCAGTTAGGGCTCGCTTTCACTGTGTCTCCCCAACGAAGTTGGTTAAACTAATGCAGCAATCATAAACTCACAGGCTCATTCTTCAATAGGCACAACATTACCCCAATAAATTGGAGCTCTGTCTGCTTGTTAGCCAACAATTTCAGTTCTATTTCATCCCCCTCCCGGGGTGCTTTTCACCTTTCCCTCACGGTACTAGTTCACTATCGGTAGATTTTAGTATTTAGTCTTGGAACGTGGACGTCCCAGATTCCCACAGGGTTTCACCGTACCCCATGGTACTTAGGAACAGACTATCGCAATTTTTCCTTTCGCATACGAGCTTTTCACTCTCTTTGAGGGATTATTCCAAATCCTTCTGCTAGAAAAAACTGATCGAATATCGTCTGCCCTGCAACACCACTCTTACGAGTGGTTTAGACTGTTCCCCTTTCGCTCGCCGCTACTGAGGGAATCTCATTTGATTTATATTCCACGCGTTACTAAGATGTTTCAGTTCACGCGGTTCCCCACCAATCGCTATATAAATCATTGCTGACTTATTTTTACGGTTGGTTACCTGCAAAGCAGGTGGGTTGCCCCATTCGGAAACCGTCGGATAATAGGTTTATGGCACCTACCCGACGAGTATCGCCGCCATATGCGTCCTTCCTCGGCTAAAATCTCCTAGGCATCCATTATCGGCCTTATGAGTAACTTTATAAATTAATTCCGACGAATCGGAATTAAGACATTCTTCTCTTCACTTTTCAAAGAGCAACTCAAATTTTATTATCTGATGTGTAGCGGCTAGAGTCTTTACTAGCAAGCGCTACGCACCAAACAATAAAGTGGACCTGAGCGGATTCGAACCGCTGACCTCTTCATTGCAAATGAAGCGCAATAACCAGCTATGCTACAGGCCCGAATCACGGATTTTTTGATTTAAATTGATGAAAAAGAGGAAATTTTTACGAAGAAAGCAAACGACCCCGAAGGGCTTTTTGAGAAATTAATTTGCTTTTTATCATAAAGGGATTTCCTCTTAACGTTAAGCTCGCGCTTAAGTTAGATTCATTCACAAACCCATCTTATCACAAGTTAAAAAGGGAATCAAGAGTTAATGGGACGTATGGCGGCTTGAGCTCTTTTAAGCAAATCAGGGTCAATTTTAGCTTCTTTTGCTTCGAGCTCGAAGAGAGCGGCTGCTATATGACTTAATGCGAATGAGTACTCAGGGCTGGATGAAGAAGTCTCCGCCAAAACGTCAAGATTATTTCTAATAAAAGATGGCATTCTGGTTTCGTAGAGAGTTCTTGCCTCTGATTGCGTTTGAAAAGATAAATCGGGGGCTTGGGAGTCCTCTTGTTGCAGCTCCGCGTTTATTCCTAGTTCGGAACGGGCAGGCATTACTTATTTATTGAACTCCTAATTTAAAGAGTTGTCAAATTACTGTGAGGAGAGCCAGCCCTCGGCCCTTCTATGGTTTTTCTGCCGGCTTTGGAGCTGGATATACTCTTTCAATTAATTTTTCGAGGTCATTCGGCTCACCTATTGTAGAACCCTTGCGAACGAAAATCGTACTCATCCCGAAGAAATTCTTTTCATCAACCCACTCTTTAGCACTCATTGAGAAATATACTATCTCTGACCGATCATCTTGGGATAATCGCGAACCGTCGACCATATCTTGATTAATTTTCGTATCAAGTCCCGCGACAAGTTGAGCAGCTTCTATCAATTTTTGCTTGTAACTTTCAACATCTTGACGATCCAAAGCCTCAGCTGCTTCTGCTTTTAGGCGTTTATAATCATCTGAAGTCGACCTCAATATAGTTTCAGCCGATTCCGGAACTTGAGTTATTTCTCTATCTGGTTCAGCATTCATAAGCTAATTATATCAAACTTGTTTCTGCGAGCTCAACCATCTTTCGGCTTCGAGGGCGGCGGCGGAGCCGTAACCGGCTGCGGTTACCGCTTGCCTATAATGCCGGTCATGGACGTCTCCGGCAACGAAAACTCCCTCGACATTTGTTAAATAGTGATCGTGAACTTTAATATAGCCTTCAGGATCGACATCAATCTCATTGAATACGGATGAATTTGGAACATGCCCTATCGCGACAAAAACTCCATCGATTGGAATTTCGGTAACTTTTTGTGTTTCATTATTTTTAAACGCGATTGAACTTACTTTTTCCCCTCCTTTTATCTCTGTGAGCTCACAACCTTTGACAAACTTAATCTTTGGGTTGTTCATTGCTCTATCAAGCATTATTTTTGAAGCCTTAAATTCGTGCCTTCTGTGAACGATAGTGACCGACTTGGCAAAGTGGGTGAGAAAAGTCGAATCCTCCATTGCAGTATCCCCTCCTCCAACAACAATTACATCTTTTTCTTTAAAAAATGCTCCGTCACAAACCGCACAATAAGAAACTCCTTTTCCTGCAAATTCTTCTTCACCCTTCACTCCAATTTTTTTAGAGTCCGCTCCTGTTGCAATTATGACCGATTTTGCCTCGTAAGTCTTGCCGGCAACCGTTACTTTAAAAGGTCTCTTGGAGAAATCTGCAGAAGTTAAATCCTCATCTATAATAGTAGGACCAAATCTTTCGACTTGCTTTCTCATTGCAAACATTAGGTCGGGTCCCTGGACTCCGTCGGGAAATCCCGGATAGTTTTCGACCAAAGTCGTAAGCAT
>DASWFI010000107.1:0-21790 GCA_036394315.1 Patescibacteria group bacterium
GGGATTACGCTCCGACATCAACACTGTATATGGTATCACCGGCAATCATGGGTTCGGTATTTTCACACCAGCAAGTTTGAAGGATGGGCAGCGTCATTTAATTTATGCTCATGCGATTGATTCTGCATCAGGCCCAAATCCTCTGATAGCTAATTCTCCGAAAGTAATTACTTGTGCCGCGCCAGGTCCGAACCGTGTAAATGGCAATTCACAAATTTCTGCAATCGCGGGCGGATCTTCTCTAACCATAAGTACATCCGATCAAACGGCCGGCGCGATTACATCCATAATCTGGAATGGCAAGGAATTTATAAATAGCTATGACCATGGTCGTGAGCTGCAATCGGCGGAGGCGTTTGATGAGTTGGGAGAGTGCTACAATCCGACCGAAGCCGGGGGTCGCTATGATACTTCTAAAAGCTCAAGCATATTGAAATCGATTCAGGCACAAGGAAACGTTCTGACCACTCAAACAGATATGGCTTTTTGGTTAAGTCCCGGAGAAAACTATGGCAGAGTGTGTAATCCCAATCTTCCCAACAGTCCAAGTAGCGCCCAGAACACTACCTACACGGCCGGTTACCTGCTCGATAAGAAAGTTACTATTGGTCTGCCTGGTGTTTCTGATCAGATAATAAAATACGAAACGACGTTTACAATTCCCAAGCTACACTCAAGCGGCGGCATACAAGTCATCACAGGAAACATGCCTGCTGATTTCACAAATTTTTGGTCGTACAATCCTTATTCCGGCCTGGCTACTCCACTTTTAGCTACTCCAAATACTTCCGGCAGATTTGTTGACCCCGTAATTTTGTCTACTGCAGATGGCAAATATGCAATGGGCGTTGTATGTCCCTGGGTTCGGGGTTCTAACTACGGCGGAGGCAGGCACGGGAGCAATCCCAACAACCCAGCTGACACTTCGGTGTGGGATTGTCTTTTTGCAAGTGGAAACTTCAAAGGCACCTATAGTTTTACTAGTTATATAGCCGTTGGTAATTTTGACTCTGTAAAATTAGCAATTAACCAATTGACGACTTCACTCTATCAGCGCGCTTTAGTGGCACCGGACATGTCTTCATTCGGTTCCATGCCTACTTACAGCTCTCCGGGTGCATACGACCTTTCCTGGAGATTGTCGGATGCGATTACAGCCTCTATTGATCAAGGTATTGGCAATGTGGATACTAATGGCAGCGTTCAAGTCAGACCAGCAGCTCCGACCAACTATACAATCACAGCATCAAATGCTTATGGCAGCAGCACTAGAACTTTAACGCTTCTTCCAGGTCCTGAAAATGCATTTAAAAAAGGCGATCGGGTCAAAACCATTGCTAATGAAGTTCCGGTGCTATCCCAACCTGTAATGTTCAGTTCAACGCTGGGCACGCAGACAAGTGCCAGTGGCAATGTAGTGGACGGACCAATCATTGATCGATCCTTTTCCCCAACAACTTTTTGGAAAGTGGATTTCGACCAAGGCGCTCGCGGCTGGGTTTATGAGAATAAGATTGCCAAGGTTACAAGCGCGGCACCTCCTCCGGCTTCTTTGGTGCTTCCTTCAAATCAAAGGCACGTTGCAGGAAGCGTTATTATTGCTTCAGGTACAGTTTATTACCTCGGTGAAATTTTGAGATACCCGTTTCCCTCGGAAGCGATTTTCCGATCCTGGGGCCATAGTTTTTCAGAAGTAGTAAAGGCGAGTCCGGAAGATCTGATTATGCCAATTGGTCCTATAGTGGATTTCAAGCGTTAAAAATTGTAAATCAAAGGCCGGCAGAATTGCCGGTTTTTGTTTGGTTGCAATCATCCGGCCTTAACACTCTTGCCAGGGCGGTTTTTTTTATATATACTACGTGAGCTATTTTTAGACCCTCTAATCAAGGGCTTTCTCGCTATCGCTATTTTTAGAACCAGAAAGTGACCTCTCTATGTCTGACAAAATTGTTATTCGCGGGGCTCGGGTCCATAATTTAAAAAATATCAATCTCGATATTCCCAGAAACAAACTCGTGGTCATCACGGGTCTTTCGGGCAGTGGCAAATCCTCTTTGGCATTTGATACTATATATGCGGAAGGACAGAGGCGTTATGTCGAATCTCTTTCAGCTTACGCCAGGCAGTTTTTGGGGCTGATGGACAAGCCGGACGTGGATCGGATCGAAGGATTAAGTCCCGCAATTTCAATTGATCAAAAATCCGCTTCGCATAATCCGCGTTCCACCGTGGGTACTGTCACGGAAATTTATGACTATCTGCGTTTGCTGTTCGCGCGCGTGGGTATTCCGCATTGTCCGGTTTGTGGCAAAAAAATCACGGGCCAGACAGTGACCCAAATGGTGGATCAGATCGTTAGCTGGCATGAATCCACTAAAATCGTGATCATGGCGCCTTTGGTCAAAGACCAGAAAGGCGAGCACAAGCATGTTTTGGAGGAAGCGAAAAAGTCCGGTTATCAGCGCGTAAGATTTGACGGCACGATTATGGATTTGGGAGAAGCACTGCGCTTAAATGTCGATAAAAAGAAAAAGCATACGATTGATATCGTGGTCGACCGGATCTCCCTGGATTCAGGGGATCGGGCCCGGATTGCTGATTCTTTGGAAACCGCGCTCGATTTAGGTAACGATTCGGTGATTATCCAAAAAAACGATCCGCCAAAGGCAGAAGAAATTCTGCTTTCTTCCAATTTCGCTTGTCCCGAAGGGCACATGAATTTGCCAGAATTAAATCCTCGCAATTTTTCTTTTAATTCTCCTCACGGCGCCTGTCCGGATTGTACGGGTCTTGGCACCCGCCTTGAAATCAATGAACATCTGGTTATTCCCAACCCCAAACTGACTTTTGCCGAGGGTGCCATCCGGCCGTGGAGTAAAACCACTTCCAGATTGTCCTGGTATTCCCGCGTGCTGGAAGCAGTGGCGAAAGAGTATGGCTTTTCCACGCACACGCCGGTGAAAGATTTACCGAAAAAATTTCTGGATGTGGTCTTATACGGCACTGGGGATCGCAAAATCAAGATCGAAGACGAATCGGGCTATGAGCGATTTACTTCTTTCGAAGGCGTGATCCCGAATCTGGAACGCAAATATAAAGAAACCGACTCGGACTATATGCGTTCCGAGATCGAACAATATATGCGTATCCAGAAGTGTCCGACTTGCAAAGGCAAACGGCTGAAGCCGGAGTTTTTGGCCGTGACCATCGACGACAAATCCATTGTCGACGTGGCCAACTTTACAATTGACGAAGCCGTGGATTTTACCGAAGCCCTGCCCAGGAAAATGTCGGAAAAAGATATTAAGATCGCGCATCAGATTTTCAAAGAAATCGTGGCGCGCTTGAAGTTCCTGCAGGATGTGGGCTTAAATTATCTGACTTTGGATCGTTCCGCTGATACTTTATCCGGTGGCGAGGCGCAGCGTATCCGATTGGCTACGCAAATCGGTTCTGGTCTGACTGGAGTTTTGTATATTCTGGACGAACCCTCCATCGGTCTGCATCAGCGGGATAATGACCGGTTGCTTAAAACCCTGAAAAATTTACGTGATCTGGGGAACACGGTGATAGTAGTGGAGCATGATGAAGAAACCATTTGGTCCTCGGATTGGGTCGTGGATATCGGTCCGGGTGCTGGCAAGCACGGGGGCCAACTGGTATCAGAAGGAACCCCGGCCCAGGTGGCGAAGGATAAAAATTCTCTGACCGGAAGATATCTGTCGGGCTTGGAGACTGTGACAGTTCCCTCTATTCGTAAAAAAGGCAATGGCAAGACCTTGAGAATCGTGGGCGCTACCGAACATAATCTGAAAAACGTGGATGTGGAGATTCCTTTGGGTAAATTTGTCACGCTCACGGGTGTTTCGGGCAGTGGTAAATCCACCTTGCTCAATGAAATTTTGGCCAAGTCCCTCTCCGCTTATTTCTATAACGCGAAAGAGTCGCCCGGGGAACATAAGAAAATTTTAGGAATTGAAAATATCGATAAAGTCATCAACATCGACCAGTCGCCGATCGGCCGGACCCCGCGCTCCAACCCAGCCACTTACACTGGCGTGTTTACATATATCCGCGATCTGTTTGCGGCGGTGCCAGAGGCCCGCATGCGCGGCTATAAAGCCGGGCGGTTTAGTTTTAATGTCAAAGGCGGGCGCTGTGAAGTTTGCGGCGGCGATGGCGTGATCAAAATTGAAATGCATTTTTTGCCGGATGTGTACGTGGCCTGTGAAGAATGTAAAGGCAAACGCTATAACAAAGAAGCTTTGGACATCCATTACAAAGGCAAGACTATTTCCGACGTGCTGGAAATGACAGTGGACGAAGCCCATGTCTTTTTCCGCAACGTGCCGCTGATTGCCCGCAAACTGGAAACTTTGTCTTTGGTGGGCTTGGGCTACATGCATTTGGGCCAGCAAGCCACCACGCTCTCCGGCGGCGAAGCCCAGCGTATCAAGCTTGCCTCAGAACTTTCCCGCGCTTCCACCGGCCGGACCCTGTATATTTTGGACGAGCCTACTACGGGTTTGCACTTTGATGATGTGAAAAGACTCCTGGGAGTTTTAGGGAAATTAGTTGAAAAAGGAAACACGGTGCTGGTGATCGAGCATAATTTAGACGTGATCAAGTCTGCGGACTGGGTGATTGATCTGGGTCCTGAAGGTGGTAATAAAGGCGGGGAAGTGGTGGCTGTGGGGACGCCGGAAGAAGTGGCTAAAGTAAAAAGATCATATACTGGCCAATATTTGGCTAAGGTACTCAAGGAAAAAGTGAAAGCAAAATAGATTGTATAAAATAATCGTTGACAACCCAAGCTATATGTGAGATTATAGGTAATCTCCATTATGCTAAAAAAATCAATCTCTGTAGTAATACCCACACTGAACGAAGAGGGTAACATAGCACTGCTTATACAAAGAACTCATGAGGCTTTGACCAAATCCCGCATTGGTTACGAGCTTATTTTTATTGACGATCATTCCATTGACGCCACCAGGGAGATTATAGCCGAACTGGCAACCACTTACCCCGTACGCCTGGAATTAAAACAAGGGCAGCGGGGCAAGGCCCAGTCCTTGTTGCAGGGGTTTAGACTGGCCAGGTTTGATCTGATCGCCATGCTGGATGGCGATTTGCAGTATCCCCCGGAAGAAATTCCGGCAATGATACAAAAATTGGATGCCGGCTATGATGTGATTCAATCCCGCCGCATAAGTCACAATGAGAATTTCCTGAGAAAATTGGCCAGCAGGATTTTTAATTTTTTCTTTATCCGCGTTTTGCACCGAATTAAGCTTGATGCCCAGTCGGGCTTGAAGGTTTTTCGCAGACAAGTTGTCCGGGAAATTGAAATTCATCCCACGCCCTGGACATTTGACCTGGAATTTTTGATTCAGGCCCGACATGCGGGTTACAAAATCGCCAGCCATGACATTGTCTTCGAAGACCGCAATGCCGGTCAGTCCAAAATCAATCTCCTCCAGGCTACTTTGGAAATTGCATCGAATGCCATAAAACTGAAATTCAAATCCTCGTTGCCTGTTGCCATAGGCAGCATTGCTCCGGCAAAAAATATGATCGGAGCTGGAAAAGCTTACAAAGGACAGAGATTTATAACTCATTCCACTTTGCCGCATCATATTTCAGCTCTGGTAACCATGGTCCTGTGGCAAAAAGCCTTTATAGCATTTATATTTTTTTTGCTTTTGGCCGGTTTTATTTTGTTTCCGCTCAAAACCGCGATTATTTTTACCGCTATCTTAAGTTTGATTTATTTTGCCGATGTTATTTTTAATTTTTACCTGGTAACCAGAAGTCTCACTGCTCCTCCGGACCTCACATTTACCGACGATGAATTAAACGCTTTACCAGAAGAAAAATTGCCCGTTTATTCGATTCTCTGCCCACTATTTAGAGAGGCTCATGTTTTGCCGGGATTTGTGGCGGCAATCGAAAAACTGGATTGGCCAAAAAACAAGCTGGATGTGATTTTGCTTTTGGAAGAGAGTGACCAGGCTACGATTGATGCTGCCAGAAGCATGGATCTGCCTGGCCATTTTCGGATCTCGATAGTACCGCAGTCCATGCCGCAGACCAAACCCAAGGCCTGTAATTACGGCCTTAGCTTGGCTCGTGGTGAATATTTGGTGATTTATGACGCCGAAGATTTGCCGGAACCCCAGCAACTCAAGAAAGCTTATGTCGGATTCACAAAAGTATCGTCGCTGGTCGTGTGTCTTCAGGCCAAGCTCAATTATTACAATCCCCATCATAATTTTTTAACCCGGCTGTTTACTGCCGAATACTCTCTGTGGTTTAACGTGATTTTGCCCGGGCTGCAGTCTATCAACGGCTATATACCTTTGGGCGGCACAAGCAACCATTTCCGAACCCAAACTCTTTTAGATCTGGAAGGATGGGATCCATTCAATGTTACTGAGGACTGTGATTTGGGCGCTCGCTTGTTTATCCGCGGATACCGAACTGCGATTATCGACTCCACGACCCTGGAGGAAGCGAATAGCAACCTCTGGAACTGGCTCAGACAGCGCTCGCGCTGGATCAAAGGCTATATGCAGACTTATTTGGTGCATATGCGCAACCCCGTGAAATTTTTCAAAGAGAGCGGCGTTCACGCGGCTATTTTTCAACTGGTGGTGGGAGGAAAAATTGCTTTTATGCTCATCAACCCTTTTCTCTGGCTGATGACGATCACGTATTTCGTGTTTCGAGCCACCGCCGGCCCTGCCATAGAAGCTTTGTATCCGCCGGTTATTTTTTACATCGCGGTGTCTTCGTTGCTAATCGGGAATTTCCTTTACCTTTATTACTACATGATTGGCTGTGCCAGGCGCGAACACTGGAGTGTCATCAAATACGTGTATTTGGTTCCGGTGTATTGGTTCATGACATCCATAGCTGCCGTAATTGCTTTGTATCAACTAGTTGTGAAGCCTCATTACTGGGAAAAAACCAATCACGGCTTGCATCTTGAAAAAGCCATGCCACCGGCAGGCGAATTTACTCCAGCGCGAAGCCTTGGTTTTAGTAAAATTTTTGCCAAACTGCCTCAGTCATTGTGGACTGGCGCTACTGCCCTGATTTTGGCCATGTCTGTCACCAACCTTCTGAATTTTTTGTTCAACGCTTTTCTGGGCCGGGCGCTCACCCTGGAACAACTGGCAGTGGTAACTTTAGTTAATACCATTTGGTCACTGGTCGGGATGTTATTATCCGCAGCTGGGACCACGGTCAATCAGCGCGTGGCGTATCTGGCCGCCGAAGGCCAGATGGATGAGGCTTTATCTTTTCGTAGGCAGACGTATCAACGCGGCTTATGGGTAATTCTGGGCGGAAGTTTGCTGTGGCTACTCTCCACGCCTTTTTTGACCGGATTTTTTAACCTGGCCCACCCGTGGGTGATTTTGCTGTTTGTGCCTATGTTTTCTTTTGCTTTCATTACCGTGGTTAATCAAGGATTCCTGCAGGGAGAGATTAAGCTTGGCAAAGTCGGCAAAATCATTTTGTTTGAAAGCATAGTTAAACTTCTGGCAGCCGTGGGTTTAGTTTCCTTAGGCTTGGGAAAAGTCGCTTATCTGGCCATCCCGATCTCTGTGGTCGCGGTAAGCGTGTACGCGGCTTGGCAGTTTACCAAATCCACACCAAAAGCGACGGCACTAGTCAGCACCGAGAGTTTTTCCAAAAGTTTTTATTTCTTCGCCCTGTTTAGCGGATTGTCCTCAGTCGTTTTTATGAACCTGGACGTTCTGCTGGTCAATCATTACCTTAATCCCACCGTGGCCGGACAGTATGCGCTGTTATCCCTGATTGGCAAAATGGTTTATTATTTTGGTTCGCTGCCGAATGCTTTGATCGTGACTTTTGTCAGCCGCGATTTGGGTCTAAACAAAAATCCCATCCGAACTTTTTATTTATTATTGGGTTTGACCGCTCTATTTGTGGGAGTCATTGCCGGTACTATGACGATTTTTGGCCATATTATTATCCCTATTCTGCTGGGTACCAGAACAATTGAGATTCTATCTTTTGTCCCGATGTATGTATTGGCCATGGGCCTATTTACCATCACCACTGCATTCGTGACGTATCATCTGGCGCGCAAACAATACGTGTTTCCTTTCGCGTCTCTGTTGATGTCTGGATTGATGGCGGGGTTGATCATCCGCGGACATGGCAATATCCTGGCGGTTGTAAACAATATGGTTTATGCCAGTGTCGCGGGCTTGGGTTTGGTGGCGTTGATGCATCTTCTCGCTCCTGTGGTGAGCTCAATGACCAATCGGAGGCAAAATTTATTTACTCCGGATGATAATAAAAGGTTTGCCGGCCAAAAGATCTTAATTTTTAACTGGCGGGACAGGCAGCATGCCTATGCCGGGGGCGCTGAGGTTTATATCCAGGAGCTGGCCAAGCAATGGGTTTTGCAGGGCAATCAAGTTACAATTTTTTGCGGCAACGACAGACAGTCCAGGCACAGGGAAATTATTGACGGCATAGAAATAGTGCGCCGGGGCGGATTTTATCTGGTTTATGTCTGGGCCTTTGTTTATTATTTTGCCAAATTCCGGGGTCGGTTCGATGTGATTATCGACTGTCAGAATGGGATTCCGTTTTTTACTCCTTTGTATGTCAAAGAACCGGTATTTTGTCTGATGCATCATGTGCATCAGGAAGTTTTTACGCGATCTTTATCCAGGCCCTTAGCTGCACTGGCGCGATTTCTGGAAAAAGATTTAATGCCCCTGGTTTATAGAAATATCAGATTCATTACCATCTCTAACTCCAGCAAGGCCGCGATTGCGGAGCTAGGCTTGGGTCAAGCGGGAGTAGATATAGTTCATCCAGGAGTTACTCTGAATCCGCAGGCCGCCTTCCGAAAAAGTCCGTTTCCGACCATTTTATATTTAGGGCGGCTCAAGGCTTACAAATCAATTGATGTCCTGATTAAAGCATTTGCAATTGTAGTAGAAAAGGAACCGCGCGCAAGGTTGATTATTGCCGGCAGCGGCGAAGAAGAACCCAATCTCAAGCGGCTCTCTCGCGAGCTGGGTATCAACCCCAAAGTTGCGTTTACCGGCAGGGTTTCTGAACAAGAAAAAGTCGAGCTGTTACAAAAAGCTTGGGTTTTCGTCAATCCTTCTTTTATGGAAGGATGGGGGATTACCACGGTGGAAGCCAATGCCTGCGGCACGCCGATTGTCGCGGCTGACGTGCCTGGCCTTCGGGATTCAGTGTTGGATCCGCATGCCGGCTATCTGGTGCGTCACGGAGATTATCCGGCTTTTGCTGAAAGAATTTTGGAGATTGTCCTGGACAAAGAATTGCGGCTTAATATGGGTCGGGAAGCAAAAATCTGGGCCGCTAATTTTGACTGGCAAAAAAACAGTCTGATATTCCTTTCTATTATCACTCTGCAGCAGGAGTTTGCGGCAGGGTATCAAGAACCCGACGAGGCATCGTAACCAGGATTTTATGGAAGCACCTACTTTAACTCAGGAAATAGTAACCAGAATACGTCGTACAGTATATTCGGTTTTGGGATTGATTTCCAAACAAGCGCCTATAGTGGTTTATTGCTACCACAGCATATCTTCTGACAATTGGAGGTTTAGTGTGTCGGAAGAAATACTCAAACAGCAGGTAGATTTCCTAATGTCGGGAGCCAAACCTATAAGTATGGAAGACCTTGCTGATTATTTAGACGGACAAAATAAAATCCACGAACCCTCTTTTATTTTGGCGTTTGATGACGGTTACCAGGACCTGTTGAGCGTTAAAGATTACCTCCCTTTTTTGGGAATTAAGCCGACTGTATTTGTGTTGGCAAATCCGGAGCGCATAGATCGGACGCAGATAAGCACTAATAAATCATTTTTAACTAATGAAGAAATTTTGAGTTTACATAAAGCCGGGTGGGATATCGGCTGCCATGGCGCTACCCATGCGGACCTAACTAAACTAAGTCACAATCAACTTGAAGCGGAAATTATAAAAGCTAAGCAATTATTGGAAACAATACTCAATATACCAATTAAATATTTTGCTTATCCGAAAGGCAAGTATACGCCTAAAATTATCGAGATAGTTAAAAAAGCAGGTTTCAAATTGGCATTTTCTATGGATTATAGAATTATTACTCCACAAAGCGACCAGTTTAGTATACCCCGCGTAGGCGTTGATCATAGTCATACATTCCGGGAATTCAAGGGTATTAGTTCGCCGGCAACGATTAGAATGAAAAAATTGGGGGCCAGATTGTTGCCGGAAGGGATTTATGATTAGCAAACCAAAAATAAGTATTGGTATTCCAGCGTACAATGAAGCAGCTAACATTCAACAGCTTTTGAGCGCTTTAATTAACCAGAAACAAGAAAATTTTGATTTACTGGAAATTGTTGTTGTGTCTGACGCAAGTTCAGATAAAACTACTGAGATAATTAAGAGCGTGAATGATCCTAGAATTAGATTGAATTCACATGACCAAAGAATGGGCAAGATTGTAGGTTTAAATGAAATTTTTAAAAATACAACAGGCGATATTATAGTTATTTTGGACGGCGATGTTCTGCCAAAAGATGATTCCTTACTTTCCAAATTAGTAGAACCATTCTATTCAGATGATAATTTGGGTATTGTTAGTACCGCGATAGCTCCCGTCTCAGAGAAAAACTTTTTTGGGAAAATAATGAATTTTGGATTTTATTATAGAACGAATGTTACCTCGCAACTTAATGGCGGGGATAATATTTATATGTGCTATGGTCGCGTACGAGCTTTTTCTAGAAAGTTAGCCCATGAATTGGTTTGGCCTGAAGTGGTTTCTGAAGATGTTTATTCTTATATATTTTGCAAGCAGCAAAATTATAACTTTCACTATATACCCAGCGAGGAAGTATTATTTAAAAATCCTGATAGTTTTAAAGACTACCAAAGACAAAGTTTTAGATACCATGCAGGTATTAACGGAATCTCTAAATTTTACCCCAGAGAATTAGTTGAGAAGTATTATTATATTCCAAGAACCAAGTTATTCCTGGGAGCTATAATATATTTTTTAAAAAATCCCTTCTTATTCTCTTGTTACGTTGCCGTTTATATAAGTGCGCGGTTTTTTCCTATTGACCGAAAGTCTGCCACGGTTTTTTGGAAGCCTTCATTGAGTACTAAAAAATTAAATTAGATTATAAACCATGACAGACAAAGTTAAGGTCAGTATGGGTATTCCAGCCTATAATGAAGAGGCTAATATAAAACAATTGTTAGAGTCGCTTCTCAATCAAACCCAAGAGAATTGGGAGTTATTAGAAATTATTGTAGTATCGGATAAAAGTAGTGACAGGACAGTTGAAAAAATTAGAGAAGTTAATAATGAAAAAATTAGGCTCATTGAAAATGAAGTCCGTATAGGGCAAGCATTAAGTCAAAATAAGATATTAAAATTATTTTCTGGAGATATATTGATTTTATTAAACGCAGATATCATGCCGTCAGGTATCCTTTTTGTAGAAAAAATCATAAGTCCGTTTTCTGAGTCGGATATTATTGGTATCGTATCTCCTGATAGTGTGCCACTAAAGGCTTCAACATTTTTTGAGAAAGTGATTAATTACAGCGTAGATTACAAAAAAGAAATGTTTAAAAGTCTTAATCAAGGAAATAATTTATTTATGTGTGTTGGCGCGGCCAGGGCTTTTAATGGGAGCATGATAAGAAAGATGGAATGGCCAACATCGCTTTCTGAGGACGCTTATTCCTATCTATTTTGCATAAATTCAAATTATAAATTTGTTTATTTCCCCTCGGCGTCTATTTATTATAAATCACCGGATAATCTGGAAGATCATCTAAAACAAAGCACGAGATTTTTAAATGGACCAAGTATTATGGAAAAATACTTTCCTAAAGACCTTGTAAAAAATAATTATTATATACCGTTATTTATTAAGATAAAATCCAGTTTACATTTTTTAGTTTTAAATCCAGTATTTTTTTTATTTTATATTGGTGTGCTGGCTATAAGCAAAATAAAATCTAATACGAGAAATAATTCCAAGGATTTATGGTCGACTTCAACTTCTTCTAAAACTTTGATTATAAAGTAATGACAATTGTGGAAAATAAAACAATTCAAATAATTTCTTCTTATTTCTACCCTGTTATTGCAGGATCTGAGACGTATTTTCTAAAGGTATATGGATATTTAATTAATAAAGGATGGCGTATTAATGTAATTACGACTAAAGATACCCCGATTCAAAGAAATCAACTTGTCGATCAGGAAGAAATTAATGGAATTACAATAAAGCGGAACAATTATTTCTCATTTGCTTCACTGCCCTTTAGTTTGGGGATTAAATACCGTTCAACAGGGGTAGTATGCTTTAATGATTTTTCTACTTTCCCTGATTTATTTGTTTGCTTCTATTCGATGATTTTGAAATTGTTTGGATTAAAAAAATATACTTTGGTTCTACACTCAATGGGCTTGTTTAACTATAATTCAGAAATTTATCCTCATTTCAGCTTTAGACTTAAACAATTAATTGATCACAGTCTTGGGGTTTGGTTGATCAATAATTCAGTTGATTCAATCCATAGTGTCTCGCAAGACGATAAAAATGGATTGATCACGGCGGGAGTAAGGGCATCTCTAATTGAAATAATTGGCTGCGGTATTGAAGAGGAAGCCTTTTCTAAGGATATCAATCAATTGGCAAGCGTAGAAATTAAGAATAAAATTGCCAATAAAAAATACATACTTCAGGTGGCTCGAGTAAATAGGATTAAAAATTTTGAGACTTCGATCAAGGCACTTAGTTTTTTGCCGCAAGATATTAGTTTTTTTGTTGCAGGTCCTATACACGACCAAAAATATTTAGAGGAGCTAACTAAACTTATTAATGAATTAGGTTTGAACGATCGTGTTGTTTTTCTGCGCGAAGTGTCAGTTTCAGATAAGTATTACTTAATGAAAAATTCATTGTTACTTGTCCACATGTCTAAATATGAAGGTTTTGGTATTGTAGTGTTGGAAGCAATGAGCCAGGGATGCTTGTGTGTTGTTTCAAAAAACGGCGCTATGCACGAATTAATCAAAGATGGAATTAATGGTTATTGCGAAGACTATAATGATTTTAAAGCAGTTGCTGATAGATTAAATTTTGTTTTAGAGCACCCACAATTAGCAGACAAAATACGCATGAATAATCGAAATTTTAGTCTAGATAAATCCTGGAAGAATATAAGCGAAAAAATAGAACTTTTTTACAATAAAGCTAAATTATGAAGAATAAACTTGTGATTATATTTTTAATAATTTTAGGTAGTATTTTTTACATACTAACTATTAGAGGTGCTCTGGGAACTTCAAAAACACCTAACGAGCTTACTAAATTAAGTTCACTAGGCCAACCTTTTGAGTCTTCGCATGAACGAGCCAGTTATGCTCTCACAAGTTCTTTTTTACTGGATCATTCTCTTGTATTGAGTAAAGCTTGGGCTGATTTCGGTTCACCCGATGTCGGCTATGCTAACGGTAAATTTTATAGCTTTTTTCCGCCTGGCGTCTCATTTAGTATTATTCCTCTGTATCTTTTAGGTCAACGATTCGGATTTATACAGTTAGGAGCATTTTTTACAATTGCGTTATTTGCAATTGGAGTTTTGATATTTTTGTATTTAATTTGCAGAAACATTTTTAAGTTATCCCAGATGTACTCCATTTTGGCTGCAATAGTCTTTGGATTCTCTACTACTTCATGGAGTTACGCTATTACAGTTTACCAGCATCTCCCAACCACTTTTTTTCTTATATCCTCGTTCTATTTAGTTTGGAAATATAAAAATTCAGAGAGATCGGGTTGGCCTTGGGCTGTCTTGGTGTGGTTTATGTATGGAATATCTATTTTCTTTGATTATCCCAATGCTTTATTACTTCTTCCTATTATGTTTTATTTTCTTTTTAGTTCATTTGATTTCAAAAAATCGGCTGATAAACTTTCTATTAAGTTTAGAGTAACCATTCTAATTACCTTTATAGTATTTATTGCTTTAGCAGCCTTACACTTATATTATAATCAAAGTTTATATGGTAGTTGGAAAAAAATAGGACAGAGTAGTAATTTTCAACGATATAGAATAGGTGACTATGAGCAGCTCATACAAAAGAGAGCGGATTTCCAGGCTGCACCCACAGTTACTACATCTGATCAGATTTTTAAAGAGGATTTGATAATAAATGGCGGATTCACTTTACTTTTTGGCCCTGATAAAGGTATTTTCTTATTTTCGCCTATTTTACTTCTTGGGCTTTTTGGAATATTTGAAATCAGAAAAAAATTGAATATGGAGTATGGAGTCCTGATTGCTATTTTGTTGGTAAACTTACTTATTTACGCCAGTTTCGGCGATCCATGGGGGGGATGGGCATACGGACCACGCTATTTAATTCCTTCTATGGCAGTTTTATCTATTTTGGCAGTAATATGGTTGGCGCAGAACTCCCGCATAATAATTCGACGAGTCATATTCTTTTTACTCTTTGCTTATTCAGCCGCAATCGCTTTACTTGGTGTTATAACCACTAATGTAGTTCCGCCGAAAATTGAAGCGATACCGCTACATCTTCCTTATTATAATTTTTTACTGAACTACCATTTACTACGTAATGGTGTTACATCTAATTTTATTTATACAACTTATTTATCTAATCATTTCAGCCTTCTGACATATTTTTTAATTATATATTCCCTTTTACTCCTCGTTATTTTATTTATTTTGATTAATTTACCACGGAGGGAATATGATAATTAATTTTTCCTTGTCAAGTAAATTTTTTGAGCGTTTAAATAAGTTATTTGATTGGCTTGTCAGTACAAAAGGAATCTTGATTATATCTATTATAGCCGCCATTTCGGCGAGCTTGTATTTTTATATTCATGGGTACACCGTGGCTTATGGTGACGCAGAATCGCATTTGAATATAGCCAAGAGGGTGGTTCAAAGTTTAACGCCAGGCTTAGCCCAATTGGGAGGTATTTGGCTACCTTTGCCGCATATATTAATGTTGCCCTTTGTTACATCTAATTTTTTGTGGAGAAGTGGTTTAGCCGGCAGTATTGTTTCGGGTGCGGCCTTTATTATTTCCAGTGTTTACCTATACAAATTAGTCTATTTGCTGACGCAGAATAAAATAGCAGCATTTATCGGCGCTATCGTTTTTATTAGTAATCCAAATGTTTTATATCTCCAATCGACACCAATGACTGAACTTTCGTTAATAGTCTTTTTTATACTTTCGTCTTATTATTTTGTTAAGTATATCCAAGATGATTCGAAACTAATTTCTTTATTACTGTCGGCGTTTTTTGGATTTTGTGCCGCACTATCTCGATACGACGGGTGGGGATTAGTTGTAGCTGAAGCGGGGATCCTAACCCTTTATTACTTCCCCTACAGAAAAGTACCATTAAGGTTATCTCAAATTAAAGAATACTGGGATAAAAAAACTTACAATAAACTGGAAGGTGTTTTAATAATGTTTTGTACTTTGGCTTTTTTTGCAATCATCGCTTGGTTAATGTGGGGATATTTGATTTTGGGTGATCCTTTATACTTTACGCATAGTCAATTCTCTGCTAAATCTCAACAGCAAAGCTGGCTTGCCAGAGGGGAATTGCCGGCCTATCATCATATTTTTCAATCGGTGCTTTATTATATAGTTACCGCTATGAGCAATGCAGGAATAGTAATTTTTGGCATTGCTTTGGTGGCATTTGTTATATATCTTTTTGATCGGAATCAGAAGCATCGTTTTTTGATCGCTATGTTGTTGTTGGTGCCTTTTGTTTTCAACGTCGCGACATTGTATATGGGTCAATCAGTTATATTTATTCCTCATGTTACTCCCGTAGGATTTGATTGGCGATTATTTAATGTCCGCTATGGAGTTATGATGATTCCTATGGTTGCATTTTTGGTAGGTTTTATATTTTCCAAAATAAAACTGACCACACGCTGGTTGATTGTGGGCTTGATGATTGTGCAAATCGGATTGTTCGGAGTTGGTTATTCGAAAATTATCAGTTTCGAAGATGGAGTCTCCGGGCTTTCTTCTGCTATATCTAAATCACCAGATGCCCAATTCTGGATAGCCCAACACTATGATCAAGGATTAGTTTTGGAAGATGATTTTGCCAGGACCATCAGCATAGTACGTACTAAAATACCAATGCAAAATATTATATATATTGGTAATAAGCCTTATTGGGAAGAGTCACTTATAGCGCCGGAAAAATACGCTACTTGGATAGTCATGCAGAGAGACGATGCGCTTTGGAGAGCGATTTATGATGTTCCTGCTATTCAAGGCCGTCTGTATTCTCATTTCCAGAAAGTTTATACTTCGCCTGAAATTTTAATTTTTAAAAGAGTCGCTAATAAATAAATGAATTTTAAAAATACTCAAGACTATTTATTTCTCCCAGAAAGTTACAGCGCGAAAAAACGGATTTCTACGGAAAATGTGCTTTCACTGCTTATTTTAAGTATAATTTCTGTTATTCTCCTCGCTATTTGTAAACTAGTTTTTAGCGTGTCTGTAATTCTTAGTATCTCGGCTGCATTAGCTGTGTTTTATTTTGTAATCATGTTATTTAAGCTTACAGTGGTGCTAAATTCTTTTTCTTCAGAATTTATAAATTTTAGTGCTAAAGAAATATCTTCTTTGCAAGACAAAAATTTGCCCGTATACACACTTCTCATTCCTTTATATAGAGAAGAAAAAGTTATTGACCAGGTGATAAAAGCGGTCACTTCGCTTGATTACCCAAAAGATAAACTCGACGTAATCATAACTCTGGAAAAATATGATACAGAAACTATAAATGCAATCAGAAAAGCCAATCCACCAGCTTATATAAAAACGTTAATTCTCCCGGATGTCCATCCCAAAACAAAACCGAAAGCTTTAAACGTAGCTTTTTTACAGGCCAAGGGAAAATATTTGGTAATTTATGACGCCGAAATAATTCCGGACACGGACCAGTTAAAGAAGGCAGTTTTAGCTTTTAAGAAATATCCAGAAATTGGCTGTTTGCAAACGCGTTTAGATCATTATAATACTCGTCAAAGCGTTATTACACGATTATTTAATACGGAGTATTCTTTTTACTACGATTTTTTCCTGCCGGGACTGCAGAAAATAGGTTCTCCTATTCCTTTGTCCGGACATAGCTCTCACTTCCGCACGAATTTGCTAAAAAAAATAGGGGCCTGGGATCCTTACAATGTTACCGAAGACTGCGATATAGGTATGCGTCTGCATCGAATTGGTTTTCAAGTGGGAGTGATAGATTCGGTCAGTAAAGAAGAGGCAACTCCAACAATGAAAAGCTGGATATATCAAAGGACGCGCTGGATGAAAGGTTTTATACAGACCAGTATGGTGCATTTGCGTCATCCACAGCGATTTAGAAGAGAAATTGGCGGTTGGAAAAATCTATTTGTGTTTTTTATTACTGTTCCAGGTATGGTTTTAATAAACGCGCTTAATTTGTTTTACTGGATATTATTAATATTTTGGCTTTTTACCCGTTCTCAAATGGTCCAAAGTTTTTTTCCTGGACCTGTCCTGTATCTTTCCCTAAGTTCTTTTATAATTGGTAATTTTATTTTTGTTTATTTAAACGTGATTGGTGCTTATAAGCGGGGAAGTTATGACTTGGTAAAATATACTCTGCTTTCACCACTTTATTGGTTTATGCTTTCAGTTGCTACCGTTCGCGCTATGGGACAAATATTTATCAGTCCACATACCTGGGAAAAAACTGAACATGGTACTCATTTAGAAGATATAAGTCACTCTGTTTCTCCCGCGTCCTTGCAAGCATTGCCTGTAAATTCTAAAGATAGCGGAGGATTATGAGTCGGACTACCGGTATAAAAAAATTCTGGGGAAGTTATGCTACAGAAATTATTTTGATTTTTTTTGCAGTCGCAGTCAGCATCGGATCAACGGCATATTTTATGAGTTTGCACGTGACATTGTCCAATGGTGACGCTATCCCTCATTTGAATACAGCTCGCCGGATTTTAGACAGCCTGACTCCGGGCTTTACTCAGCTCGGATATGTATGGCTGCCACTGGCGCACCTATTAATGCTGCCGTTTATTTGGAACAACTTTCTTTATTATTCCGGTTTGGCTGGGATTATCATATCCATGGTTTCTTTTGTCGGTGCTGCACTTTTGATATTTAAGACCGCCCAACTGCTTTCAGGTAATAGGATAGCAGGCATAATCGCTTTTATATTGTTTATCGCCAACCCCAACATTTCATACATGCAAGCAACTCCGCTTACGGAAATGCTGTACGTCTTCACACTGACTGGCGGAATTTATTATTTATTGTTATGGATCAAACGCCGTCGTCTAACTTATTTGATAGTAAGCTCGCTTTTTTTACTTGCATCAAATCTTTCTCGCTATGATGGTTGGTTTCTGTCCATAGCAATAATTTGCGGTCTGGTAATTTATGAATTATATTTAAATAAAAATTGGGTAAAAACAGAAGCCACTGCGATTATATTTGGATTGGTAGTTTTTTTCGGACCAGTTTTATGGATTATTTGGAATTTTATGATTTTTGGCAATCCCATATACTTCGCTGTCGGTCAGTACTCGGCCAAAGCTCAGCAACTTGATTTACGGGTGCATGGTGGACTGCCGTCTTATCATAATTTAGTCATCTCGCTGCAGACTGTGTTTTATTCGGCACAAATGGTAATCGGCTGGTCTGGCTTGGCTCTGGGCTTGATTGGCTGTGGTTATTTGATTTGGGATGCCATTCGCACACGTCAATATTATAAAATTTTATTTTTTATGCTCGGTCTGCAGATATTTTATTATGTAATAAATATTTATACGGGCAATGCGGTTATTTTTATTCCACAGCTAACGCCTCATAAAATGTTTAATATCCGTTACGCTATAACTTTTGTACCATTTTTTATTATCGCGGGCGGAGTAGTGCTGTCCAAAGTCAAATGGTTTGCTGTGGCAATACTCACACTAGTGCTTATAGAGTACGGCCTGGTGGCTGGACATCACAGTATAATCATGTTGAATGAATCCGTAAACGGGTACGCCAGTCAAGCAGCCAGCTCAAGTCGCATCCAGGCCGGTCAGTGGCTGGCTGGGCATTACGACAGGGGTTTGATCCTTGCCGACACGTTTGTAAACGACTCTGCTGCGTTTTACAGTAAAATTCCACTCAATCATTGGATAGACAGCAGTAATACTAAACTCTACATCCAGGCCATGCATGATCCTGCTGCTACTGTAGATTGGGTATTGTTACGAAACAGGGACGCAATATCTCAGGCATTTACTCTGGGTGATATGAATGCTGATGGTTTTGGTATTGTCTATCAAGGGCCGGATATTTTAATCTTTAAAAAGGGAATACCTGATCAAGTCACTTTACTACCTGTTGTAAATCTTATCCCAGAGGCAGTAAAACCACCTGCAATTATTCCAGCATACACCACCCACGTCGTCCTGAAAGGGGAAAATTTATGGAGTATAGCACAAATTTATCTTGGTGATGGAAAATTATGGACTAAACTCGCATCCGATAACAAGTTACAGAACCCAAATGTAATTCACGTAGACGATGTTATTGTTATTTATAAATAAATTAAATAATGAATGGTGCGGATTATAAAATTATCAGAATCGTAACAATATGTGCACTCATTATGCTTGTACTATTTTCAATCAAAAAAAATTCAAGCAAAACTTCTCAAAAACTAAGGCATCCAGAAACCTTCTGGACTGTTCAATCTATCGATGCGATGAAATATTCGCGGGATACTGCTCGGGAGAAGATGAACGAACTAAGCTTCGATATAGTTATCCAAAAACAAGTATCTGATATCGCAGGCACTGGAGCTACTCACATAGGCATAGGAACTCCTTATGATCAGGAGTTTTTGCCATTTTTACAACGATGGGTAAGTGCTGCCCGATCAAATCATCTTAAGGTTTGGTTCCGCGGCAATTTTTCTGGCTGGGAAAATTGGTTTAATTATCCAAAAATTACACGAGATCAGCATTTGCAAATGACCCGGGATTTTATTGTTAACAATTCCAAATTGTTTGAGGATGGAGATATTTTTTCTTCCTGTCCAGAATGTGAGAATGGCGGGCCTGGCGATCCTAGGCACACTGGCGATGTCACAGGCTTCCGACAATTTATTATAAGTGAGAATAAAACTGCCCAAACTGCATTTGCCGACATTCACAAGCAAGTAGCATCGAATTATTTTTCTATGAATGGCGATGTCGCTAAGCTTGTAATGGACAAAGACACAACTGCTAAGCTGGGCGGGGTAGTGACTATTGATCACTACGTCTCGTCCCCGGATAAAATGATAACCGACATTGATGCCTTGGCTGATTCCAGTGGCGGTAAAATTATTCTTGGAGAATTTGGAGCACCAATTCCTGATCTGAATGGAAATTTTACGGATGAGCAGCAAAAAAACTGGATGCAGGAAACTTTGGATAAATTAGCATCAGATAAAAATGTGATTGGCTTGAATTATTGGGTCAGTGTGGGCGGCTCTACTCAGATTTGGACAGAAAGCGGAAATATTAAACCCGCGGCAGAGATGCTTGTTAATTATTACAAACCGACTTTGGTGGCAGGACAAGTAGTAAACGAATTATCTCAACCGATTACTAATGCCACAGCAGCAACAGCTTATCGTGAGGTCCATACAGATAACAGCGGCAGATTTGTTATTCCGGTGGTCGGGGGTAAAAGTTCTAGTTTGCAGATCTCGGCCCCGAATTTTGTGAGTCGAATCGGAAACGTAGATAGCTTGAGCAGTCAAGTGGTTCTTAAGAAAATCCATGAGAGCGGGTGGTTTAAATTTTGGAAAATGGTCAATTCCAAATAGGTTTTCTTTGACAGCAATCTAGCCTTATTGTCTAACCATCAATCCTAATAGTTGTTAATAATATCCGGAAATATGTATCAATTAACGAATAAGAGCCTGAAAAGGCTGGAGATTTTGGTCTAATCAGGTTTGCCATTGCTTGTGGTTAGAGGTATTATGAATATATAAGCAATTAAGCAAGAAGTTCCCTTTAACTGGTTACAGGAGTATGCTCCTTTTTCGTTTAAGACAAAATTTTGTAATTAATTTAATATTTTTATGCAAGATGGCACAATACGGAAAATTAGAAAATCGAAATTAAAAATCAATTTAATAAAAAAATCACCCCCTATGGTTGCCAAAACTCAACATCTTGGTTTCAAGGTTTTAGCACTGATAGGGATTCTTGCTCTCAATTTACAATTATTCATCCCCAATAAGGTTTCCGCAGCCACCACTCCGTCTCTGGGTGCGGCTGGAACTTACGGTGTGCTTGCTAGCACTTACACCAATACATCGGTAACCACGATCAATGGAGATGTCGGGTTTACTACAGCCCCAGCAGTTGCTCCGTTGGGCGTGCATACCAACTATGGATCCGGAGCTCCCTACAGCACCGCTGGCATAGACCAAGCCACTGCTCTAGCTTCCTTAGCTTCTCAAGCCTGTACCTTCACTTTCGCTGTCGGAGCAATTGATCTGGCATCAGATACCACTCACGGCACAGTGGGAGTTTACACTCCCGGAGTCTACTGCAGCATCGGAGCCATGAGTATCGGAGGTAGTGGAACTATTACTCTCTCTGGCAGTGGTACCTTTATCTTTAG
>DASWFI010000108.1:0-2376 GCA_036394315.1 Patescibacteria group bacterium
GACTTATATGGAATACGTCATCCGAAAGCCATTTAACCTCCCTTTCAGATGGTATTAATTTCATATTTAACAGATCAAAACTGATGCAGGAAAACCCATTTCCCCATGGGTACCATATGGGTACCATGTAGGTACCATGTAGGTACCATGTAATTATTTGGTTATAACTCCACAACCGCTGAACCAAATTCAATGAGAGTAGGACCGTTGGAAAGCTATGATTTAATGCTATTTTATGGTGTAATAAAGTCTGGAGGTACCATGGTATAATGGACCATTATGTGATTGATAAGTGATTGGTTGGGTCACATACTTTTCAGTCTCCCCAATTGCAAATACCAATCCTGGCCAGGATTGGTCATATGACTTCAAGTCTCACCACTAATTCAAATACCAATCAATACACTCACCGACTTTTTTTTAGTCTCACAGGTTGCCTTCTGCATCACAAAAAATCTTTCATTTCCCCCTCATCCACTTACCTCCTTTTTTTAGTCCCACAGGTTGCCTTCACCATTAAAAAAAAACCTTTTATTTCCCCTCATTTCCTCATCCACCATCACCGACTTTTTTTTGCCTCCAGCATTGTCAAAAACATTACCAACAACACATATACTCATTATCAACTTGCCTTTTTAGTCTCCTCAATTCAAACACCAATCCTGGCCAGGATTGGTCACATGATTAGGTTCACTTGCCTATTTCCTTTTCTGGACTTCAAGTGAAGGTTCACTTGCTTATTTCCTTTTATGGATTTCAAGTGAACCTTCACTTGCCCATTTCCTTTTCTGGATTTCAAGTGAAGGTTCACTTGCCTCTTTCCTTTTATGGATTTCAAGTGAAGGTTCACTTGCTTATTTCCATATTTGGATATACTGGTTACATTCCAGAGTATGATTTTTTCTCTCATATCCACAACCACAACCAGAGCACCAATTTAACAAATCACACACACCAGCTTCCAACTTGGCTCTCACTGCTTCAATGTCCCATATCTGGTCATTCCAAGTCACATTTCACTTCCTCACTAGTCCAAATGAGGTCCATCCCAAAGACTTGCCTATAACTTGCCAACCACTCAACCAATTCACATCAAAGTAGTGTCATCACAGAGGTCTTTCAATTCCCTTCACAATGGAATTAGTCCCAGGAGCACTTTGCCACAATTGAGGGTGTAATTCAACATCTACATTGGGGTGCATGAGGGTGCATGAGGGTGCGTGTTTTCAATCTGTGAATAGCTCACCAACCACCAGGCCATATCCAATGAAACCTTTCTCAATCGAAAGGCCTTTAACCCTTCTTCCAATCGGCCATAACCTTGCTGTGAATGGATCAGAACTGAGTGAGAAAATGGCCGTGAGAATGGAGGGTGCATGGAGGGTGCATGGGGTGCATGCCAAAGACTGGCTTATATCTCAGCAATGGCTGCACCATATATAATGCCATTAGCACCATTAGAATGCTGTGATTTAGCACTATTTTATGGTGGTAAAAAGTCCAAAATTTACGTCGGCAATAGGCTATTGCTGCCAGGATAAGTGATTGGATTGCAGACACGGGCGCCACTGCGCATATGACACCGAATCGTCATTGGTTCAAGAGCTACAAGCCTTGCCAGATTCCTGTCCGTCTTGCTGATAATAATGTCATATATGCTGCTGGAATGGGTTCGGTTGTATTTACACTGGTAAAAAATGAAAATGTGCTTTGCCAGATAGAATTATCCAACGTTCTCCATGTTCCATTGCTGGGAAAAAATCTCCTCTCTGTCCTGACATTGACCAGAAAGCATAACTTTGAAGTCCACATCCAAAATTCAACAATGTCCTTCAGTCTGAACAATGAGCCGTTGTTTGAAGCTACAGTCAGGGAGGACAACAGTGCCATTCTTAATGCGGCCACAATCACTCAAACTGCACTTAGCTCTTCTGTGTTATCCCCAGACCTCTGGCATCGCCGTTTCTGCCATATTGGACGTGATAGACTGAAACAACTCATATCTGGGTCTTATGTGATCAAGTTGGACGTCAAATCCTCTCATTCTCTCCCATCTCTCCCCGATTTATGCCAACATTGCCTGGCAGGCAAGCATCACCGTTTTGCTTTCCCTCATACCGCCTCAAATCGGCGTACAAAACCACTGGAACTTATCCACTCGGATTTACATGGTCCTGTTTCAGTCCAAACTCCTCACAAACATCGCTATTGGATCAGTTTCATCGATGACTGTACCCGTTACAGAACCGTCTACTTGTTGCACAAGAAATCTGATGCCTTTACTGCATTCAAGGAGTTTAAAGCATTTGCTGAAAAGCAAACAGGCCATTCGATTAAGGCATTGCGTGATGACAAAGGGGGGGAGTACATGAGTCA
>DASWFI010000109.1:0-8999 GCA_036394315.1 Patescibacteria group bacterium
GTGGGCAATGTGGCTATGGGCACGTGGAGTGGAGCCGGTTCGTGTTCAGGCGCTCGCACCAACGGTCAGTTGTACGCGACTTCAACTACCATCGGCGCTTCAGACTATGCCGAACAATATCTCTCCACAAATGTAAGCATGACCCCAGGCATGCTGATTTCCCTGGATCCGAATAAAAAAAGTTATGTCACCCAGGCTTCTTACACAATTCCAGATGCCTCGGTTATGGGGATTGTCTCCACTAACCCCGGTGTCCTTATCGGATACGGCGATACTTACGATGTGCCTGCGAATGCCAAGGCTTATCCGGTGGCACTGGCCGGCCGGGTTCCGGTGTTGATCACCGAAGAGAATGGCCCAATCCAAATCGGCGATCACCTGACTTTGTCCAAGACTTTACCCGGGTATGCCATGAAGCAGACCAAACCAGGCGAATCCGTGGGTATTGCTCTTGAATCTTCCCAATCGGGAGTCGATAAGATTTTGGTTTTCGTGAATCTGGGCTTCCATGATCCGGGTATGATTGTAGATTCACTTGGCAATGTTTCCTTGCAGCGCGCTGGCACCACATCGTTTGAAGCCACGTCATCCACCGCAGCAGCGCTAATCAACCAAAAGGGTAGCGGCAATCTTTTGCAAGTGCAATCAGTAGGCGTAGAAAAATTGCTAGTAAAAAATACTGGAGAATTGAATATCAATGTCACCCCAGCAGATAATAAATCAAACTTGGTGGTCGTGAAATCCAAAGATTCCGAAGTCCTAACCATCAACGCCCAGGGCCAAATCGCAGTCACAGGAAATATCATCATCAAAGACGACACCTTCGCAGGATCCATTGCAACGGATAGCACTGGCACCGCTCAAATCGACTTTACTTATGACCTCGGCACCGGCAAACCGGACGTGCAATTAACTGTGGAAGGGGAGACGCCAGCGTTTGCCCAGGTCGCTACCTGGAAAAAAGATATCCAGAATAATTACACTGGATTTACAATCAAGTCATTTGCACCAACTGGCGGTCCGGCCAGCGTGATCGTCCACTACTTAGTTGTTGGTAAGCAAGCGGGTTATCAGACAAGCGGGACTGTGATGCAAGTTGTGACAGCGCCGACGCCTACTCCACCCCCTTCTGCTCCCGCAAGTCCCACACCAACCCTACCACCGGCAACAGATACTGCTCCAGCCTCAGCTCCACCTGTACCTACTACAACCACTCCTGTGGTTTCCCCGTCTCCCGCATCCACTAAACCGGTAAATACTGTCACTCCTCCTTCGACTACGTCAAAAGCACTTGCTACAACTCCATCACCAAATCCGACCTCGACACCAGTTCCTACTCCAACTCCTGCACCGACACCTCAACCTCCGCCTGTGACTAATCCAAATCCACCCACTCCTCCCACCCCAACTCCACCTCAATAGAAAATAAAGTAAAAGCCCCGATTTTTTGGGTTTTTGCTTGCGCGATTATTTTATTGTATAATGCTTTCAGTAATTAACAATAATTCACAATGAACTTTTTGGATAATCAAGAACCCGAGGTCATTGAGAAATCGAATACTATGAAAAAAATACTAATGGGCCTTGTTGTAGTGCTCCTTTTGGGAACAAGCGGGGCGGCTGGTTATTTTTATAAGCAATACGATAATCTCAAGAAAAATCCAAATAAAGTTGCCGAGGACGAAACTAAAACCTTGATCGCAGCTGTGGGGAAACTTATTCTTTTGCCTACGGGCGAACAGCCGACCATAGCTACTGTCACGGATGTCTCTAAGCTTAAAGAACAAGTATTCTTCGCCAATGCCAAGATGGGCGATAAAGTTTTAGTTTACACTCAAGCCAAAAAAGCAATTCTTTACAATCCTGGCCAAAATAAAATCGTAGAAGTCGCTCCAATCAGTATAGGTAACGACACCGCGGCGCAAAACAGTCAAGTCAGCGGTTCAGCCACCACTGATAAGCCTACCACTAATGCAACTAAATAATCCTCAGATAGATCAATCACCTACAACCAGTCCATTAGCCAAAATCATGTGGGTTGCAGTCACTGTGATTGCTATAGTCCTTGTCGGAGCCGCTGGCTGGTATTTGGCCGGAAATAAAATTCCTGTTAAAACCTCGGGTGCCAATACAAACTATCAAGCTGTGTTTCTCACTAATGGCCAGGTATATTTTGGTAAGCTCGTGGATTCAGGCAGCTGGATCAAGCTGACAGATATCTATTATCTTCAGGTCACGCAAAATTTACAGCAGACCGCCACAAGCGATCAAACCCATAATGCCAATCCTACCCCTGCATCAACCACTCCTCCTCAATCCAATATCCAATTGGTTAAGCTAGGAAATGAGTTGCATGGTCCACAAGATGAAATGAACATTGCACGTGATAAAATTTTGTTTTGGGAGAACATGAAAGACGACTCGAAGGTGGTCCAAGCAATACACCAGTATAAAATTAAATAATCGAGAATCCTCCGTATAAACGGGGGATTTTTTGTATTTATTCAAGGATTTGTTATACTTTAAGTTGATAAATGAACTTCAAAGAAACAAAATTTTTTATCGGACTTATTATATTGGCAGTTGCTGTTTTAAGCTTGCCAAAAAATATCCTTGCTACCAATTATAGCTCCACTAATTTTACTGTTACCAATCCCGTGACAGACGCCGGCCAAACCTCCAGCAGTTCTTCTAACTTCGGGTTGGGTCAATCAGTTTCTCAAACTGCCATCGGCAAATCCACTTCCACTAATTTTCAGCTTTGGAGCGGGTTTCAGTATTATTTTAAAGTAAATGCCAATACTTTAACTGCCACAGTCGGTAATGGGCAGGTGGCTTTGAGCTGGACTGTGCCATCGACTTTTCTTGGTATCGCAGTTTCAAGTTATGAAGTTGGTGTCGGCACCACCTCCGGCTCTTATACTTTTACTGATCGAGGCAATGTTACGAGTTACACTCAAACCGGTTTGACGAATGGCACCGCGTATTATTTTAAAATCAAGGCCAAATCCGCTGGTGGATTATTTTTGACTTTTTCGAACGAAGCATCCGCTACTCCGACCGGAGTATCCAGTGGTGGTGGCGGTGGTATATTCCCCCCACCGCCTTCAGGCACTGGAACTTTGATCGTAAAAGGTTTGGCATATCCATCTTCTCAAGTAAGTTTGCTGCGTGATGCTCAGGTAGTGGCAGTCACGACTGCGGATCCGGGCGCCGCGTTCAATATTCAGTTAAGCGGCCTGACACCGGCGACTTATATTTTTGGTGTTTATACCACGGATAAGGATGGGTTAAAATCTCCGACATATACTTTTTCTGAAACTTTCAGCACTGGCGTTACGATCACCGTAGATAATCTTTTTATAGCACCGAGCATCGGCCTTTCCCATAGCATTATCAAAAAAGGCGACACAATTACGGCTTTTGGTTATACGGCGCCAAAATCCAAGGTAAACATATTTTTTAATTCTCCTCAACAATTTATAGAAAACGTGACTTCCGGCACCAATGGCGAGTGGGTTAAGGCTTTTAATACTTCGGTTTTGGATCTGGGATCACACACTTCCAAATCCCAGGCCGCCATATCGAGTAAGCTTTCGGATTATAGCCATACATTGGAATTTGCCGTGGCAGATAAATCTCTGGAAACGCCCGTCGGTGAATGCCGGCGATCGGATTTTAACTGCGACGGCCGGGTTAATTTAATAGACTTTTCGATCTTATTATATTTTTGGCATCAAACAAATCCTTCCAATATCAAAGTTGACATCAATAAGGATGGCATTGTAGATCTTACGGATTTTTCAATTTTATTATTCGATTGGACAGGGTAATGAAAAAAATTCTAGTTTTTTTATTTTTATTATTGTTTGGCCAACGCGCTTCAGCCGCGATGCTTTATTCGCAGTCGGCGAATCAGGATGTGTACGAGGGCCAGACGTTTGTCGTGGATTGGTTTTTGGATACGGAAGGCAGACCTGTTAATAGTTTCGATTTGAAGCTGAACTTTTCCAGCGATGTGCTGGAAGCGACGGATGCAAGCCGCGGCAATTCACTAATCAACCTTTGGATCAAATCTCCGACAGCGGACAATCAAAAGGGACTGATCGAGCTTACCGGAGGAATTGCAAATGGAGCGAATAATAATAAAATTCCAGTTTTTCATTCGGTGTTTCGTGCCAAGAAAACGGGCATCGCATTTATTAAGCTGAATCCGACTTCGATTATATTGCTAAACGACGGGCGGGGGACTTCTGAGCAATTAAAATTTAAAGATGAATTGTTTAATGTTTACCCCAAAGCATATATTCCCGTAGCCATTTCTTCTCCTACGCACCCGGACCAAAACGTCTGGTATAGCAATCGGAATGTAGAAATAAAATTTACTCCCAAAGCGGCTACGGACTATAGTTTTTCCTTTAGCTCCAACGCGGACATGATCCCGGAAGACAAAAAAGCTGAAATTCCTAAAAACCTCTCTTATCACGACCTGCCTGATGGCATCTATTACTTCAAGCTTAATTCCAAAGTCGGCCCCAGTGTCTGGAAGGAAGCCGGGGTATTCCGGACACAGATAGACACCATTCCGCCAGAATCATTCCGTCCCCTGATTGCTTCCTCTCCGGCTGTTTTCGGAGGCCGTGCGTTTGTAAGTTTCTCCACAGTGGACAAAACGTCAGGAATATCGCATTATAAAGTCAAAGTTGGATTATTTCGAGACAGTATTGAAACTAAAAGTCCTTATCAACTGCGCAAGCCATGGGTCGGCGACAACATAATGATCACTGCTTACGATAAAGCGGGAAATTCAACTACTGTTACCATCCCTTGGCGGGGATATTTGTCCGTCCTGCAATTCAAATTACTTCTTGTCTTCTTGGGATTGAGTGCGTTAGTGGTGAATTGGATTATCCGAAAAAGGCTCATGAAATTAAAAGTTAAATGAAAAAATTCATCTTGAAATCAGGTTTGGTATTCACTGGGATTGTTTTTGCCTTTGTTTTATTTCCGAAGTTCGCGTCAGCAGCCACTATTTATCTAAGCCCCGCCTTCGGCAGCTTTGGGGTGGGATCAACTTTCAATGTCACGGTTCAAGTAAATACCCAAGACGCCGCCGTCAATACGGCAGAATCAAATATTACGTTTACCTCAGATACGTTGGAGCTTTTGGAAGTCAACCAAGGTTCAACTTTTTTATTGCCAGCCCCAGGTTCCCCGAACAAAGGATATTCTTCCGCATATTTCGGCGGCGGTTTGCCTAATCCCGGATACAACGGTAAAACCGGAGTTTTGGGAACCATGAAATTTAAAGCCAGAGCCATAGGCCCAGCTAATATCAGCATTACCCGCGGCAATATTTTACTTAACGACGGCACCGGCCGACAGGCCCTAACCAGTATGTCCGACGCCAGTTTTGTTATCACCGCAGGTCCCGTCGGTGCGGTAGTTGTTTCTTCTACCACACACCCCACGGAAAATTCCTGGAGCAATCGCAATTACGCTGAACTGAGGTGGACGCTTCCTGATAAAGCTTACGGTGTGAGTTATTCCCTGGATCAGAATCCGGCCGGTCTGCCTGATGACACCATAGATGTCACGACCGTAACCACGATAAGTTATCAGAACATTAAAGATGGCACGTGGTACTTTCATATTAAAGCCAGGGGGAAAAACAACGCCGATCCCTTCGGTCCAATAACCACTTACAAAATCCAGGTGGATACAGTGGCACCTTTGCCTTTCTCCATTCATTTACTCGGTCAAACGAATTCAAAAGATGCGAGCAATGCACCCACTATCGCATACGAAGCCCAGGATGCCACATCGGGAGTTTATCGTTATGAGATTTATTTGGATAATCATTTGGTAAAGGAGCTTACGGCATCATCTTTTGCATTTCCCAAAATCGAAGCTAGGCCGCACACTATACGGGTAGTGGCGTATGACCGGGCAGGGAACAAGACAGCGGCGACGTTGCCGCTGAACATTGTTATTTCAGGACAGCAGCTGGTAACTTTTGATTATGTGAAGAAATATTTGCAGCTCCCTTTGTATGGTTTGATTCTGGTCAATCTTTTGATTTTCCTGACGTGGTGGATAAGATCGAGACTGAGATTGCACAGAAATGTGGAGAATGAAACACAAGTTAACAGCAAAACTTAAACACGAGGCGCTGCGCCGATTGTATGAGGAGTCTATGAATAATAAAGTATAATCTTTGAAAAATGTCGAGTTAAAATTCAGAAAAAAAACGCCAAAAAAAAGAGGCGAGAGATGATTCATGAGAAGCAATCACTCGCCGAGGAGCTCGCGGACCTTGGCCCGAAGCTCGGTCAGAAAGTTTTCGGTCTGTTTCGGTATGTGAGGCGGAGTCTTCCTTCCGAGCACTGTGATGTTGATCATCTGGATTTTTCTTTCCAGGTCCATCGCGTCAGCGTCTCCTTCCTTGAAGTCGCCTCGGATCAGCAGGTCAGGTTTGAAATGCTCGATCAACCTGCCAGTTCCTTCAATGGTAGTAGTTGCACGAAGAATGTAGGCTCCGTTCAAGGCACGCCAGAGCATTCCCAGGAACTCTCGATCATCGTCAGCGATCAGAATCTTCTTCTTGGGCATCGTGCTCTCCTTGTCGAAAGCAATTAGTCGCCGAGCAATTGGGCGACTCGGTTCAGGAATTGGTTTTCGCTCAGGCTATTCGTTACCTCGAGGATGAGCCGGCCGCGTTCACGAATGCTCGCAATCCACTCGTCACCACCATCCTTATGAAGGCCGGCGTTGATTATCAGATCGAACCCCATCGCCTCGTATTGCGTGCGAGCTTTTTCCAAACGGTCACCACGGATCACGACGTAACCTTTTGGGGAGTCGTGGAGCCATGTGTGTACCTGGTCGAGACGGGGTATCGAGTCAGAGCAGACGAGAATTTTTTTGGTAGCCATGTTAGTTAGTCGAAAGCGGTCAGTTGCCTAGGATAGCTGGCCATGTATTTGACGAATGAGTTCGTTCAACTCATCCATGACCGTGGTGAGGGGCAGATACCAGGCGCCCTCATTTTTATTTTCGATGTCTCCAAAGACGATGACATTGAGCAAGGGTCTGCGGAGAAGCTCTTCGACAAAATCCGGAAATTCGGAATCGCAGATCACGATGTCATACTGCTTTTGATCCAGCATGTCTCGTGCGTTTTCCGTCGAGATCGTGGTACCTACTTGATGCCCGAATTCTTCGAGCCAAGATTTCAGCCCCGCCAATACGAGATGTTTATGAATGCAAAGAACTCTGGCCATTGTAGTCAGTTCCTCCTTCGCCTGGCATGCCAGGACATTAGAATATATCAGTTTTTACTTGGGTTGTCCAAGACCACCCTCTCTGGCCTTCGGCCGGCTCTCGACAGCACAGAGGTAGGAAATTTTCTCTCCAATAGGAAAAGAATAATTTGAAAGCGACTTCGGCTTGACAAGGACTAAAAAACGCTTTATAATGTCCATACCATTAAAAACCTAATAAAAGGAGCAATCAAAAAACACTTAAGTTTTGCACCGAATTCTTTTGATCCCACCGGTTTATAGGGATATCAAAGAGCACGTTGTTACGTGTTTTTTACATGGCCTGTAGGTTTTTAAAGAACCTTAACAAATAAATACCCCAAAAATTATTAATTAGTAATCAGTTCCGCACTTTGCGGAATCGACAACCAATTGCAGATAATTTATTGGGAATAAGTACACTCAACTAAGATTGTCAAGATTTTAGTTGGGTAAATATCGTCAATAACTTTGATTCTAGTCTCTTCATGGCCAGCAATGGTCGTGTTGGACAAAAGGTTTGCAATTTGACCTTTATAAAAAATAAATTGCGCCAGTTTGTTTCTGAACAAGAAGCAAACTCAACAAGTTCTGGTAGAGGTATCGCAAGAAATCCTTTCAACAGAATTATATGAAGAGTTTGATCCTGGCTCAGGATGAACGCTGGCGGCGTGCCTAAGACATGCAAGTCGAGGGGGTTTAGACCCCCGGCGAACGGGTGAGTAACACGTAGGAACTTTCGTTAAGTTCGGGATAACCCACCGAAAGGTGGGACAATACCGGATGTGGTCGTAAGACTAAAGATTTATCGCTTAACGTGAGGCCTGCGGCCCATCAGCTAGTTGGTAAGGTAATGGCTTACCAAGGCTATGACGGGTAGCGGAACCGAGAGGTTGATCCGCCACACTGGGACTGCGACACGGCCCAGACTCCTACGGGAGGCAGCAGTTTGGAATTTTGGACAATGGGCGAAAGCCTGATCCAGCGACGCCGCGTGCACGAAGAAGGCCTTCGGGTTGTAAAGTGCTTTTGCTTGGGAAAAATTTTTGATTGTACCAAGAGAATAAGAGGTTGCTAACTCTGTGCCAGCAGCAGCGGTAATACAGAGACCTCAAGCGTTATCCGGAATCATTGGGCGTAAAGCGTTCCGATAGGTGGTTGAAATAGTCTTGGGTAAAAGCCAGAAGCTCAACTTCTGAGTTTGCTTAAGATACTTTTCGACTAGAGGGGCAAAGAGGTGCTTGGAACGAACGGTGTAGTAGTGAAATGCGTTGATATCGTTCGGAACACCGAAAGCGAAGGCAGAGCACTGGGTGCCACCTGACACTGCTAGGACGAAAGCGTGGGGAGCGAATGGGATTAGATACCCCAGTAGTCCACGCTGTAAACGATGAATACTAGGCATGCGCGAGTATCGACCCTCGTGCGAGCCGTAGCTAACGCGTTAAGTATTCCGCCTGGGGAGTACGGTCGCAAGACTAAAACTCAAAGGAATTGACGGGGACCCGCACAACCTGTGGAGCGTGTGGTTCAATTCGAGACAAAACGAAGGACCTCACCAGGGTTTGACATGCAATCGTTTATTTTCCTGGAAACAGGGAGAAATCCGCAAGGATGATTACACAGGTGCTGCATGGCTGTCGTCAGCTCGTGCCGTGAGGTGTTCCCTTAAGTGGGGAAACGAGCGCAACCCGCGTG
>DASWFI010000110.1:0-1853 GCA_036394315.1 Patescibacteria group bacterium
GGCTAATACACTGTAAATACACTCCTATCAATCAATATACATCGCCTACAATAGAATCCCACCTCACAACAGACTTTCTAATTCAAAAATATGCCAAACCCATGAAATTATACTAATAAAACCCATGTTTCTATCCCAGAAGGACTCCAAACCCCATTGGAAACGGTTTAGAACTGAAGGAAAACTTTTGGCGCACAGGAGAGGAGGCTAGTGAAAGCACAGCCGGAAAAGGAAGGTGTTAATAATCCTTATCAAGGCTGATTTATTGATCCTTTGGTAAAACCCGACATCCTCGGTGGGTTCTTCTCCAAAAAGCCTCGCAACCGGCGCCGTTAGATTCTCCTTCATCGTAGCTTTCCGTAGGTACCAAGTTTGACTAAAATCGGAATTGTGGAAGGAGAATTATAGATGAAATGAGACTGGGCCTTATCATGACCTGGGTTTCCATGTACTTTAACAGTGAATTCCAATATAAAACCCGGTCCCCCTTTTTCCAGAGTCCCTGGCAACGTCGTAAGTACCCGCACGTCGCCGCCCAGGCCTCCAGAAGGTCCATTCGGGCCCCCAGACATCATTCCCCCCTATGGTTCCTATTTGTCAAACTTGTCCTTCGAATAACTTCGCCCCCACTGAACCGTTTCCCACTATTCCAATTGCGTTGGATTTCCTTTGAAAGTGCCTTTCTAACGACATATTATACGTCCGGATACGTCCAGGGGATACCGAGAAAGAGCATGTAAACAAAGAAATTGGCAATTTCTGTTTCTCATTCCCCAGAGAAGATATGAAAACAAGAAAGACACCGTCGGAATCGTAAGAATTAAAGGGATTTTCTGAGATGGGTACGACAGAATTTAGAGCACTTCTGAAAACCCATGTTTTATCATTTCCAGTATAATTTCCAAGTTTTGTATGATGAAAAGAATGTTTAAAGTAAGGAATCTTTAATAGCACTATCTAGCCCTCTGAACCAGGCTGAGTAGGCAGGTCCTATAGCATATCATTATCCCACCCACACTGGATGTCTAGTATGCTCCCAGTCTTGGACACACCCTGACACTCCTGGCTTGAGCAGTGGCTCAGACTTCAGCACTCACCCATTGTAGCTAGTAGGGCAGTGTGTTATGACTGATGTTGTGTGGGTTGTAGGACTGGGGCCAGGCAGCATGAAGGGCAGTGTGGGCAGGCTGGTCAGCTAATTTAGTGATAGTTTAATAGATAGGGTGTTTGTATGTCATATTCTAAGCCTAAAAGGTGAAAAAAAGCTTGTAGCTACATGGTCATTCAAAAGGGACTTGGGTGGAGGAAAATCATATAACTTGTAGATTCTTGTAGATGGTTGATGATGTTCCTCATTGACAACTTAGTGTTTTTACAATGTATCACATACTGAAGATGCACAAGTTCATAATGTTTGATTACCTTAAGATTATACATTTGAGACAAGACAAGACACAAATGGTTGTAGTAGTGTATGTTATTCTCTACCTTCGCTGGAACCACTTGATCGAGTGGGTAGGAATAAAGTGGATCAACAGAGGGAAATGGTAGAGAAAAAAGGAAAAACTAAAAGAAGAGTAATGCAAAACAATGGGAGTAGAATGGAAGCCCTGAGGGAAAAAAGAAGAAAGAAAAGGGAAGAGGGGTAATTCACAAGCTCTGTTATTGGCCCTTCCCTTTCAGTCGTGGGAAGAGTGGAGTGGGATCGAACCGAGTCTAGCAGCCAGAGGAACCCCAAAAAGGGGGCAGATCATGGAAGAACAGGAAGAAGGGAGAGGGTGAAAAGCTTGAAAGCAAAAAGGGAACAAAGGAGAGAGTGGTAAAAAAATAGAAGGGGAGAAAGCACTCCTAGA
>DASWFI010000111.1:0-4174 GCA_036394315.1 Patescibacteria group bacterium
AAGCGTCTTTTAATACTGTGATGGTTTCGATATCACCTGTATTCAGAAAATTCAGTGGGTTCTTGGCATCGGTGCTACCCAAACCCAGATCAGGACTGCCTGCGCTCACGTTATCGTTGCTCAGGGGCACGCCATCTACCACAAAAAGCGGTGTGCTACCGCTGCGGATCGAGCCCACTCCACGGATGAATACATCGACACCTGCACCAGGTTCGCCACTCGATTGCATGATCCGTACACCTGACACTTTACCCTGAAGCATGTTGTCTACAGAAATGTTAACACCTTGTCTTATATTATCAGCCTTTAACTGAGTTAACGAACCCGTTACATCAGATTTGGTACGACTGCCATAACCCACAACTACCACCTCTCCAAGTTGGTTGTTGCCAATTGTCATGGTCACCCGCAAGGATGTACCGCTTACTGTTACTTCCTGATCGTTGTAACCAACAACAGTGATCATGAGTTTTTCGCCCTCAGTTGCAGGTAGGGCAAATTCTCCCTTTTCATTGGTTGTTGTCGTTTGTTTGGTGGAAAGTGATTTAACTGTGGCGCCGGCAATAGGTGTGCCATCTGCGCCAATCACTGTTCCTTTAACAGGCTCCCGAGAGGCAACCTGGTAATACATGTAATGGTTTGGTATATTAGCCCGGGAAAAGCTAATGCACGATAACCATACTCCTACCATAAATAGAAATCGAATGTTCATACGTAAACGTGTTTTAAGTATTGGTTTAAAAAACAATTTGATATATATATATAATAATCGTCTATCGATATCTTTCGATGGCATACAAGCAGGTTTCTATATGCGCATACACAAAATGGCTTTTGAACCCCTAGTGAGTAACAATTTGTTAATACAGGCTAGAAAAGAAGGTGTGCAGGTATAGCAGCATGGCAACCCGAAGCTGCTTTAATGCAGAACCAATAATGGCGGGAAAACTATTATAAGAATGGTGATTGTTCTTTCACAAAAGGACCAACTTGTTATCCTGGCAAATTGCTAAAAGCCAGAAAATCAACTATTAATCGGTTAGATAATTCCCTCGTCCCGGGTACGAAATGGCACAAAGCCCTGGTCTGAGGATCGGGGCTTTTCTATTTCCATGCTTTCCCACTGCTGCAAAATATGGGATCAAGTCAAATTATGCCACACTTTATAATCTTTTTTATGAGTATTTTTAGGTGACGTACTTAAATCAACGCCTTTATTTCTATGACCAGTATAGGCTTCGCCATATTGGACTGTTTCACACAATGCCTGGATGTCAAATATTCTAAGTATTCTAAGGAAAAACGGATATTGTCGTCCCGCGATGTATACATTTTAAGAAAACTGTTCGGTTGGGAGGAAATGGTCTTTACTACCGAAGAGGAACTTGCAGTAGAATTACAAATTAGTTCCGAACGAGTACGACAATTAAAAAAGCGCGCGTTAAAACGATTAAGAATTACGGGCCAAAAAGGAAATACTCCCGTTCAAATGGCCGCTAAGATTTAATCTTACAAATCTCATCTGATCACAGCGATATTACGACGGATCAATTCTCGACAAAATCGCACACCTGCTGTAGCGTTTTCGAACTGTTCGCCAACCCGAAAATGCATAAAATGCTTATTGTCAATATATTGTGAAATTGGCACGAATTTCAATCGAGTGATAGCCAGTATAGTACTAATTTCAAAAATATCATACGCAGATGTTTAAAACTTATTTCAAACTCGCCTACAGGAATATCATAAAGGATAAAGCTTATTCCATTATTAATATATCAGGTTTAGCCATTGGCTTCGCATCAAGTATAATGATCCTGCTTTGGGTGCAAAATGAATTGAGCTACGACAAATTCCACAAAAATGCCGCCCAGATTTATCGCATAGCGTGCGATTTTGGTGATTCAAAAACCATCGGGACGCCGGCAGGTATGCCTGCCGCATTAAAAGCGGAAATGCCGGTCATCAAAAATACCGTTCGTCTGTACTACGCCTGGTCTTCTATCCTGATGGAAACAGGGAACAAGAAATTTGAAGAAAAACACGCCTGGTATGCCGACCCGAGCTTCCTGGATATGTTTTCTTATCCGTTGGTGGAAGGTGATCGCCGTACGGCATTAAGACAGGAAAATGGCGTTTTAATAACGCAGGAACTGGCCGCAAAATACTTCGGAAAGGAAGATCCTATTGGCAAGGTAATCCGAAAAGACAATAAAGAAAATGTTGTAGTAACAGGCGTTCTGGCCAATATACCCGGTAATTCAGATCTGCAATTTGACATCATTCTTTCAATGGCCTCATTCGCCAAAACAGATAATAGGCTGCAAGACAATGTGTGGGGTAATTTTAGTTTTTATGAATATGTTCAATTAGATAAGGGTTTTGATCCTTCTGCTGCCAATCTAGCAAGGTTGGAAAAACAAATGGATCAAATCTTTCATAAAAATAGTCCCGAGGTGAAAGCCTCATTCCAATTACAACCCTTAACCAAAATTCACCTCGCGCCGTATATGCTGGGGGATTTATCGGGACATGGGAATGCGCAATATGTCAACATCTTTTTTATTATCGCTATTTTAATCCTTGTAGTCGCCTGCATCAATTTTATGAATCTGGCTACCGCACGTTCGGCCCGGAGGGCCAAAGAAATCGGTTTACGTAAAGTGTCAGGCGCTGTACGAGGTCAGTTGATCCTCCAGTTCTTAAGCGAGTCCGTATTTATTTCGTTTCTGTCTTTGTTGCTCGCACTCGGCTTCGTCCGTTTATTTCTGCCAGTATTTAACGGGATGGCTAACAGAAAGCTGACCTTCGATGTGTCAGATCCGAAGCTTTGGCTAAGCCTTTTGGGCATTGCCCTGGTAACCGGGGTCATCTCCGGCAGCTATCCAGCCCTGTTCCTTTCCCGCTTCAACCCGGTTAAGGTACTCAAGGGGAATGTAAAATCAATGGGTGGCAATTTACTGTTCCGCCATACTTTGGTCGTCATCCAATTCATGGTCTCGATCGTATTACTGGTAGGTACAGTGGTTATCTACCATCAGCTGAAATATATAACGGGACGGAATCCTGGCTTTGAGAAGGCTAACCTTCTGTATGTACCGATGAAAGGGGATATGTGGCATAAGCAACAGGCTTTTCGAAGTGAGTTAAAACGAAACCCGTTGACCAGCAATTTTACCGTCATTACCGATCTCCCCACCGATCTGGGGGCCTGGTCAACCGACGCCAACTGGGACGGTAAGGACCCCCACTCGCCGGTAGCTATCCCGACGTTGGTGGTCGACGAGAATTTTGTGCATGTATTCAAGATAAACTTATTGGCTGGCCGAAGTTTTTCAAGTGCTTACAAGACTGATACCTTTAATTACATGATTAACGAAAAGATGCTGCCCGTTATGGGTTTAACTGCCAGCACGGCGATAGGTAAATCGTTAACGGTTTGGGGAACCAAAGGAAGTATTATCGGCGTTGTCAAAGACTTTAATTTTAAACCTGCTCAGCAGGCCATAGAACCATTGATTTTGGTTTTTAACAGGTTAGGCGGCTATACAGTGGTCAGAACACTGCCTGGAAAAACCAACGCCACTATACAGGCTTTGGCAACAATCAGCCAGGAGCTCAACCCCGATTATCCCTTCACATCCGAATTCCTTGACCAGGAGCTGGCTAATCTTTATAAAGGGGAACAACAGATGGGCAACATCTTTAACCTTTTTGCTGCTCTCGGTATTTTTATATCGTGCCTGGGTTTATATGGCTTATCGGCCTTTTTAGCCGAACAGCGCACCAAAGAGATTGGCGTACGTAAAGTATTAGGTGCATCCGTGTTGAACATCGTCTATTTATTATCCTCCGGGATCACCCGGCTGATCCTGATCGCTGTCGTTATAGCCATACCGCTGTCCTGGTATGCGGTCAACAGATGGTTGGCAGGCTTTGCCTATCATATTACTGTTAGCTGGCTGCTATTTGCCGGTGCCTCCCTGGCAGTCTTGGCCATAGCTTGGCTGACGGTTAGCTATGAGTCTATAAAAGCAGCAGTTGTTAATCCTATAAAGAGTTTGAGAACAGACTGATCCTCGTTATTCAAGCGGAAGTCTATTGTAACGGTCCAATCTATATCGCTGGCCGATGCTTCCAGAACACGCGAACATCTTTTACACTTGTTTTCTTC
>DASWFI010000112.1:0-4021 GCA_036394315.1 Patescibacteria group bacterium
AGATCACAAATGGTATTTTAGTAAATATGCCGGCCTCTCCGCCGGTTCTATTTTTTTCCCTGGCAGCACAAGCTTTTTAGCGGTGCCGGTAGGGTTACAACTGAGTCGTCCATTGAATAACAACCTATATGCATTCACAGGCATTTCCGCAGCGCCTGTTATTTTTAACTTCAATCGTCTATTTACAGATCCTGGTAAAAATCTATCCTATCCCGGCAATAACCTTCCAAATGGGTACGGTTTTGGTTTGAATTCGAGAGTGGAAATGGGCCTACTGTACATAAACGATGCAAAAACATTTTCGATATCGGGTAGTGTTGGAATAGAGAGAAACAGTTATCCGGTTTATCCATCTAATAGGATGAACACGAAAAAACCATAGCTGGTTTATTTTATTTGTCACTAATATTATTCAACATCATCGTTTTTCCATCTGTAATAATAATTTTGGCATTAGGTGATTTCACGAGTTCTTTTGTTATCTCAATGCTTTTAAATTTCAATAATTTATCAGTCAGTGATTGATTTAGTGTGTTTTGATAATTTTTAATTGCATTTGCATCAATCTGCATCATTAATGAGTCATTTTTCTGTTTTTCAAGCGAAAATTTTAATTCTTTTTCCTTGGTTTCAATATCAAAATCCTCTTGTTCGCGTTTTGTTTGTAATTCCAGTTTAGTCTGTTTGGCTATTTGTTCCGCTTTAGCTTTGTTTTCTATTGCATGAAGTACTTCCGTTGGCATGTCAATATCTTTAACCAGCACATCATCCAAAATAATTCCGTAGGTTGAAATATCCGTCTTTAGTTTGTCTTCAATATTTTTTTCGATAGTTTCCCTTTCATTAAGTAGTTCTATCGCAGTATATTTCATTGTGTATTCCCTTACAATTGCCATAAAATTATTTACAACAATTTTTTTCCCGTAGTCCATTCCAACATTAGTATAAATATCAGGAGCGGCTTCGGGTTTGATGTGATATAAAACTGTTAAATCCACCTTCACTTCAAGTCCTTCTTTTGTTGGCGGACTCATAATTGTGGAAAACTCGGCTATGCGAGTATTAAACTTGCAAATTTTTGATACAAAAGGATTGTAATGATGACGGCCCTGAGTTAAAATACCTGGTTTTATCATTCCTTTTTTGATAATGAAACCAACTTCTCCCGGATAAATGGTTTTGCAACCTGAGATTGTTGTTGCAAACAACATAATTAAACCGGCATATATAATAAATATATTTCTCATAGCTACATCTTTTGATTTATTAATTCAGATTTTATATGAGTGCAATTAATGTACAAAGATTGTACATCGCAATTAGAACCACATTAATATGTTATTAAGGAGCCGTTAGAAAGAGGTTAGAATTCATTAATTTCACCAGTGACACCGGGCCTACTTCCCAATACAGAAAATACTTTTCCGCCTATGATGCGGGTTTTGAAGGAAATTATCACCAGAAATCACCATCATGCCCAAATGTTTTAATTTCGCTCACCATCTATTGAACTTTTGTGTCCTATCTTGTAAGGGATTGATTAATTGCACATTATTATTTTGACTGTATATTATTATTTTGGCGGTATATTTTATTATTTTAAATCAATCCAAACAAAATGAAAAATCTTTTGACCACTCTCTTCCTATTTGCATTTAGTATTGTTGCCCATGCTGCCGAAAAATATGGTTATGGTAAACTTGTTTTTATTGACGGAACGTCACGTATTGGGTTGGTTGAAACTTCATTTGGCAACGATTTTGTTCGTTTTAAATCTTCTGAAGATTCCGAAACCGAAAAAATAGCATCGGAAAAGATCAAGACCATTGCTTATCTGAAAGATGATAAGAAAACCACCGAAGTCGAATATGACTACATCAAGGTATATCTTGGTTGGGGACAAAAACGCATTAGCGATTATGCCTGGTATGAGGTCGTAGAACGGGGTATTGTTACATTGTATATAAGAAAGACAACTATGCGGGGTTCTATTTACAACACTACCACTGCGGGCTTTCTGGATTATTTCGTTATTCGTGAAGGTGAACCTGCAGCTAAAATGATTGCCAATATCTCTGGAGCCAACAATAATCAAACTTTCCGTGCAAAAGCGCCTCTATATTTTTCTGATTATCCTGAATTGGCAGAAAAAATTAAATCGAAAGAATATAAATGGAAAGACCTTATTCCTGTGGTAAGAGAATATAACAAATGGGCAGAGTCTAAAAATAAATAACCAGTTGACGTCTGCATATGGCTGGGACCTCGCCTACCACCATCTTACAGCACCTGGCCGTCAACATCCCATTGTTGATAACTATAATTCTCTTTATCGTAAACCTCCAAGAAGCCCTTGGAGGTTTACTCTGTGTCATTGTCATGATTTAATCGTTTTCAGTTATTAATAACTACTTAAAATGCTGCCCGGGCGATGAGAAACAACCCTGCCCCGGCGACCAAGGCACCGGTGGTTTGGGCAACGGGCACCCCAGCCGGTGCGAGACGTTCGGCGGTGATAGCAGCGGCCACGATGGCCATCATGCGGAGATCCATGACCCCGATGACCAGGAGAATGATAATTAACCCGAAACAGCATTGGCTGCAGTGAAGGCCAAAGCGCAGCCCCTGTAGCCAAGCCGTGCCTACGCTGGCCGGCATTACGCTGCTGCAACCGGCCGCCTGCCGGCAGCATGCCAGTTGTTGCGCCTTCCACCCGGTGAACTGGAGTAAACCGGCAATAAGAACGATCACACCGACGGCGACAGGAACAGCGCGCGACAACTCCGGTAGTTGCATCTCTGCCGTCGCCAATGCGACGCCCAGGGGAAAGACGGCAATTCCGAAAACTGTCCACACAAAGAAGTACCCCGCGCCCACCAGTACGGTGAGCCAACCCACGGGTCCATGCCATTCCGTTCCGATGGCCTGGCGGTATCGTAACAGCATTGGTACCAGGGATGGCATCATCATCGCCATCATCATCACGACCCACATCCCGAGAAACGACAACGCCGCGCCAGACCAATCCTGCCCAGGCATCCACGTCATTGACATTGTCCAGCCGCCTGGCATCGGCATGCCACCCATTGTGGACATGGATGCACCCCAAACTATCGTGACCGCCGTGCTGGCGGCAAAGAGCAGTGCCGATACAGCAAAGAAGGTTTGGCGGGAAGTTCGCTTAAAAGCCATACGTTGTGAGATTAAGCGCTATGATTGCTTCGCAACAACCGCGGCTTCTTTCAGCCCTTTTTATACTCGTCGTTACGGCGAAACCAAGTACCAGTAGTCTCATTTCGCCCCAGGGGTGCCCGGTCCAGCCATAGGTATACGCCCCAAAGGGCATCTAATCCGCGCGCAAAGGCGGAATAGGTGTGGTAGACGACGCCGTCCTCCATCGCAAACGCGCTCATACCCGGCCTCTCCCGCGTGAACGTCGCCACGTCGGTCCCGGTCGTGGCGGCAATTTGGGCTACAGGATCCTCGCCATGCTTTGTCATTGAGTCACCGATGCCTTGTACCGTCCACGCCGGCTCTCGCCGATAGTTGTACTCGATGCCCCCTTCTCGCTGTTGTTCCTCGCTGAACGAGACGTTAAGGTCGGAGTTAAAGTCACCGCCGAGCGAAGAAGCCCAGGGAAACGTCCATCCCAACCGTCGCTTGTACGCCTGTAATTTCTCTAGCGGGGCCCGCGATATTGCGTAAAACGAGACATCGTGGTTCTCCAGGTGAACGACATTACCATTGAACCCGTCTGCGATTGACGAGCAGTTGGGGCACCCGGCCTTATAGTCGGCGCCGAACATGAAGTGATAGACGAGGAGCTGCGAGCGCCCTTTGAATAGATCCGCCAGCGAGGCGCTCCCTTCATCCGTCTCAAACCGGTACCCCTTCTCGATCCGGACCCAGGGCAGTTGCTGACGCTGCAGCGCCACTTCATCGCTGCGACGCGTTAGCTCCTTCTCCGCCTTGAGAAGATCGAGGCGGGCAGCCAGCCACTCTTCACGTGTGCCGGTCATAT
>DASWFI010000113.1:0-29932 GCA_036394315.1 Patescibacteria group bacterium
CACAGAAAGCTGAGGTTTCGGAAAAATTATGCTAGAAATAAGGGAAGGAATCGAAACTAGACTCAACTTAGAAAAAGGAGTTTTCGGGAAATATCAAAAGTTAGCGGTTATTGTATAGGTTAAATTTGTAGTATACGGGCCGGCCACAGTCAGGCTGCTTATATTACATAAATATCTCATTGAAAAAATTGTTGAACTTCCGTCACCAGTACCGGAAGCTATTTGACTTGAAGCAGTTGCTGTGGCCGCGTATGCAAATTGCCCTGTTGTCGCATACGGAGCCGTGGCCGTACCTGTCCCGCTTGTAATATTAATCCTTAAACCAAATTGGTTTGTGCCTGATGAAGGCGCGGCTGCTGTTGAACCAATTGCCGTAATTGTGTTGCTATTGTTTGTTAATGTTGCCCCTTGTATGGATATAGTGTACCCGTTTGTTGCATTGGTTGATGCTGACAATGTATGGGCCTCAACTTCTGTTGTCGATCCTGTCCCAGCTGAATTCGCGTAAGTTGAAGCTGAAGTGCTTAAGTTTCCGAAACCTACGCTGTTTGCAGATATGTTAAAGCTTAGTGTTTGGCTGGCTGCTGTTGTGAAAGAAAAAATTAGAGATGCCGAAGAAAAAGTGTTTGAATCCGAAGGATCTTTTGCGAATGTCTCCCACCAATATTGGGTATTTGCTGATAAGGATGTTTGCACTATAAAACTACCCTGGGTTCCGGAAGTATAGCAATCATTGGCAGCCGAACATGTCGCGTTTTGGCCGCTCCAACCGGTCTGGGATGTGTTTTGGTCTATTGTCTGAACCACTGTTCCGCAAGTTGAATTTGAGCAAATTAAAATTTTATAGCGAATATTGTTGCTTTCAGGGTCATTTGCCGTCATGGTCATCGTCGGAGTTGTGCTCACTGCTGTTGCCGCATTGGCAGGAGAATTCAAAGTAGGTGTATTAGGGGCTAAATTAGCGGAAGCTCCGGGCAGTACAATATCGTCTTTTGTCCCGGCATTATCTTCAAAACTGGTCGTGAAAGTAGTGGAACCAGTAGCAGTTGTTACCCTCAGCCAATATTCCACGTAAAGAAAATGGGAACCATCGAAGCTTTGCGCGGCTACGCTTGATACTGAAACAGAAGACGCTGTCAACGCGGTACTATTATTTCCGACTATATTTGTGGCACCCTCCTGGCAGCTAAATATTTGACTGCTTAGGTTGATTGATCCGGCGCTTAAAGTGACGCTCCAGGCGCAAACAACCACATGGCCTACTGCTGTTGAAGAAGTGGTGCTGTTTTTTGTTTCTACATTAAACGTCCAAGTGCCTGTAGGTATCGTACTGTTTAAGGCTGTATCATATATAAAGCCTTTGCCATTCGGAGAAGTGGGTGCGCTTGCGCTAGCAGTAGTATTACCTGCTATGGTAGGTTGCCATTGAAAATAGGTCGTGCTTTTGGCTTCTTTAACTGAAGTTGTGGTATTAGATGAGGCCGGCGCAGCTGTGACTATTTGATCTGAAACCGTAGTGGTAATTTGGGCGGAAGTTGTGGAAGATAAATATATTGTTGATGGCAAAATAACTGCCTGCGCGACATTAAAAAAGAACATATTGGAAAATAACAAAGAAGACATCGCAAAGCTTAGCGCGATATTTTTTAATATTTTATATTTTGTTTTTCTTTTCATATCATATTTTCACGGAAAAATTCTGGGGCGCAGTTGAGAACCAATCCCTTAGAGACATTATAATGGGAATTTGAGGGTTTGGCCAAGAGGTCGAGGATAAACCTTCCAGTAGAGGTAAAATGGGATACTCCCAAAGGTTATTTCGTGTCCAGAATCGCAAACTTGGAAGCGTTTTTTGACTATTTTGGAATAATGGTGTATATTACGGATAATAATTCATCTATGAAAATGAAACAAAAATCACTTATTAGAAAAAGTATAATAGCCTGGGCAATTATCCTTTCCTTGGTTATTTCGGCCGCAGGCGCGAGATATGTCCAAGCTGCCAGTTTGACCGCATTATCAAATACAATGACCAACCAGACAATAAGCGCCGCTTCAGATCATACTATCAAATTTACTACCCCGACCGGCGTGGCAGCAGGACAGACAATTACAGTCACGTTCCCTTCTGGATTCGGCCTCTCTACTCTGGTGGCAGCTGACTTTAACTTGCTTTCCGGAGTAAGCACTCTGACTTTAGCAGGTACATGTACTGGAACAACCTGGGGCGTGGCTGTCGCAAGCCAGGTAATTACCTTTACTTCTTGCACCGGCACGATTGCGGCAACTACTGTCATAACCGTAAAAATCGGTGTGGTGGCTGGCGGTACACACCAGATAACTAATAATTCTTCAGCAGCCAGTTATTCAATCACTATCGGCGGCACCTTTGGCGATACAGGAACCATAACGATTCAAATAGTTACAAATAGCGTGGTCGCGGTTTCGGCCACTGTGCCGCAGTCTTTGACTTTTAGTATTTCTACGAATAGTATCGGATTCGGGACACTCAGTACCTCGGCGGTGACATATGCAAACGCCGGCGGGACCGGCTCTTCGAGTTCAGTCGTAGCCCACACTTTGGCTGCGGGAACAAATGCAGTCAGCGGATATACTATCACGGTCCAGGGAGCAACTTTGACCAGTGGCAGTAATACAATTGCCGCAATCGGTAGCACCGCTGCGGCTTCCGCTGCGGGCACTGCCCAGTTTGGTCTGAATGCAACTGTTTCCGGCGGAATCGGGACAGTGAGTTCTCCTTACAATGGGGCCAATTACGCCTATGCTGCCACCAGCAGCACATCAAGCGCCGTGGGAAGCGCTTCAGGCTCAAGCGCTACAAGCACTTATTCAGTGACTTATATTTGCAACATCGCAGCACAGACTCCGGCAGGCAGCTATACAGCTTCTCTGACTTACATAGGCACAGCTAACTTCTAATCATCAATTTTTTCAATGAGAGATCGACTTACTGATAATTTTAGATTTGGATTTGTACTTCTAGCCCTTTTCTTTTTTGTTTTGTGTCCAGGCTTGGTGCCTCAAGCCAAAGCTCTTACGGTATCGCCGGTGAAGGTAGAGTTGTCCGGAGATCCCGGCAAATCTGTAAAGGGCGAACTGCAATTGATAAATGAGCAAAACGCAACTATAACTTTTTACACTACTTTTGCAAATTTTGCTGCCCAGGGGGAAAACGGTGCGCCGAATTTTGTGTATACTCCCGGGGAGTTGGATGACTGGATCAGCATGCCCAATCAGGTCAGCCTTGATGCCGGACAGCATAAGAAAATGCCTTTTACGATCAGCATTCCTGCTGACGCTGATCCAGGCGGACACTTTGCGGCGATATTTTTTGGTACTGCGCCCCCGGAAACTCACGGGAATACCCAGGTTTCGGTAGGGGCAAAGATCGGGGTTTTGGTGCTCCTGAAAGTCTCCGGTACAGTGAAGCAGGGCGCGGACATTGTGGAGTTTTCAAGCATCAATCACCAAAAAATATTTAGCACTTTTCCTGTGACGTTCGCATACCGCTTCCAAAACAGCGGAGGCGATAGAGTAATGCCGACAGGAGAAATAAAAATAAAAAATATTTTCGGCAGTACCGTTGATGTCTTACCCGCAAACCCGATCAAAGGGAACGTTTTGCCTATGAGTATTCGCAAATTTACTGTGCTCTGGTCGGGACAGAATTCTCCCCTGGACCAAGCTGCAAATGATTCAAAGGGTTTCTTCCCAGCCGTCAAATCGCAGTGGCATAATTTTGCGTTCGGCATCTATACTGCCAATTTGAATCTCAATTATAATAACTCCTCGGTGACCTCAAATTTTTCAGTTTTTATTTTTCCCTGGCAGCTGCTGTTATTCATAATTATATTGCTGCTGGTGGCAGCTTATGTCCTGATTAAAGCAGTCAAACGCTACAACCACTGGATTATTAATAAAGCGAAGAGCTAATAATGCATGGCGCGAAGATCTATAATCCAAGTATGTTTGCTGCTGGCATTTTTTTTGTCCGGATTTGTTCCAAACGTTTCAGCTACTGTTTTAAATTCCCAGCAGACGTTGACGATCACCGCAACTGTGCCGGGTTCAAGCGGGGGTAGTGGCGCCGGAGGAGGGGGAGGAGGCGGTGGTGGCACAGACAATACTGTACCCACATATTACCCGACAGCTACGGTGCTTTTTTCAGGCAAGGCGTATCCCAACAGTACGGTCGTTCTTCTGAAGGATGCATTGGTCGCCTCGACCACAGTTGCCGATCATAATGCCAATTTTTCTTTTATCCTAAACGGGGTTTCAACTGGAAATTATTTATTTTCCGCTTACAGCCAGGATGTTGCAGGCAGGAAATCCACATTGTTTACTTTTCCAGTCAATGTAACGGCCGGCACGAGCGTGAATGTCGGTGGTGTGTTTATTGCGCCCACTATCGATACGGACAAGCAGGAGGTTAAAAAAGGTGAACTATTGAGAATTTACGGACAAAGCGTACCAAATAGCACGGTCACGGTTTTGATCCCATCCGCGCGCGATTTTTCCGCTAAAGTCCAGGCTGATACCAAAGGGAATTATAATTATAATTTTGATACAATGCTCTCGGATCCGGGAACTTATATTGCCAAGGCAAAGGCGGCAGTTTCTGACGCAATCAGTCCGGTGGGCCAGTCGGTGGCTTTTACAGTTTCCGATAAAAACGTATTCAAGCCCCGGTCTCCGCTGGGCGGCAAAATTAAAGGCGATATTAACGGCGACGGGAAAGTAAATTTGCTGGACTTCTCTATAATGGCGTATTGGTACGGTCGGAAAAATCCTCCACCTGAAATAGATTTTGATGGTGATGGCAAGGTTGATCTTGTCGATTTCAGCATTATGGCATTCAATTGGTCAGGGTAAATAAGACAACTATGAATAAATTTTATAAATTTATCACCTTAGGATTTATAATACTTGCATTTGGTTTTTGTGAGACGGTATTTGCCGCCGAGATCATGATCCGTTCACAGACATCCAGCCTTGAGCCGGCAGATCAACTGGAAATTAAAGTATACTTAAATTCCAAGGACGAGGATATCAATGCTGTTGCCGGGAAATTGGTTTTTAGTCCTGATGATTTGAAATTTAATGAAATCAGGAACGGAAATTCTATTGTAAATTTGTGGATTGAAGCTCCCCGTCTGGTCGAAAAGGAAATTCGCTTTGCCGGCATTATGCCGGGTGGCTATGCCCAGGACGGAGGTTATTTGTTTTCGGCAATTTTTGAAGTATCCAAAACGGCGCAACAAAGCGGGGCAGTCAGCATCCAAAGCGCTCAAGCTTTGCTCAATGACGGCAAGGGAACCGCTGCCATGCTTTCGCTTGGCAGTATCAACTATACCGTCAATCAAAAATTTCGGCCTCAAATGCAAGTAAGCTCGGCTGTGGATCTGGGTCCACCTGAAGATTTCATGCCCGAGCTTGGGAGGGATCCTAAAATCTTTGGAGGAAAGTGGTTTTTATCGTTTACTTCACAAGATAAAGGTTCTGGCATAGATCATTATGAGGTAGCTGAAGGAAAAGCCGCTTTTCGCAATGCCAAAAGCCCCTATCTTATTACTGACCAGGAGTTGAATCAGCCAATCCGGGTTAAGGCAGTAGCAAAGAACGGCAACGAAAGAACTGTTGGTGTCCCAGCTCAGGGATCTGGGAGTCTGTATAATAATAGCTGGATTTATGTTATGATTATAGTGATAATGGGGTTAAGTATATTAACATTTTCTCGAAATAAATAAGCGGTAGTAAACAACAAAATGTGCTAAACAGGCATATAATACGGAGTGTTTTAGCCCTTTCGGTATTGATAATGCTGTCTTTCATAGTCCGTCCCAAGCTTGTATATGCAGAGGCCGCCAATTTATATCTATCTCCGGCCAGAGGTTCTTATGGAATGGCGGAAGTTTTTTCTACCGGAGTTTATGTTTCAAGCCCTGCTCAATCATCCAATGCAGTATCAGGCACCATTACATTCCCCTCCAATTTATTGAATGTTGTTTCAATCTCCAAAGTCGGCTCGGTAGTTAACCTATGGGTTAGTGAGCCAGCTTTTTCTCATGAATCCGGAACAATCTTTTTTCAGGGAATCATTTTGAACCCGGGTTATCAGGGTGCGGAAGGAAAAATATTTACTATAAATTTTAAAGCCATAGCTGCGGGCAATCCCGTCGTCAGTTTTGCCAACGGGTCTATATTGGCAAATGATGGTCAGGGTACTAATATTTTGTCGGGGTTTGGCAGCGCTAATTATACAGTGACGACAGGGCAATCAACAATCGTTTTGCCACTGCAAAATAACCGAGCCTCAAGCAAAGCCCTGGAGGCGCCGAATGTTTCCTCGCTAACGCATGCCGACCCCGATAGGCCTTACAATGACCCAAACCCGATTTTCAGGTGGGGGCTTCCGAAAGCCATTCATGCCATAAGGATAGGAATGGATAAAAATCCGAAAGCAATTCCCAATAAGCAAATAAGTGGCTCGCTTGGAACTTATCAGTTCAAAGAAGTTGCGGACGGTATATGGTATTTTCATATACGCTTCAAAAACGATGCGGGATGGGGACCAGTCGCGCACTTTAAATTCCAAATAGATACGGTACCGCCTCATGGTCTGCGGGTGGATTTGATTACGGCTCCCTCGGAAAAAGTCCAGAAATTCCGAATTTCCGCGTATGACCCTGCTGGTATGGACCACTTCGAGATTGTTATAGACGGCAATCAACCTCAGTTTTGGATTGATAGTGACGGCTCTGGCTTTTTCGAGGAGACTTTGGAAGCGGGCAGTCATGTCATGAACGTCAAAGGTTTTGACAGAGCCGGTAATTTTGCTGTAAAGGCCCTGGAATTTAATACCGGAGAAAATCTTGTTCCAGTCGCCAAAGCGCAGCGTATCTCTGAAACCAAAAACAGAGCGCTATTATCGGATCCAATTGTCAATACCATGAAGATGATTTTAATCGGCGCCGCTCTGTTCGGAGTTGCTTATATGCCAGGGAAAAAGATACTCAAATTCATAAAGATCAATAAAAGTATGTGGATGCATTATCATCATCTTGTCGGAATTCTGAAGTTGCTCCAGCAAACTGCCAAAATCAGGAATCTTACTCCGGAAGAATTAAAGATACTTACCAAAGTCCGGTCAGCAATTCTCGACGAGAGGTATATGATTGATAAAGAAATCGCAATCTCGGTAAAAGGCGAATTCGACAGACAGTATCTCGCAACCCCTGACGGGAAACCCTACGCAGCCTCGGGAAATTATGTTCCAAAATCAAAACTCCTGGCAGGAGCATCATCAAAGCTAGCCGTTTCTAAAGGCGGGAGACAAGGCAGGAAAACAAAACGGAAATAGCAGGAATTAGGAATTAAACCAGATCATTATCTCTAGACTATATTTGTAACAAAAGATATGCTCCTTCGATGAATTATTTATGGGACTTTACAAATAATTAATCGGCTTATAAAATTTATATATGCAAAAAATCAAGATTTTAGGTGTGACAATCAGCGGGTTGGCTTTAAGTTTGTTTGCAGGCACGGCGTTTATTTCGTATAACCAAGCTTTTGCCAGCACCAATAACCCCAACTCAGTGGTGGGTTCAGGCGAGTTTAACCAAGATGTCGCAGCTGGTATCCAGCAAGTCAATAATGATAAAGATGCTCAGAACCTTCAACAAGAAGTGGACGATCAGGATAATAAGCTGGCAGGAGATGAAGACGCGGATGTAGATGAAATAGACGGGGAGAATAATCAGGATGAGATCGATACAGAAATTGAGCTAGACCAACCAGAAAATAGCGGCGACGGCGTGCAGACTCAAACAGATGTAAAAGCCGGGATAGATGGCGCTTCCAACAATGATTCCCATGTGGATAAAAATGATTAATTAAAACGGGATAGTGAATGCAAAATAAAATAATAATAAGCATTGTCGCAATTGTTCTGGTCGGTGGGGGATTGTTTTATCTGACTAAAAATTCTGGGACACCTCCTCCAGATCAGAATAAACTGAAGAATACCAGTAAGTTGCCCCTAGTAAACAAGGCCGCTGAATCCAAAGCAACTACTAGCGGTGTGGTAATGGGCACAAGTCTGGCTCCTGACGGAACTGTGGCTAAACCAGTCACAGTATTCAGTAAGACTACGCCGAGTATTTATGCAGTTCTTCCTCTGCAAAATACCAGCAGCCGTACTCAGATTTCTTATATCCGGTACTATAACGGAAAGTATGTGGATTCCAAAGTTTCGCATCCAAGCCGCAATGGCGCAAAATATTTTCATTTCCAGTGGAAGCTTAAATCCGGAAAAATAAACAAGGCCGGTAACTACAAACTCGTTTTTTACGTCAATGGAAAGAAAACCCAGACGGTTTCATACACAGTAAAGTAAAATAGGATTCGTAATAGTCTAAAACAAAAACTACTGGGTAAGCCCAGTAGTTTTTGTTTGTTCTAGGTTTAAGAACTAATTTCCAGATGATTCAGAAGAAGAATTGGATGAGTCAGTGGAAGAAATTGGCGCTTTGCATGTGCTTACATCTTTCTTAAACTTGGCCCAAGCAGCATTACGAGCCGTGTTCCAGTGTTTGTTGGCAGTGCTTCGGGCAGAGTTGAATGCCGACCAAGCAGCTTTATTTGCTTTATTCCTGGTTTTGGCATCGGTGAGGGTCCAGGCTTTGGCAAGAGCGCTTGCCCGCACAGAGTAAGCTGACTGCATTTCTTGGGAAAAGCTGGAATATGCCGTAACCAGGGAGCTTTCGCGTGTAGCAACTGCAGAGGCTACACAAGAAAGAGCCGAGGACGAAAGACTAGCAGTAGTTGTTTGGGCAAATGCCGGAATTCCCGCCAAGAGACCGGTTGAGAGTGCGAGTGCGATAGAAATTTTTTTGATCATATGTTTTTACCTTATTAAAATCGACCTTTGATTAATTATACCTTATAAGTTATTGTATGTCTAAATTATGAATCTACCATGAAAGGTTTTAATTTGTGACTCCCAGTCCTTTTGTTTGCTGGTGTTTTAATATAAACTGATAGTGAATAGAATATATGAAAAAGGCAATTATTATAATTTGTTTACTGATCGCCGGGGGAGCAGTTGCTTTGGCTTTCAGGAAACCCGGTGCGCCCAGACAAAGTATTTCAAATCTGCCACTTGCCCCACCCAATCCACCTCCAGTGGTAGTGATCCCGAAGCCGGTACCGTTAGATCTGAAAGGCAAGCAGGTGATTGTGTTTGCATTTGACGGCTCCAAATCCCTCGATATGTGGCGAAAAAGCTTGGATTTTGCCCAGACCATGGCTCATGACGGCAAACCGATTCACTTTACATATTTCATAAGCGGAGTATATCTTTTATCTTATAACAACAGGGGATTATACCATCCACCAGGGTTTGAGGCCGGCACTTCCCATATAGGTTATGCTGACAGCAATAATGATATTATAAATCGAATCCGCTATATTAACCGCGCCTTGGCAGAAGGGCATGAAATAGGCTCTCATCTCAACGGACATTTCAACGGAGGTTCCTGGTCGGCAGCGGATTGGGAGCAGGAGTTCAGTGAATTCGATAAAATAATTTCCAATATCAATGCAAACAATAATATCTCGGCCAATGAGGCCAGGTTAAATATTGGAATCAAGGATATAATCGGATTCCGAGCCCCCGATCTGGGTGTGAACGAGTCTCTGTGGCCGGTGCTGAAAAAGCATGGGATTGTTTACGACACCAGCACCATTGGGAAATTGGGGGATAAGCCTTATAAGGACGCCAATGGTTTTTGGAGGTTTCCCATCCCTTCAATCCAATACGGAAATACCAACCGCAGCCTATTGTCGATGGATTATAATTTTTATTACAGACAGACCAATGCCGTGGATATATTGCATGCCGGCACCCCAGCCTGGCAACAAGCAGAAGATGATATGTATCTGTCTTATGTAAATTATTTCAAATATAATTACAATATGAGCAAAACCCCAGTGTTTATCGCTCACCATTTTTCCGAATGGAATGATGGAGTATACTGGGAAGCGATGAAAAAGTTTGCGCAAGAAGAATGTGGCAAACAGGATGTAAGCTGCGTTTCCTACAAAGAATTCGTAGATTATTTAAACATTAAATAAGAAGACCATTACAACAAAGAGCCGATTTCGGCTTTTTTTGTTTTGCCAGTGGGAAGAGTAACAGGCTATCTATTTAATCGTTTCTATTTTAATCGTTTCTATGTTAGACTGTTTGGTCACAGCGTTTAGGTACAATTAAATTATTTTTATGAATTATCAGACGTTCCAATCATATATTCGACAAACCGGCCTTGGCAAGTTACTCTTATTGTCTTGTTTTGTATTCATAATTTTTGGATTTTTTTTCTTGGAAAGAAGCACCTGCCGTCTATCAGATTATATTTATGAATCCGGACGGCTGGCGAATAGCCATTCCAGCATAGTTTGCAAGATGATAGGTTGGACGTACTAGGGGAATTGACTTTGTTCGTAAGCTTTGCTATGCTGAAGGTCGCAAATATCTATCTTTAGAAAAATAGTCGAGCTTCGCAAATCATATTTATTTAGCCGCCTTAGCCTCGCTAGTCGAGGCAGGCACACTATAAATCCACTAATCCCAATAAATCCATGAATGGTATAATCAAGAAAAAGACTGACAAAGGTTTTGGCTTCATCACCGTTGAAGGTCAGGAAAAAGATTTATTCTTCCACAGCAATTCGCTCGTCGACGTGACGTTTGACGAACTGCGCGAAGGTGACTCCGTCACTTTTGATGTCGAAGATTCCCAAAAGGGTAAGAACGCTGTAAACGTAAAGCGCGCTTAAATCTTTCTTAAAAAAGCTCCCCTAATTGTGGGAGCTTTTTTATATACAAACTTTTGCTATAATGATACAGAACATTATAGTTATACTTTATGCAAAATAAATCGATTGGTTACGTAATAGTAGGTTTGGCGCTGATCGCCGGGCTTTTTGCCCTGCTGCGGCCCAAACAGCAAGATAAACAATCCCCCAACGTCATTCCACCTCCCGCTTCAGAGCAGGTAGTTCAATCCTTTAATTTAGTTATTAAAGGTAAAAAATTAATCTCTGGACCCAAGACAATAGTGCTTAAGGAAGGAGATAAAGTTAAAATTACCATAACGGCTGATGAAGCCGAAGAATGGCATTTGCACGGTTATGACAAAATGGTGGTATTGGAAAAAGACAAGCCGGCACAGATTGCATTTACCGCAAATCTTACTGGCCGGTTCATTTATGAACTTGAACGTTCATCGACCGAGATCGGGACGATCGAAGTCCGGCCCAAGTAATGCATGAAGAAAAATATTTTCATTTTATTGGTTAGTTTTTTGAGCCTGACTCCGGCTCTTACTTCCGCCCATGCTTTTGGCCAGCAATACATTCTTCCTTTACCAGTTTGGCTGTATACATTTGGCGGCGGGGCGGCGATTATCGTTTCTTTTTTATTGATCGGATATTTTGCCACGCAACCCAATCCAAAAAGCCTGCAAGCTTGCATAGAACTTTCCCGTTGGAAGTTTTTTTCATTTTTCGCCAAACCCGTATCCTTGGCTATTTTCAAACTCATTGGGTTAGTTTTGTTCATAATAACCCTTACTTCCGGCATATGGGGGAGCCAGCTGCCATCCTGGAATTTTGCTACTAATTTTTTTTGGATAATCTTTTTGCTTGGGGGAACATATTTAATGGCTTTAGTCGGTGACGTATGGGAAGTGGTGAATCCGTGGAAAACTATAGCCTTGGGTCTTGGCCATTCCAAGGTGTTTCAATATCCTTCTCGATTGGGGTACCTTCCAGCCTTGGCATTTTATTTTTTTCTGATTTGGCTGGAGTTGCTTTCTGGGGGCACTGGTGCTGCACCCCAGAATTTAAGCATGTATCTGCTTTGGTATACCGCGATCACGATCGGTGGGAGCAGTTTATTCGGGATTAAGGACTGGTTTTACTTTGGTGACGTATTTAGTGTGTTTTTCCGGTTAATAAGCAAACTTTCGCCGATTGCATACGCGGAAGGTAAAATAAAGTTGCGTTGGCCGTTAGTAGGACTGCTGGAAGGAACAGCAGAGCACTTTAGCTTGTTATTGTTTATTATTTTGATGCTTTCCTCAACGGCTTATGATGGGTTTAAGGAAACCTTCAGAGCTTATGAATTTATTTCTGCGCTGTCGTTCATTCATAGTTACCAAAACAAACAGTTAATATTATTTTTTGATATATTTTTACTTTTTTTGTTCATATATCTGATAGCGATCTGGCTTATGAAGCAAATAGTTAAGAGCGATATTTCGATAAAGGATATAGCTTTGATATTTGCGTTCTCGCTTATTCCCATCGCCCTAGCTTATAATCTGGCGCATTATTTCACCCTATTTTTAGTGCAGGGTCAACAAATTATCCCGGCAATTTCCGACCCGTTTAACTTGGGATGGAATTTGTTCGGAACATCACAGTATGCGATGAATGTCGGCATCATGGGGGCAAAGGCCATATGGCAGATGCAACTGGTATTTATCCTTGTTGGCCATATCAGTGCCGTGTATATTGCTCATATTTTGGCTTTGCGTACCTTCGGCGCGCGTAAGGACGCTGTGTTAAGTCAATTACCCATGCTAGCGGTTATGGTTTGTTATACTATGATAGGACTGTGGATTCTCGCCCAGCCCCTGATTCTGCCCTAGACTGCTTGCGATGAAACGTCAGCTATTATATCCTTTAGAGAGTATCTATCAGAAAAAAGATAATGAAAGAAAAACAAGATAAAAAATCCAAACACCAATTCGGCTTTACTTTGGTGGAATTGATCGTTACTATAGCCATTATAGGGATACTTGCGGCAATAGTTTTGGTGAGTCTTAATTCTTCGAGAAAGCAGGGCAGGGATGTAAAAAGAGTGTCCGACGCCCGCCAAATCATGACAGCTTTGCAGCTGTTTTTCAACGATAATTCCGGTTACCCCAGTCCAAGTACGGCAAGTACCTCCGGACCTGACCCGGCTGCTGGAAATCCTACTTGGACTACTTACCTAATTATCTGGCCGCAAGCTCCGGTGCCCGTAGATAACCCGACTGGGGGTACGACTTGCACTACGTCAAATAATTTATACACTTACACGCAATTAAGTGGCGGCTCTGATTATAGTGTAACTTTTTGCCTGGGATCCCAAATAGGCCAGTATGGGGCCGGGGTTCACACACTATCCTCGAGAGGTATCCAGTAAGCTTTCCACAATAATTTTAAGCAATAACAAAAATTCCCCAGAAGAATCTGAGGAATTTTTGGTGGGCGACGATGGACTCGAACCATCGACCTCGTCATTATCAGTGACGCGCTCTAACCACCTGAGCTAGTCGCCCTCGATAAATAAGCCCCAATAATTTATCAGATTTAGTCAGTTCTGTAAATGCCTCGCTGATTGCTGTATAATTAAGCCATGAGATTTTTATATGGCATAATCGGCATTATAGTCGGATTTTTATTGATCCGGCATTCTGTTTTATTGACGGAATCATTAGGTCAGATGGATTGGGCGGAAAGATATCTTAAAAGCGGCATGGCCGGCACATACACAATGTATCGCTTGCTGGGATTGATTTTTATCATCTTCTCTCTTCTATATATGTTTGGCGCTTTTGGCTTTATTGTCAGCCCCTTAGCCCCCTTGTTCGGCGGCGGGAAATAGAGTAAACTTAGTAAAGTTTGAGTGGGGCCGTTAGCATAATGGTAGTGCATCCGGTTTGCATCCGGAAGGTGCGAGTCCGATTCTCGCACGGTCCACCAGAAAATTTTCAATAAAAAAACCTGCCTTAGTAGCAGGTTTTAAATTATTTAGAAGACCCCGTATTTTTTCCGTACCGCCCACATTTGGTTCTCATTCAATTTTCCTTTTTTTACCGCGCTCAGTAAGCCGTTCTTTATTTCCTGTTTATCTATACCTCTGCCTCCTCGGCTTTGGTAAAATATATTAGCAACTGCCGCTCTCTTGGAAGCATCTTTGAGAGTGCCTTTTAATCCTTGTTCTACGCGATATCGGAAATTTGGGTTAAATAGAGAAGGATCCGTATAAGTTCCGTTTCGCAAATCCAACTTTTTTGGTTGGGTCGACACTGGTGCTTGCGAAATGGAAGGTCTCACAGGCTTTGGTGTGCTGGGGATAGCCATGGCCCCGTTATAAAATTCCTTTAATAGCCCCATATTTTTTATTTTTGTTTCTTCTCTCAGCTAATTTAGCTTAAATATATTATAGCATATTTTGTGAAAAATTGCAACAGCACAATTTGTTGCTTAAAATTACTTTCAGTTTGACGCCTTGAGTTAATTTCATTATACTACATCAGTAAGTTGACAATTGGATGAAACTCAAATCAAAGCAAAATGTTATTTAGCAAACCAAAAAGCCAGCTTGGGGTGGATATTGGCTCGTCCAATATAAAAATCGCACAGTTGCGCTCAAAAGATAATCAATTTGTGCTAGAAACTTATGGAATGGTAAATGTTTCTTATCAAATTGCTAATAAAGATGGTGCTTCGATTAAAGACACGGCAAACTTACTTAAAAAATTAGTGGAAAAAGCCGGCGTCACCACGAATAAGGTAGTCGCTTCGCTTCCCAACAACTCAGTGTTTACTTCAGTCATCGAAATGCCGAAATTACCGGAATCAGAACTGAAAGTGGCTGTGGAATTCGAAGCCAAGAAGTATGTGCCACTCCCTTTGCAGGAAGTAGCGCTTTCCTGGAGCATTCTTGATGATAAAAAATCCAAAGTCGGAAACCCGGTAGCGGACAGTAGAGTAAAAGTCCTGCTGACAGCCGTACCCACGGTGGTTATAGATAACTATGTTAAAGTTTTCCAGATGGCAGGCCTGGAAGCAGATGCTTTAGAAATTGAAGCTTTGGCCCTGATCCGTTCTTTGATAGGAGAAGATTTGAATAATAATTTACTGATCGATATCGGAGCCAAAAGTACCAGTGTGAACCTGGTAGACAGTGGTTACCTGCGGCTTTCGAAGAATTTAAATATCGGCGGAGACACTATTACCACCGGTTTGGCCCAAAGTCTTTCTGTGAATTTCTCGAGGGCGGAACAGTTTAAAAAAGATTTTGGCCTAGCTTCCGGCACTGCTCAAATCCCGCAGGTTATGCGCCCAATTTTAGATATTATTAAGAATGAAGCAGGTCAATTGATTAATTTGTTTGAAAGCCGGGGGCAGAAAATTGATAAAATAATCTTAACTGGCGGCGGATCCAAGTTACCAAGCTTAAGGGAATATCTTTCGACTTTAGGCAAGCCAGTCATAGCGGCCAATCCTTGGGCCCGGGTCAGTTATCCGGAAAAATTAAAGCCAGTTATCGAACCTTTGGGACTTAATCTCGCTGTGGCCATGGGATTGGCCATGAGACATTTAAATAGCTAAATATGGCTGAAATAAACCTTCTCCAAAATCAATTAAAAGATACCACTCTCGTTGCCCGAAAACGCACACAGCTTGTAGTTGTGTTAGCTGCGTTAGTGTTGGTAGTACTCGTGGTTATAGCCCTGGGATTGTATTTTTTAACCCAAAAATTAAATACGCAAACCTCCGGACTTACTGCGGATAACGCCAAACTTCAGAGCCAGATCAATAATGGAGACAAGGAATTGACCGGAGCCAAAACTTATCAAGCTCAGCTGAGCAACCTTGATTTGTTGCTTAAAAACCATATCTCCATCACGCGGTTGTTGGAAGAGATGGGGAAATATACTTATCAAAGAGCTCAATTCCTTACTTTAGATGTCGATCAGCCTATTCGTAAAATTCATATGGAAGGGACGGTAGCGAATTACGAGGGCTTGGGCAAATTATTACTCGGACTTTCCACTTCCCCTAATTTTAGTAATGTAAAATTGATTTCGATTATATCCGCAAACAGCACTAACACAAATAGTTACCGTTTTTCTATTGATATGAATGCTGCACCAGGTTTATTTGTTAACAAACCTTAACTAATATGGCACAAAGTAGTTCAGCTAAATCCTATAGTTTACTTGCAGTTATCCTGATTTTAGTCTGTATTGTTTTAGGCTACATGATTATGACCGGTTATTATCCCGGCTATACGCTCGCTCAAGGAAGAGTAGCCAATGCTTCAGCTGATAATGCGAGATTAAAAAAAGCTTTGGATTCTTCGGCGTCCTTTTTATCCACGTATCAAAACCAGAGCAAAAATTCTTCGCTGCTTAATCTTGCCTTACCTGTAAAAAATTCGGACATGGCCAATTTTGTTAGTAGTCTTTCAGGGCTAGCTACACAAAGCGGAATAACCCTTGCTAATTTACAGGTTACCTACAGTCCTGAAGTGGGGGTTGCGCAAAATTCTATTCGCACAGTAGATTTGAATATGATAGTTTCCGGTCCCTATTTATCCTTTAGAGATTTCATGACACGGCTGGAAGAGCATTTAAGAATAATTGATGTGAACAAAGTTACATTCAGCAATGCTTCCGGCGGGGCTGGGACTCCGGCTCTGCAGTATCAAGTCCACATGCGAACTTATTATCAATACTAAATATGGACCCAAGACGTAAAAAAATTTACATAATACTTATCATTACCTGTTTCGTTTTGAGTGCAGGGATTTTGGGCTGGTCTTTTTTGAGCACCCCTACAGTACGAACCCCTAACGTTAGCTTCCGTACGCCCAATTCTGTTTCGCCTACCGAAGCTTCGGGAAGTGCAACGGAGGGATTCCGCGCTCCTTCTGTTTTTCCTGTTACTCAAGAGTTTCATAGCGCGATTTTGGAATCTCCGGCTTTTAGAAAACTTCATCCTTATAGTGGGGTAAGTGTGGAAGGAGAGCTGGGAAGACCAGATCCATTTAGGAGTTACTAACAATATGGCTGAGACAGGCGTTTCCACCATCCAAAAAAAAACCTTAAGTTTTGAAGATTTTTTACTAGAAAAAAAGTTCATTACTAAGGAAAATTTAATCAAAGCTAGGGCAGAGTCCACCTCTTCTAATCGTAACCTTTTTGACTATATGGTTACGGAAAGATTTATTACTGAAGAAGACTTGACGAAAGCTCGCGGCCTTTTTTTTAATCTGCCCTATATCGATTTGCGGAATAAGACAATTTCGAAAGAACTGATGGAAGTTGTGTCGCGACCCACGGTTATAACTTACAAATTTCTTCCATTTGAACTGGCAGATAATGTTTTAAAAGTAGCGCTGACTGATCCTTCGGATTTGAGCGCTTTGGAAGCCTTGGAGTTTTTAGGTCAGAAAAATCGTTTTCGGATTGAACTTTATATCACTTCGTATGCCAGCTTCCAAAACGCTTCCAGCCGGGCGGCGAATATCACCAAGGAAGTGACGCAGGCTCTACAGGAAGTGGTGGAAAAAGAGAAAGCAGAGGAGCAAAAAAAGCAGCAGATCAAACCCTCGGCCTTCATCGATCAGAAACTTACCGCGGAAGCTCCTATCTCGAAGATAGTTGACGTGGTTATCCGCCATGCCATCGAAGCCAGATCCTCGGACATTCATATTGAACCTTCAGAAGAAGATTTGCGGGTGCGCTATCGGATTGACGGCGTATTGCATAGTTCTCTAATTCTGCCTAAAACTGTTCATTCCGCCATAGTTTCTAGGATTAAAATTTTATCCAATTTAAAAATTGATGAACAGAGGCTGCCGCAAGATGGCCGTTTTCATATCAATCTGGAGAGCAAGCCCATAGATTTTCGTGTTTCGACTTTTCCCACTGTGGTCGGAGAAAAAGTCGTGTTGCGTATCTTGGACAAATCAACAGGCGCACCGACGTTAGATGAATTGGGAATCAGCGGCAGGCGTCTGGACGCAGTCAAGGAGTCAATCGTAAAACCCCACGGCATGTTTTTGATGACCGGTCCCACCGGTAGCGGAAAATCCACAACGCTTTATTCAATCTTGAGCATTTTGAATAAACCAGGGGTAAATATTGTAACTTTGGAAGATCCGGTGGAATATTTTATCGACGGTGTCAATCAAGCCCAGATCAGGCCGGAGATCGGCCTGACCTTTGCTTCGGGACTGCGTTCCATATTGCGGCAGGATCCGAATATCATCATGGTCGGGGAAATTCGCGACCGGGAAACGGCGGAGCTGGCTGTGAACTCGGCCTTAACCGGACATTTGGTATTTTCTACGCTGCATACTAACAGCGCGGTGGGCGCAATTCCACGCTTGATCGACATGGGTATTGAGCCATTTTTGCTCACGGCTTCGTTAAATTTGGTGGCAGCCCAGCGCTTGGTGCGCAAAGTCTGTGATAAGTGCCGGACACAGGCGAAACCCACGGAAGCGATAGAAAAAGTTATTCGGGAACAGATGGCCGGGGTGGACCCGGAGGAGCTGAAGGGTATAGATATGAAAAATATCAAAGTTTTTGTCGGTCGCGGCTGTCCAGTGTGTGGTAATACCGGCTATAAAGGCCGCGTCGGCATTTATGAAACTTTGGTTATCTCTAAAAAAATTCAGGACTTAGTGACTGACCGCCAGCCAGCTATTAAAATTCAGGAGTATGCTATCAAGGAAGAGAAACTTATTCTGATGCAGCAAGATGGAATAATAAAGTCTTTGCAAGGATTAACGACCGTGGAAGAAGTTATACGTGTTACTAAGGAATAAAGATTATGATCCGAATTTTATTTGCTCATCCAGATCAAAAATTGTCGCAAATCTACACCCGGCGGATTCAGGACCATTTTTCAGTTGATTCAGCCCGCGATGGGTTAACCGCTCTGCGCCGATTAAAGATCCAGCGTCCGGCTTTGGTGATCAGTGATTATCATTTGCCGATCTTATCCGGGATATCACTATTGAGGTTCATAAGAAACAATCAGGAGTTCAGTATGATTCCGTTTATCTTTTTATCGAATCATGACGATAACACTCAAGCCTTAAGCTTGGGCGCGAATGACTGGCTGGATATTAAATCAGCTTACCCGGAATTTTTACTAGACCGTATTTATCATCATTTAAAAACCAACAAGCATGCCCTACAAATCCACTGAACTTGAAGTAAACAAGCTTTTGATGTACATGCTGCAGCGCGGTGCTTCAGATCTGCATTTGATTGCCGGCAAACCACCGACTATCCGTGTGGATAGCGACTTAATCGAATTAAAAGATCATGAAGTTCTTTCCGGGAATTCCATCGCCACCATGGTTGATGTTTTACTGGAGACGGATGAAAAAAGAAAAGAATTGCGCGACAATCGTGAATTGGACTTTTCTTTCTCCTTTAAAGATAATATCCGATTCCGTGTCAATGCTTATTACCAAAAAGGCTTTGTTTCTGCCGCACTTCGTCTAATCCCGAATAAAATCAAGACGGTGGAAGAATTAAGTTTGCCGCCGCAACTTAAAAATTTAATCAACTATAAACAAGGGTTGATTTTGGTTGTGGGACCCACCGGGCACGGGAAATCCACGACCCAGGCTTCTCTGATTGACCTCATAAACCATACCCGTGCGGAAAACATCGTGACCATCGAAGATCCGGTGGAGTATGTGTACTTACAGGATAAATCATTGATCAACCAAAGAGAGGTCGGGTCGGATACCTGGGCTTTTGACAAGGCCCTGCGCTCAGTGCTTCGGGAAGACGCGGACGTGGTCTTGGTCGGTGAAATGCGCGATTTAGAATCCATATCCACCACTATCACTGTGGCCGAAACCGGGCACTTGGTGTTTGCCACGTTGCATACGAATAATGCCTCCCAGACCGTGGATCGTATTATTGATGTTTTTCCCTCCCACCAGCAGAATCAGATCAGGAGCCAGTTGGCGAATATTTTAATTTGCGTGGTCTCTCAAAGACTGCTGCCGAAAATCGGCGGGGGACGGATACCTGCGATTGAAATCATGATGAACAACAATGCCGTGTCGAACGTTATCCGCGAGAATAAAACCTATGAACTGCCGAATATTATTCATACTTCCCAGACAGGAGGAATGATTGCGCTGGATCATAGCTTAGCTCAGCTAGTAAGGAATAATTTGGTAAGATTGGAAGATGTCACTATGTATGTCACAGATCAGGATTTATTCCAAGGATTACTAAGAAGATAAGCAATCTCAATAGATTAGGATAGCGATTAATTAAGCATTATACTTAGCGTATGGAATTTGTATATCAAGCCAGAGACGATCAAGGGCAACTGCGGAGCGGCACCGTAGAGGCAAACAATGAGGCCACAGCTTTCGATGTGTTGAGAACGCATGGGTTGATCGTGATCAAAATCATGCCTTACAGCAAGGTCAATATTCTTCAAAGGATCAAGCTTTTTGAGCGTGTTCCTTTGAAAGATATAGTGATGTTTTCCCGGCAACTGGCCACGCTGATCAATGCCAAAGTCCCGATTATTCAGGCTTTGCGGATTTTAGAAGCTCAGGTATCTTCCGATAAGCTTAAGTCCACCATCAATGAAATTGCCCAGCGCGTGGAGTCGGGGGAGAGTTTATCTTCCGCCATAGCAGCGTACCCACGAATTTTTTCTGAGTTGTATGTCAATTTACTCCGGGCCGGAGAGCTGGCCGGGACCATGGATGAATCGCTTAATTACCTGGCCGTACAGTTGGAAAAAGATTACGATCTTAGATCGAAAGTTATCGGCGCTTTGACTTATCCGGCTTTTATCGTTGTAGCTTTGTTTATCGTCGGATTTCTTATGTTCCTATATGTCTTGCCGCCCTTAGTAGGCGTGCTGCAGGAATCAAATGTCGCTTTGCCCATCACCACCAAGGCTTTAATTTTTACTACCAATTTTATGCGAGGGTATTGGTGGGTGGTAATTTTGATCGTAGTTGGTTCGGTCACAGGTTTAACTTATTATTCCCGTACTGTCGGGGGGCGTTATGTCATTGATACTATAAAAATCAAAAGTCCTGTCGTGGGGCCGTTATTCCAAAAAATCTATATGGCCAGATTTGCCCGAAATCTTTCCACTCTTATCGCCGGCGGAATTCCCATCGTGAAAGCATTGGATGCAGTGGCGGATATAGTCGGAAATGTGGTTTATAAGGAAATTATCATCAATGCCTCCACCCAGGTGCGAAATGGCAAAAGTATCGCTTCCGCCCTGACAGTGCGCTCTGAATTCCCTCCCATAGTCGCCCAAATGACTCAGATCGGGGAGACTACAGGGCGTTTGCAGGAGATTTTAGAGAAGCTGGCCAACTTTTATGAGAAGGAAGTGGAAGGGGTGCTTAAGATTTTGACAACCCTCCTGGAACCCATCATTATGATGCTTTTAGGGCTGGCAGTGGCGGTCATGGTTGCAGGAATTTTATTGCCGATATATAATTTAGCTAGTGCAGCATAGTCGAAATGATATCAAAAATTAAACCTGGCAGAACCTAAGTAGTACCTAAGGAGACGGCTTTCAAAGGCGCCTTGTTTTCTTATGTCGGCTTAGATTTTTCCAAGCACACGAAAGGGGGTGAATTTATGAGGAACATATTAAATCGCGATCAAAAAGGTTTTACCTTGATCGAACTTTTGGTGGTTATTGCCATCATTGGTATTTTAGCCGCTGTAGTTTTGGTTTCTCTGAACTCAGCTCGAGCTAAATCTAGAGACGCCAGACGTTTGGCGGATATGAGACAAGTAATGACTGCGTTGGAACTTTATTATAATGACAACGGCGGTTATCCTACTGCAGTAAGCGGTGTGCCCGGCACTGCTAGTGGCAGCCCAAACTTCAGCACTTACCTGGCCGCCTATCCGAACCCGCCAACACCAGGATGCACTACGAATGCTTATACCTTCACCAATACTGGCACTACTGGTACTTCTTACAAAGAATCTACCTATCAGCTCACTTTCTGTTTGGAAGGTGCAGCCGGCGGATTTTCAGCAGGTACCCATACCGCTTCTCCGGCAGGTTTGAACTAGTAAAAAATATCCAGCACTCATCTGCCAGTGGGGCGGATAGTGCTGGGTATGCCTAAGCAGCTAACAGCGAGGTATTAGAAGAATTTTTTGGCTATTTAGGTATATTAAATGACTATCAAATTTCGCATTTTTAACAATCTTCAAGGAATAATCTTGATTTTGATTATTGCTATCGTTGTTTTAGTGCTGCTCTTTGCCTATGTCAATGCTCGTATTTCTGCGAATGATCAAAAAAGACTGGCTGACATAGGCCAGATTCAAGCCGCGTTAAAAGTTTATTTTGATGAAAATGGATTTTATCCAGCCAGCAACAAAGGTCTGCCGAAAGATATAGAAACTTATTTAAATTTTTGGCCAACCGCTCCTTCTAAAAACGGTAAATGCTCTGATGAGAAAAATACTTATACTTACGTACTCAGGCCAGGAATGGATTATTGGGTTAGTTTTTGTCTGGGCCGAGATTACAATAATCTTAGCGCAGGTACCCATAGAGCCAGCAGTAAGGGGATAGAGTGACACTTGCTTTCATATTTATTTTTGGATTAATTATTGGCAGCTTTCTTAATGCTGTCATTTATCGTTTAAAGAGCGGGGAATCATTTTTGTTTACTCGTTCGCACTGTCCATCTTGCAAACACGAGCTGGCAGCGCAAGATCTGGTGCCGCTGTTCAGTTTTCTGCTGCTTAGAGGCCGCTGCCGATACTGTTCGAAAAAAATCTCCTGGCAATATCCATTGATAGAGCTAAGCACAGCAGTTAGCTTTATTTTGTTAGCTCTGAATCTGGAATCTGGAATCTGGAATCTGGAATTTTATTATCTGTTAACTGTTATCTGTTTCCTGATTGTGATTGCCGTTTTTGATTATAAGCATTATTTGATCCTGGACAAGGTTGTTTTTCCGGCGCTGGGATTGGCAATTATTTGGAATATTTATCAAGATTTAGCTGCTCACTCCCTGTTCACTACTCGCTCTCATTTTATTGCAGGTATACTTGGAGCCTTGCTCGTATCAGGCTTTTTTGGATTACAGTATTTTGTTTCGCAAGGCCGATGGATCGGATTCGGAGATGTGAAGCTGGGATTATTTTTAGGAAGCCTATTCGGGCTAAAAATTTCTATTGTAATGCTTGTGATTGCTTATTTTGTTGGCGCGCTCGTGGGTGTTGGCCTGGTTTTATTAAATCGCAAGACCTTCGCCTCGAAACTGCCTTTCGGGGTATTTTTGTCATTTTCTGCTATAATAATGTTGCTTTATGGTTATCAGATAACCGATTGGTATTTTAAGCTGATTGGGCTTACATGAAACGAAAAGACAATAAAAATCTAATCCCGGCTGGGGGATTCACGCTCATTGAATTGTTAGTGGTAACTGCCATTACCGCTATAATTGCCGCGGTCAGTATCAGTAATTTTCGAGCTGCCGAAAACCGCAAACGTGTGGTTTTGGCAATCGACGGTATTGTAAGTTCCTTAAGTTTAGCCCAATCCTATACGCTTGCCGGCAAAAATACAAACAACGCCCAGGCCACCTGCCGTAGCCCGCAATATTACTATATTACATTTACCTATACGAACACTTACACCATGTACGCTCTGGATAATTGCGGCCAAACGGATTTGATCCAAAGTTTTACGCTTCCAGACAATACTCAGATGAGTACCTCCGGTCTTATTTTAGATAGCGTCGCTGCCAGCACTAATCTGCGCATTGCATTTTATCCACCATTCGCCCAGATCAGAAGCGCCATTGATATTGCTACCAATAATACTTTCAGTACCGCCGCCATTACAGTTCAGTCCTTGGACGGGTCGGAAAGCAAAACCGTCACCGTAGACGGTGTGGTCGGCCGCATCTCGCGGTAATAAGTTGCTGAAGCAATATGTTTGGTATATAATAATAGAAATAATAAACTTTCCGAATAAAATGACCAATAAAAAAATTTCAATACTGTTATTGCTTCTCGTTGTAATTTTAGCTGTGGTTTTTATTTCGGCTGGAAAATTTACTCAAAGAATCTCGCCGCAGCCAGCTCCTCCCGCCACCAACTCGAAGAGAGATGCTACAACACCACCGCCACAACCAAAAACATACACTTCAGCCGCGACGGTAAAGCAGGTAAACGCAAGCGATATCCAGGTGGAGGTAGCTGCCCTGATTACTGGAAGCGACGGTTTGTCGGTATACTCAAAACAGGCAAAGACTATTCACACTGATTCCAAGACAAAATATTTTTTTATTACCAAATCCGGAGCGAAAAAACCAGCCAAGTTTACTGATGTGAAGCCCAATTCGCAAATATCGATTAATAGTCTAGACAATATCGCCATGAAATCAGACGCAATCGCGATTTCCATAGACATTACACAGTAATAATTTATACAAAAATGAAAAAAATAATTTTATTAATTGTAGTCCTAATTGGCTTGCTAGGCGGCGCGTATTTTTACCTACGCCAAAATAAGCCAACCAAAACACAATCCCCCAGTCAACAAAATAAGAAAGTTTCGACCTTGGAGGTGGTAAAAGACCCTAAATACAAAAATTTTAACTTGGAGGGAAAAATTACATCCATTTCCTCCCAAACCATGGCATTTGAAGCCAGTGTCATTAAGGATGGTATGCCTTTGAAGTTATCTAAAATAGCCAACCTCACCGATCAACCAGCAATTGTCATTAGGACCAAAACTGCCAAGGGATTCCAGGAAACAAGAACAACACTCAAGGATATCTCGGTGGGGCAAACTGTCACTTTTTTTACCCAGACGTACCCCTATGACACTGCCCCCATAACTCCGTACCGCATCGAAATTTTGAAATAACCATTTATAAATCAGTAATGAACCGAGCGTGTCTCGGGTTTTTTTGTGTTTTATAGAATGTTAGGAAAAAACCAAAAGTAGACTCTTAAGGACAATAAGTAGACTTTTAGAAGTTTAGTTTAATCTCCGCGTGCTTCACGAGTTGAGTGGCCACAAGCTTGTCCTTAAACCAAATCCTGATCTCTGCCAGCCCTGGTTGGGTATTCGGTACGATCCTCAAATCAACGGTGTGCCTTTGCGGTACTCCCGGTATGGTAATTTCCAGATTGTGAAAAGATATCTTCCGGTAGTTGTCGACAACTCTCTGATCCCGAAGCGCGAAGATATCTTTGCTGGATTGAAAGGGCGGTTTAATGGTAAACGGACGAAACAATGTTTGACCAGTATGAATAGCCTGGTCAAACCTGACAGCCGGAATTTGTCTGGTAGTGGAATGCACCCAGACATTGTTGTATTGGTAAACAAGATCTTTCAAAACTTTCCTGACATCTTCGTACCCGGTGATATGTTCTTTAGCGCATGTTCTGACAATCCGATCCTGCAGCCATTGGTAGGGGCGTTCAACTTTCCCTTTGGCATTAGCTGACAGGACGTGAATCAATTCTGTATTACAGTCTTTGAGCACCTGCTTAAACTGGGTATCAACATCATCAGTAAATTTAGCAGCTGTATGCCAGGGGGAAAATTTATCCCGTTCTCTGACGAACCGGAAAATACTATGCTGGTCAGGATAATACTTCAAGGGACAGCCATGGGCTAAAACCACTGATTCTATGGCAGTTATGTGCCACCAGCTGGTTTCTTCCAAAAAGAGGTCCGCGAACAGCAGCAGTCTGGAGTAATCGTCAATACTGGTAATCAAATACATTTTTCTATCCATGAACGGAGACCATAAGTGATGAGAAGAGTCATGCTGGATTAACTCTCCCACGAAATTGGTTATGACTTCGCGGTCATGGGTCTTGCGTTTGGTCTTTGGAATGTAGAAGCCTTGTTCTTTAGCCCGGCTGATAATCGTCGGTACTGAGACCTTGATCTGATGTTTTTTCAGGATATCGTCTCTGACCGCGGAGTAGTTGTAGAATCTGACAGGAATATCTTTGTTTAAGATTAATTGTTTCTCCTTTTTTAGTTCTTCGGTAATAACCTCCTCCACTTTTTCGGAAACCCTGCTGTGCTCATTTGTCCTCTCTGGAGGGAGGATGGTAAAAGTATCAGGGCTTTCCTGGTAGCGCTTCAAAATCCTGAAGAATCTGGCGCGCTTGATCTGCAGATTCTCCAGAGCATTGGTAAGCGATACTTCGTGGGACAGATAATGTTCCAAGATTAATTTGACTTGCTCCTCCGAGAGTCTGTTGTGCAGTTGTTTAGCCATAGGTTTAGGCTTAATAGTTAAGCTGTTACTATGGCAGGCGGCGACGGAATTATCCATCAAAAGTCTACTTTTGGTCTTTAAACAGTCTACTTATGGATTTTAAATGACATTGTGTTTTATAGAATTGACAAAAGTTTAATTATATGTTAGTGTCGGGCTAGAATCATCGCATTTTAGATCCAGGAGGATTATCCGTGCGCAGCTGTCTTATTGCCTCTTGGTATTGTCTACATCAGTTACTTTGGGAGAATGGACAATGAAGAACATCGTACGCCGTCAATTCTTGGCGATCGGTGTGGCGAGTTTGGCCTTGGCCTGCGGCAGCAACGGCAAAACACCGACGGGGCCTACCCACGACCCTTCACCCATCACACCGGTACCGAAGCCAACTGTAGTACTGACCTTCCTCAATGGCAGTACCACACAGCCGGTGGCGGGCGCGGAAATTGAGTTTCCTATACTCCGCATAAAGAAAACGACCGACCCCGCAGGGCAAATCACCATCGAGGAGCCCGTGTCAGGATCCTCACTCGTCATCAATGGAGGTGGAGGATACATACTCTCCCGGATGATCTACGACCGTAGAGAGTTTTATCTGTGGCCTAATTCTGGCGACGGGGAGTACATCCGGGAGGTTGCTTTTTCAGGGTTGATCCAAGGGGCCGAGGACAAGCTCTGGCGGCTCAACAAAGACGTTTCGATTCTTGTTTCCGAACCATCATTTGTTTCGGACCCAAGCGTACTCGACGCTCTTCGGACCCAAGCGGCGGCCTTCACCCAACGGAATGGCAAGTATCGTTACTCCATTGTGACCGATGGGCAAGCCTTACCTAACACCTTGTCGGTACCTTTGGTACAGGATGCTAGTAGTCTTTCACAGACTCTAGCTAGCGGGACTGATGGGGTGATAGTCGGAGCAAAAATCAGTTTCCGGAACAAAGATGCGGCCAAGACTCGTGCTTTCAGGGAGTTCGGAATGGTCTTGGGCCTTAACGAAACCACGCAGCCGTCGATTTTCAGCAGGTACACCACGGTGTTCCAGCCAACAGAGGATGACTTCACGGCCATACGTATGCTGGTCAACCGCAACCCCCTGGCCACCTGGGTGAAGGGTGTAGACGGTACGGGTGATAAAGATCCCATGTTCGGAGTCAAGTAGAATGGCAAGCGCGCGTTTATGTCAGGCAGGATAATCTCTTGCCTGACATTTTTATTTTACAAATTTGCCGTATTAGGGTATAATTCTATACATAATAGAATCGAAAAAACGAAATAAATGAAATTGAAGTTTGTGTTATCCACACGTTTTCTTATTCTCCTCGCGATCCTGGTTATGGGAGGTCTATTTATACATGCCCCCAAAGCAGCTGCCCTTGGGCTATGCAGTGAGGTTGGCACCCCATCTGTGCGAATTCAAATAGATGGATATGGGACTTTTGACTCCAGAGGGCTTAATTCCTTTGATACAATCACGGTGACATCAGGCACCAGATTTAACTTTACAGTTTATACCTTTGCCGAACCCAGTTCTAGTAATAACATTTCATACCCCTTCAGATCGCAATCATACTCTGCTCCCAACCGTACAGGTCGACTTTATACCGACATGGCCACCATCACGTCCAACGCATCGATATCGGTACAAATCGCCCAAAATTGTCAGGCTGATCCGAATCCTGGAGAGGTGGTTAATTATTCTCTCAGAATAAATTTGTCCTCGGCGATGGTCAACGTCAACGTTGTCGGTGTCCCTACGACTTGCTGGTCTTTTCCGCAGGGAGGTCTGGCACCGAATTGCGGATCATCATATAGTTATACAACTTCGTCCGGCACTTACACTATATCCGCAGATAATCCTGTTTCTGGCAAAACCTTATCCATACCGGAAGGATTTACTCAAACTTTGCCACCTGGCGGCTCTATTACATTTACGCTTACTTACTCAGGCAGCCCACCTGGATCTTTTAATCTTTTTGGGAACTGTGCAAACTGGGCAACTTCACCCACAGTTCAATTATACATTACTCCCTCAAGTGGAGCTGCAGGATACAATTTATATAAGGCTACAAACGGCGGAGGTTTGAGCCAGATTGCCAGCGGGCTATCCTACAATGCCATGAATACGTATGTTGATTCCAGCATAGCTCGTGGCAGTAGTTATAATTATCAGGTTGAAGCATATAATGGTATTGCGCCAAATGCTCTAACTGGTATTTATGGCGTAACTATTGATGCTGCAAGTTGTGGAGGAGGAGGCGGTGCAACTCAAAGCACTCTAAGTGTATCTAAAAATGGTACTGGAGCTGGAACAGTCACTTCTAATGTCGGAGGTATTAACTGTGGATCCACTTGCAGCGCGATTTACAATAATGGGACAGCGGTAACCCTCACTGCGAATGCTGCCAGTGGTTCAAGTTTTGCCGGCTGGGCTGGTGGTGGCTGTTCCGGTGTAGGTAATTGCAACCTGGTTTTGAATTCAAATACTACTGTTAATGCGACTTTTAATCTTGATGCAACATGTAATGGAGGATTAAATGCCTTTTTTGTTGATCAAACAATAGCTGGAATTTCATATAGAAGTCCGACGACCATCAAATTACGAGGATCGACCACTTACCCAGTTACTGTCACAATGCAAGATGCTCCTTGCGCAGCAGCTTGGCCTAACAATGCGACACCTGGATATTTCTTAGGTTCGCAGAATCCGGTCAATAATAATGTGTGGGGACTATCCCGTGTCCCGTCAAATGGCCCATTCGGGGCTGTTAGGGCAGGAGAGACGACGGTTTTTAGTTTTCCCAACATTACAACACCGCCGAGCGGTATAAACAATTTCCAGTGGCAAATGGTTTATGAAACCGTTGCTTGGTTTGGTGACTACACCCCGAACATAACTATTATTTCTGACAGCCCGCCCGACGTGGTTATAGATAATCCACCATCTAGCGCTACAAATGTTTCTGGAACGGTCTTAATCAGCGGATGGGCTCTTGATAACGCGGTGGCAGCTGAAGGTTCAATCACAGCATTAGATATCCAAATTGATGGAGTTACTGTAAATAGTAATTCCTATGGTAATTACACCCGAGGAGATGTTTGCAGTTATTATCCTGGGCGCATTGGTTGTCCCAATGTAGGTTATGTTTTTAATTGGAATTCAGCTACTGTAGCCAACGGTTCACATAGAATCACTGTTCGTGCAACAGATGATGGGGGTTATTCTACTTCGGTCAGTCGCGATATAACCGTTACTAACTCTGGGACGATTACTGTAACTGTTACACCAAATATAAATACAAGCTGGACCCTAAACGGACCTCAGCCAGATACATGCAATCCATGTGCAACAAAGACCTATAACCCTCGGACGACTGGTAATTATAGTCTTTCCAACGTGGGGAACTTGGCAGCGGCAGGCTATGGTCCTGCGGTGGTTAATCCAGCGCAAGGAAATTCTCAAACTCTAACAAACGGTGGAAATATTTCTTGGACGATTAATTATCCTCCCGCCGCGCCTACAATTTCGAATGTAGTCAACAGTACTTGCAATCAATTGACTGTAAACTGGAATAATATCAGCACCGCCACCAACTATCGCGTCTGGCGATCCACCACTAACACCCCCTTTAATTTTGGGGTGGGGGATGGATGGACAAACATTGCCACCAAGGCTGCAGGCGCTACCACTCATACCGACAATACAGTTACTGGCGGAAGTTCTTATTACTATATCGTCGAGGCTGTAGGAATCGGCGGCAGTAC
>DASWFI010000114.1:0-16019 GCA_036394315.1 Patescibacteria group bacterium
CTGCTGGTCCATCTTTGTAAATATGAATGCCAATTTGAATGCCTGGTGTATCCGGATCATAGGCCCAGCCGCCCATGGTGTCGCAGTTGGCTGCATCTAAACTACCTATGGGTGGATGATTAACCGAAGGTGGAGGGGGCGTTGGAGTGGGAACAGGAGGCGGTGGGGGTGTCGGCGCTGGTGGAGGTACGGGCACTGGTGGAGGAACAGGTGTTGGTGTGGGAGCCGGAGCGCAAGTTAATGCAATGGGTGAATTAGTTAAGATCGGATTTGGGCCTGCCAAGGAAGAATCAATCGCATGAGCATAAATCAGATGACGCTGGCCATCTTTGAGCGAAGCTGGTGTGAAAATACCAAACCCGTGATTGCCGGTGATACCATATGCAGCATTCACATCAGAGCGTAATCCCAGAGTTTCTGTGTTGATGACAAATGTTCCGGATCCTGCTGGTCCATCTTTGTAAATATGAATGCCAATTTGAATGCCTGGTGTATCCGGATCATAGGCCCAGCCCCCGATAGTATCGCAATTAGCTGCATCCAGACTACCTATAGGAGCATAGGTATTGGTTCCCAAAACTTTGGCATAAACTCGATAATTATTTAAGTCCAGTCCCGAATCAGTCAAAAAATCAACTTCTCGTGTAATAAAAAAGCCGGCCACCAAAACGGTAACGGCGATGACGGAAAGCGAAAACTTATGATTTAACATTTATTAAATCTAATATTAAAATCTAATTTGTTTTTGTTTCGATGACTTGTCTTGAACTACTTCCAATTATTTTAATTGCAGGCAGTAAGACAACAATATTATAGCATAAATTTCAAGAGTTGTAAAGTAATTGTAACGTAAGTTCAACAGGAGCAAAGCCATGACCAGGGCCGAAACCCAGTTGGGAAACGGAATACCTCCCGTCCAGACACTATAGAAAGGCATCACGACCCATGATGCAGCGTACATCACGGCATAAATCAGCACCAGAGCCAGCATAGTCCCTCCTCTTGAATCTGAAAACCAGTTCGATGGTTTAAGTATAGTAAAATTCCATCAAAAGAAACATACCCAAGCAATACATAATATGTGTCCATGTATGTCTGTAGCGGCCTGATATTGTTTTCCGGGCCTATAAATTAGCCCTTCTATCATGCTAAAATGCCCTATATGAATAAATTGGTGGCAAAAAAACTCAACGACCTTCCGCGCAAACCCGGCGTCTATACTTTCAAAGACGCCAAGGGGTTGATTTTATACGTGGGCAAAGCCGTGAATCTCCGGAGCCGAGTGACTTCGTACTTCAAAAAAGACGGCGGCGATAACCGGGGACCCCGTATTCAACTGATGATTTCGCAGATCACTGATCTGGATTACACAGTCACTGACAACGAACATGAGAGCTTGTTGCTGGAAAAAAACTTTATCAAACAACTCAAACCGAAATACAACGTTGATTTGAGAGATGATAAAAATTATTTGTTTATCAAAATCAATCTCAAGGACGAAATTCCCACCATCAGCTATGACCGCAAGCCCATCGATAAAAACGCCCGTTACTTCGGTCCTTACACTTCCGGCTCAGGCATCAAAGATACGCTGCGGCTGGTGCGTAAAATTTTTCCTTACTGCGCCAATAAAAAAGTCGGCGACAAACCCTGCTTCTACTATCACATCGGCAAATGCCCGGGAGTTTGTTTTGGCAAGATCAGCCTCGAAGAATACCGGAATAACTACATCAAAAAAATTATTCAGTTCCTGATCGGCAAACGGACGGAAATTCTCAAAGACCTGCAAGTTCAGATGCGAAAATACGCCACGGAGAAAAAATACGAGCACGCGGCCAAGGTCCGCGATCAAATTTTCGCTCTTAACCGTGTAATGGAACGGCAAAAACTGGTTTACCCGACCAAAGTCGACCAGGACGTAATTTCCGTCCATACGGACGGGGTCGCATCGGTCAACCTGTTTATAATCCGGGAAGGAAAGCTGATTCAGAAAGAAAACTTTATTCTGGAAAACACCAAACAGGCTTCGTTGCAGGAGATCTTGCAAAGTTTCCTGGAACGATATTATCTGGAAACCAGCAGTATTCCGAAAGAGGTTCTCCTCCCCGCCCCCATCAATCAGGATGAATTATATCCCGTGTTTATAGGCCGCAGATTTCCGAAATTTACCATCCCAGTCAAAGGGCAAAGACTGCAACTGCTCAAACTGGGACAGGAAAATGCCAAACAATATCTGGAAAGCACTTCAGACAAACATTTGCTGGAGGAAGCAAGACTTCTATCTTCCCTCAAAGAACTCCAGCGGGTGCTGGAGCTGCCGAATCTGCCGGGCCGGATCGAAGCCTATGATATCTCCAACATCCAGGGCACGAATCCTGTGGGCTCCATGATCGTGTTTGATTTTGCACGGTCAAAAAAAGACGATTACCGCAAATTCAAAATTAATAAAAAACAAACACCTGATGACTTCGGGATGATGCACGAAATGCTGGAACGTCGGTTCAAACATGATTGGCCCAAGCCAGACCTGATCCTGATCGACGGCGGCAAGGGGCAGTTATCCAGCGCCGTATCAGTTCTCAAACAATATGACTTGAATATTCCCATAATTGGTTTGGCGAAAAGACTGGAAGAAATTTTCTTGCCCGGCAAAAAAGATCCGATCGTCCTGCCTGCCAACTCCATCGCCTTATTCCTCCTCCAGCGCATTCGGGACGAGGCGCACCGGTTTGCCGTCAAATACCACCGCCATTTGCGATCCAAAGGTTCGCTTTCTTCCGTGCTCGACGAAATCGGCGGTGTGGGTCCGGCCAAAAAGAAACTGCTGTTGCAAAAATTCGGCTCGGCCAGCAAAGTCCGCATAGCCTCGCTTACAGAACTTGCAGCCATCGTTGGCTCCAAACTGGCAGAAAAAATTAAAGCCAGCTTATGACGTTATCATCTCAGCGCGTTGACACGAGAACCTTTTTCTGGCAAAATAAGTGGGCGATTATTCTATAACCTATCACCTACAACCTATAACCTATTTATGAAAATTCCACATAACTATTTAATTTTTGCCCTAATCATAATCGATGTTTTGCTTGTTATCAGTATCCTGCTGCAGCAGCGCGAAGGAGGCCTGTCCACCGTGTTCGGCGGCGAAGGCCAGATCTACCGCAGCAAGCGCGGTCTTGCCCTGGGACTTCACTATTTCACAATTGCATTAACCGTACTGTTCGTGGCCCTTTCTGTGGCCGTCCTTTTCTTCAAATAATTTACGATGCGCAATCTTTGGTTGCAAATCACAAATTTTTTCTGGAATCTTTGGTACGGATTGCGATCTCTCCGCTCTTTGCGTCGCGGGCAACTTCCCCAAATCCTCGAAAGTTTTTCCAAAAAAGAAGTTTATACTCTGCTCACCACCCTCCTGGTCCTAGTGCTTGCCGGTGGTTTTTTAATTATCCAGTCTTTTTCCGATAAAGGTCCAGGACCCCACTATGGCGGCGAGCTTACAGAAGGACTGGTGGGACAGCCACAATTCATAAATCCGATTCTGGGACTAAACAGCAGCGTGGATACTGACATCAGCCGCGTAGTTTATGCTCAGCTTCTTAAATTCGATACCGACAGAAATCTGGTGGCGGATCTGGCGGAAAGCGTACCTACGTTGAGTGCTGATCAGAAAACTTATACCTTAAAACTCAAACCCAATCTTAAATGGCAGGACGGTAAGCCTCTGAATGCCGACGATGTGATCTTCACCATTCAGACTATCCAAACCGCGGACTTCGAATCTCCGCTTCGTCCCAACTGGGCGCGCGTTAAGGTCGGTAAAATCGATGACTTAACTTTAACCTTTCAATTGCGGGAAGTTTCCGTGTCATTTATGAATAATTTCGCGGTAGGAATAATTCCGAAACATATCTGGGAAGGGCTCACTGCCCGCAATTTCCGGTTATCTGATTCAAACCTCAAACCAGTGGGTTCAGGACCTTACACCGTGCGTGAAATCAAGAAAACTTCCGACGGCACTATCAAGTCCATCACACTTCGCGCCAACCCGAATTATTATCAAGGCTCGCCTTACATCACGGCGCTGACTTTTCGCTTCTACGACGACTATGATGGTCTGATCAATGCCTATCAGGGCAAGGAGATCCAGGCTTTGGGTTACGTCCCGTTTGATAAAAATGCTTTTCTGAATCAAAACGACAAGATGAGCCAATATCGAGTCAGCCTGCCCCAGTATCAGGCTGTGTTCTTCAACCTTATCAAAAATCCGGTACTCGCTGATAAAGCCGTGCGCCAGGGGTTGTGGCTGGTTACTGACAGAAATCAGATTATTCAGGACGTTTACAATGGCAACGCCGCGGCGGCTTACGGGCCGATCCTGCCTGGCAGTATTGGTTATAGTGAGAGTATAGAAAAAAGCACTCACGTAAGCTTGGATGAAGCCAACGCCATTCTGGATAAAGGCGGCTGGGTCCTGGATCCGGCTACAAAAATCCGCGTTAAAAACAAAAAGAGCTTGGAATTTAATTTGGTGCTTTCCGGCCATCTGGTGCTGAATGTTAAAACCGCCCAAATTTTAAAAACTCAATGGGAAAAACTCGGAGCCAAAGTTAACTTAGTGGTGGTGGGAGCCAATGAACTGGAAGCTCAGTACATCCGGCCCCGAGCTTTCGATGCGCTGCTGTTTTCGGAAAATGTGGGAGCCGACCCGGATCCGTTTCCATTCTGGCATGGCACCCAGACTCATGACCCGGGATTAAACCTTTCCGGATTTGTAAATGCCGAAGCAGATAAACTTCTGACTGATGCCCGCCAGACCAGCGATCCTGTGGTTAGAGCAAAAAATTACGAGCGCTTCCAGGAAATCATCAACAGTGAATTGCCGGCCATCTTCCTGGCCCGTTCGTTATATATCTATAACGCGCCAAAAAAAGTCGGCGGCATTAAATTACAGGATATCGTCACCCCGTCTGAACGGTTCTTGGATGTGAACCATTGGTATTTCCAAAATTAAATATTTAACATAAGATAATCTAGATAAGCCGCGGTGGCGAAATGGCAGACGCACACGCTTCAGGTGCGTGCGACCGCAAGGTCATGGGAGTTCGACTCTCCCCCGCGGCACCAGTAAAATCATTTTTTTCAATTTCAGAGGATTTTTTAAGGGCTGCACTAAGTGCAGCCCTTTGTGTTTGTGGGGTAAATTCAATTCTTCGATTTCTTAAAAACAGGTTCAAGCCACTCGTGTCCGGTTAAAATTTAATAGAATTACAAAAAGCCCATTGTCGGATGTTTAAACTGGGATTACGCTAGAAACAACAGTTACTTCGTGAACTTGAAAGTGCCTAGAATTTGTTTTCCTACAGCTATATCAGTAATGCCAATCATGTAGGTTACTTTATTAGTAGTGCCTACATAAAATTCACGATTTCCGTTATAGACATCATGCCAGACAACATATTTTTTAAAAGTCACGCCATTTAACATAAAATCGATTGGCGCTGCCCAAAATTTCCGATCATTCAGCTGGTTCAAGTTTTCAATAACCTTGGCGTCAAAGGTGGTTGAAGACGGACTGGCGCTGATCTGCATGATCATTGCAGTTTTAGTACCTAAAATTAGATTGCCATTTTTTTGAGCTTCAGCATCAGTTAGCGGACCTACGTATACCCCATTTTCTTGATTAAGATAACCGATTTCACTGGGATATTTTAGCCCGTATCTATAAGTCGTATTAGTATAAGTTTTCCAATTCGCGGGAACGGAATTTGCAGGTTGGTTTGATGTGGGAGAAGGTGTGGGATTTTGAGTAACCGGCGGGGTTGGATTAGGAATATTTACAGCAGTTTTTGAATTACAAGCTGCTGCCAACAGGCTTAGTCCGACTATTAAAAAAACGAATTTTTTCATTGATTTATTGAATCTTAACGATAATACTGTCGTATTATAACAGCAATTGCTACCCAAGCAAAATTTGAAAAAGTGGCAGCAAGGGCGTCTGCCTACCCGCGATGTTATTACTTTACAAACTTATGATCTAATTAAGCCTTTTACAAGGCTTTTAATTTACTTGCTTTTTACTTTATTTTCCTTATATTAGCCAAAATTAACCCGTTAATTCTTGACAAAACTGCCAAATTAGAGTATGCTTATGAGCTAAACTCAAGTAATAGCTTTACAGAAAAAGTTATTAGCGGATTGAATCCAACTCTTTGGCTTTATCCCGCTGAGCGCTTTCGAAAGATCGGGCCTCAAGCAATCTTTCCACATCGTTGTTCCAGGAGGAAGTGAGATGGAGATAAAGGACAAGCTCGTCATAGAGGAATACCGCAGCACGCGACATGAAGTGTTGCTCTGCATCGCCGGCGAGATCGCAGTCTGGATCTGGTCGCTGAACAAGATGATCGACATGCGCAGCGAACCGGAGATGGTCGCCGTGATCGCCATCGGCTACATCTGGATGCGCGCCGGGCTCGGCTACCTCATGCATCGATGCGGCGCCTTCCACATTGACATGGAGGCCGGTCACGAGATGGAGTTCATCGGCTACGAGCACGTCAAACCGACTGGCCTGATGCCCATTATCGGCGTAGGAGCTTCGTTGCCGCAGTTCCTATTCTACATCTACGGCATGCACCGGCTCTACACGGACGCGATGATCGTCGACTTCTTCCTCTACCTGGCCCTCGGATTGCTGGGGGTTGCCATCCTCGCTCTCGTTCCTCGAACGAAAATAAAGAAGATCGAATCGGCACCGACGATGATGGGCGACGAACCCGGCGAAGAGAGCTACCAGCTCAAGGAAGACTACAAGAATCGCTGATCCCTCATCTCACACACAACCCACTGGCGGACGCTGCCTGCAGCGTCCGCCTTCCCCTCTAAAATTTCCAGCGACATGTTTCTGAAAGTTAGAAATATTTCGCTAAGCGCTTAACTCGTACATACATTGATTTGACTAAAATCGCGGCTGGGTGTATAATATGTGTACATTCAATCCCTTGGAAATCTAAATAAAGGTTAGTTAATTCAAAATAGTCAGTAATTTTTTGTTGCTTATTTTGTGTTAATTAGCATCTTTCGGCCTTAGGTTTAGCCTGAGTCGAAACTGCTTTACGGGTGATTAATTAATTTCTTTTGGCCCCTTATCAGAAACACACAAAAGAAGAAGGTAACTGTTTGCTATGATTTTTAAGAAAGCAAACCCCCCTGCCACAAGGCAGGCTCAGCCTGGTAGACACCAGGCCCCGACGGCTGTTCGGGAAGAATTTCGGCCGCAAGAATACAAAGTCGATCCTAAAGCCACTCTAAAGGTAATTCCTTTGGGCGGCATTGAGGAAGTCGGTGAAAACATGACTGTCCTCGAATTCGGTGACGATATTCTGGTCATCGACATGGGACTTGGATTCCCTGATGAGACCATGCCTGGTATCGACTACATAATTCCAAACACCAAGTATTTGGAAGAGAATAAAAAACGCATCAAAGGCGTAATTATCACTCACGGCCACTTGGACCACATCGGCGCCATCCCCTATATCCTGCCGAAAATCGGCGATCCGCCAATTTACACCATGAAATTGACCGGCGAGCTGATAAAAAAGCGGCTGGAAGAATTCCATTTGCTGGGACGATCTCAAATTCATGAATTGAACAAAGATGACGTTCTGACATTGGGCAATTTCAACATTCGATTCTTCCGCATTAACCACAACATTCCTGATGGAGTAGGACTGGCGATCAGAACGCCGGCAGGCCTCCTGGTTTACGCCACAGATTGGAAATTCGACCATACTCCTGTGGACGGACGGCCTTCTGAATTCGACAAACTCGCCAAATACGGGGGCGAAGGCGTAGCACTCCTGATGAGCGATTCCACCAACGCGGAAAAACCGGGTTATTCCATGTCGGAAAAAACCCTGGGCGATACTATCGACCGCATCATGATGGATGCGAAGGGTCGCGTAATTTTCGCCACTTTCTCCACCCTCATCTCGCGTATCCAGCAGGTAATCGACGCCGCGCACAAATCCAACCGCAAGCTCGTGGTGACTGGCAGATCCATGGTCAACAACATCGAAATTTGTCTGGCGACCAACTATCTGAAGCTGCCGGCCAAAGGCATGATTATCAAAATGGAACAGGCAAATAAATTACCTGACAACCAGGTGATAATTCTGACTACCGGTTCCCAGGGAGAAGAAGCCGCAGCATTGGCGAGGATTGCCAGAAGCGAGCACAAGACCATTCAAATCCGAAAAGGCGACACCTGCGTGGTGTCAGCCAACCCGATTCCGGGAAATGAACGATCAGTATCATCTATTCTTTCGAATTTAGCGCGCCTGGGTGCCAAAGTTTTGTATTACAAAATGCTGGACATTCATACTTCAGGCCATGCTTACCAGGAAGATTTAAAGCTCATGATCGCTTTGACCAAACCTCAAAATTTCATGCCTATTCACGGCGAACATCACATGTTGGTGGCGCACGCGAATCTGGCCCAATCAGTTGGCGTGCCGGAAGATAAAATCTTCACCATCGACAATGGCCAAATGCTGGAAGTATCCACTAACGGCGTAAAGATCATGGATGCAAAAATCCCGACCGGTTATGTCTTCGTCGACGGCTTAGGTGTCGGTGACGTGGGCGAAGTGGTACTGCGTGATCGCCAGGTCATGGCCAAAGACGGCATGTTTGTGGTGATCATGACTATCGAACGCAACACCGGCAAACTGACTCAAGCTCCAGATATTATTTCCCGCGGCTTTATCTATATGAAAGGCTCCGAGGATCTTCTGAAAGAAGTGAAGCACGAAGTGCGAAAAATTGTCGAAAGCAAGGGCAAGCAAACCCGCGAACCAAACTGGGCGTTTATCCGCTCCGAAGTCCGCGACCAGATCGGCGAGTTCCTCTACCAAAGAACGGAACGAAGACCGATGATCCTTCCGGTTGTTATAGAGGTATAAAAAAATTAACCGCTCGAAAGAGCGGTTTTTTATTGACAAAATAAAAAGGCGTGGGTGTCACGTCTTATCTCCTTAAAATTGTCCATCAGACGACGGGACAGGGTTTACATCCGAAATCTGACTCCACATACCGACCACTTTTCAAAGCGAAAATCAAGGGGTATAATATAAAGACCACTATGAAAGACGTTATTGTTTCAGGAATTCAACCTTCTGGCGAAATGCATATCGGAAACTATTTAGGAGCTCTCAAAGACTTCGTGGAATTGCAGGATAAATACGAGTGCTTCTTTTTTATTGCTGATCTTCATTCCTTGACTGAAGATTTCGACCCAAAAGAAAAATCCAAACAAATCATGGATTTAGCTGAGACTTTTTTGGCTGTGGGTCTGGATCCAAAAAAATGCACCATGTTTATCCAGTCGCATATCCCTGCTCATTCGGAACTGGCATGGATTTTAAATACCGTCACCCCCATGAATGAACTGGAACGGATGACTCAATATAAAGACAAGGCCAACCGACAGAAAAAAAATATCAATGCTGGACTCTTGAATTATCCAGTCCTCCAAGCTGCGGATATCTTGCTCTATCACCCGCAGTTAGTGCCGGTGGGACATGATCAAGTCCAGCATTTGGAGATGACAAATCTCATCGCCAAAAAATTCAACAATCGCTATGGTGAATATTTCAAAGAGATCAAAGCTTATAACAAAAAACCTTACCGGATAATGAGTTTAGTAGAACCGGAAAAAAAGATGAGCAAAAGTGAACCAGAATCGACCATAAATATTTTCGATGAGCCAGATATGATCAAAAAGAAACTGGCAAAAGCCGTAACTGCCACTGATGCACCAAAAGGAACCGTGCCCAAGGGTGTGCAGAACTTATTTGATCTGCTGGAATTGTTCGGCAATCCGAAACTGTTGCAAAAATTTCAAAAGGAGTACAATGATAATACGATCAAATATTCGGAATTAAAGACTACCCTGGCAGATAGCATCTCCGAATACTTCTCCCCTATTAGGGCGACCAAAACCAAAATGCATAAAAATCAAGATCAAGTCGTAAAAATCTTCCAAGCCGGCGCTGCAAAAGCGGCGATTACTGCAAATCAAACCTTAACAGAAGTAAAAACTAAACTCGGGTTATTATAAAAGGCCAATCAGATTGGCTTTTTATAATGATCGGAAATCATCCGATCTAGTTCACGTCCGCAATTCCTACGGAGGGTCCCCATGACGGCAGAACTCGTATACATCCACTGTAGCGGGCTTCATTTGCTTCGCCTCCATATACTGGGAATTCTGCTCGGCAATCCCATCCCCGCCCAGTATACGGTACACACAGTCGAGTACAGCGATAAGGAAGGTTCTCTGGATCTCACGATGACCAACGGCGGCGGTCCGATCAATACCGAGGAGCTTGCCTCCCATCTTTCTAGTTTCCGTATTTTCGGTAATGTCCAGGTCGGAAACTTTGGAACCAAGGAGATCACCTAGAAGTCGCCATCCTGGATCCTCAGGATCCGATATTTTCTGACACGCGAGGAACGACTCGCTCCCCAGCGATCGCTGCCTGACCCCAGTTGTCTTCGGACACCGGGGTTCTTTTTTTTCCGACGCTCGCGGAGCGAGGTCCAAACTCCGACCGTAACGTCGGAGTTATTTTTGAATTAACTCTAAAATTTCTTGAGTTTTTTGTTTCAAGGTTTCCGGATCCGTAGCCTCCATATTGAGCCGGATCAAAGCTTCGGTATTGGAAGGGCGCACACTTGCCCGCCAGGCCGGATATTCGATAGATATGCCGTCGATAAAAGATACCTGTGCATCGTGGTAAGTTTGTGTCAGTCGTTCTATCACCGCAGGTACGTCTGCCACAGTAACATTGGTCTCTTCTATCGCAAAATACTTCGCGAACAACGGATCATATATTTCGCTTAACTTTTTCCCTGAGGTCGAAAGTATTTCCAAAATCAGCAAAAAAGGAATAAGGCCATTGTCCAAATAAAAATAATCTTTGAAGAAATAATGACCTGAAACTTCCCCGCCAAACACAGCATCTTCCAAAATCATGCGTTCCTTAAAAAAACTGTGCCCAGTCTTGTTTGGTAGAGCTTTGCCACCACCACTATTAACGACATCTATAATCGCCCGGTTAAGCTTCATATCTACCACTACTTTGGATTTTGGATATTTTTTGAGAAAATAATCGGCCAATATTGCTGAGGTAAAATAACCGGAAAGAAATCGACCAGTTTCATCGATAAAAAAACACCGGTCCGCATCAGAATCCCACATCACTCCCAAATCAGCGCCTTCGCTTCGGACTAACTGCATAGTTTCATTCCGATTTTCCGGAATCAAAGGATCCGGGCGCCCTTTTGGAAATTCTCCATTCGGTTCCCCGTTAATAACCTTAAGCGTAAGCGGCAATGATGCGGTAAATTTTTCCAACAAGGGTCCGGTAGTTCCAAAGTTTGTGTTGGCAACTACTTTAAACGGTCTGATTTTGGTCACATCTATTACAGACAGGGCTTTTGAAATGTAATCATCTATTATCTGCATCTTTTCCACGAGGCCTTTTTTCGGAGCTTCAAATTTGTAACCTGATACAACCAAATCCCTTATATCCATAATACCGCTATCGCCCGAAATCGGCGCGCCCTTTGCCCTCACCATTTTCATTCCATTGTATTCGCGCGGATTGTGCGAAGCAGTAACTGTGAGTCCTCCATCAAAACCATAATTTGCTACGGCAAAATACATCATGTCAGTAGACACCACACCTATATCAACTACATCCACACCATGGTCTGTCAGTCCGTTTTTGACGGCTTCCCAAAGCTGGGGGCCAGACAAACGCACATCACGGCCCAGCACAACTTTTTTAGGATTGAGAAACTTAGCATAAGCCTGGCCAATGGCGTAAGCGACCTCTTCGTTAATATCGCCTGGATAAATCCCGCGGATATCGTATGCTTTGAAAATTGATGGATTGATTTGGTTCATATTATAAAAGTCTATCAAAATTCAGTTATAAATGCTAGAATATGCAGCTATGTCATTCTCTGTCGGTATGGAGTGAACACAACCAGACATCTTATTCCCTTCGAGTTCAGCATAAATATCCCGAAACATAAGTGGGTAGTAAAGGCTTCCAAAGCAACTTCGGGCAGGTTTGAGGTTGTTAAAAGGCATTAGAACGCAAAAACTCCCGTTTGGGAGCTTTTTGTTTAATAGCACTCCTCTTGGTAGCATCTAATTTCTGTATTCATACCTTTTTAGCAATTATTTGTATCCAGTCAGTATTACCATTGCGGGTTATATCACTAAAAACAATTTCCATATCAAATTCTTTCATATAACGCTCTAATTCTGGCAAGGTATAAAAACTAAAAAATCTCTCATATTCATATCCGTAATCATTTTCCTGAACAACCTGTTCGTCCTTTTCGCCTTCACGGAGTTGCTTAACAGCGATATACAAATGGCCGCCTGTTTTCAATACATTCAACAAATTTTTAAGAACTTTGCGTATATCCTTCTTTGAGATATGAAGTAAAACTGCTTGGGCGAATACGCCATCGAACTGATTATCAAGACCTAAGGGCTGGGTAATATCTTTAACATAAAATTCTCCATTTGGCATTCTGTCCTTAGCAATTTTTATCATTTCGTCAGATAAATCAATACCAGTGATAGCAAAACCTTGATTTGCCAAAAATTCTGATTTCATACCGCCTGCACAGCCGACATCAAGTATGCTGTCTCCTTTTTTAAGATAGCTTGTAAATTTAACTGTGCCGACATTCCACCAAGTATCAATTTTATGGTCTTTATTCCAGTCTTTAGCTATTTTGTTGTAGGTATCTTTCAAGTCCATATTATCTCGCTCTTTCAAGCATCAAATTATAAATCTGGCCGATAAAATCCATAATTCTTTTGTCCTTGCTGTATACTTCGGCTTGCAACTTAACTTTGGTAGCCAACTCATCACCAATTCCGAATAGCTTCCACATTTCATAGCAACTATCAATGTTAGTTCTAACTGGGTCTTTATACATATTCTGGAAAATTTGATTATACTTCAAAACAATTTTTAGGTCTTCGCCATTAGGGGTTTCGACATAATCCAAAAAGGGCAGATATTTTTTAATATCGAATTTCTGGACATCATCAATATCCTGCAAAATTTTCAAGGCCGTATGGTATATCCATCGAGGACTACCTTGACCAGTTTCTAATTCAAATATCTCTGGCAGTTTGTCTCTGGTTATTTCGGCCTGAATTTTATCGCAGAGCAAATGAATAGCCCAGCCTTTCCTAAAATCATCGTTCTTAATAAACCCTTCGTCCATAAAGTCTTCGGGGTGGGTTAAATGTCTATCTATTTCGCTAACATATCGGCTATCAGGATAAACAGTGCCAGATACATATTTTCTAATATCTGAAACTTTGTATTTATCCTTCAAATCGAGGGCAAATCTGATATGTGTTGCTTCTAAGGCCATAGTAGTTAAAAACTTTTAATGAAATCATCAATCGAATTATACCATTTGGGTCAAATTTCAAATTATTTATACAGTTGACTATGCGTTCCAAATGCTACAAAAAAAGCCGTGTTGTCATCTATCAATTCATAAATTGCCCATAGATCACCCGAAATATTTATACTCCTATAACCTTGCCATGTCCCAGTGAGGGCATGGTTTGAGAGGATTACATCAAATGGGTCAGCAAAAAAAATATCCAGCCGTTTGCCGAAAGCCGCCTGGATTTTGGGATATTTGCCTAACTGTTTTGCAAATTGCTTATGAAACCTGACTTTCATCTAGAGTGTTTTTTAATCCAAGTCATTGCGGTTTTGGCATCGGAGAAGCTTGGGGAGACGTTGTTATTCACAGCAAAATCTTTTTTGGCTGTAGCAATAATTTTCTCCAAATAAGGAGTTATGCGAAAAGAATGTTCAATTTTGAAAACACCTGTCTGAACGAAAGTTTTCAGGATAGCTTTCACGAGGGTGCTTAAATCCAAGCCCATATCCGCGGCAAGTTTACTCGCCGCATCTTTGGTTTGTTTATCCACAGTAACATGAAGGGTGGTATTCATGTATTAAATATATACATTTCTAATATACATGTCAAGAGTACGCTCGTCGTTTGAACCAATATTCTAAAACTGCTAAACTTATGCGGCCATTAAGAAAAATCAATTGTCATTTTCTGTAGGTATCGTTGGGCTTCCCAACGTCGGCAAGTCAACTTTATTTAACGCCTTAACGAAGCAAGCGGCCGCGGCTTCGAATTTTCCGTTTACCACAATTGATCCGAATATAGGCGTGATCAATGTGCCTGACGAGCGTCTGGCTAAACTGGCAGTTTTGGAAAAATCGGAAAAAATAGTGCCGACTTCGATTGAATTCGTGGATATCGCAGGCCTGGTCAAAGGTGCGGCCGAGGGCGCTGGTCTTGGCAATAAATTTTTATCGCACATTCGCGAAGTGGACGCGATCGTACAGGTAGTACGATTTTTTAAAAACGACGAGATTATCCACGTCGACGGATCAGTTAATCCCAGCCGTGACATGGAAGTTATCAACCTGGAACTGATGCTGGCTGATCTGAATACGGTAAATAAACGGCTGGAAAGCATTACTAAAGAAATCAAGGGCGGCAACAAAGAATCCATGATTCTTAAAGGAGCGCTGGATCGAATCAAAGAAGTGCTGGAGGCAGGTACCCTGGCTCGATCATTGGAATTCAATGAAGAGGAATTAAGATTAGTCAAACAACTAAGCCTCCTGACCATGAAACCGACTCTATATGTAGCTAACACTTCCGAAAAATCAATCGGCCCCATCAATGGCAATGAGCTGCTGCCGATTGATGTCAAAATCGAATCCGAACTGGCGGAACTCACTGACGAAGAACGAGTGGAATATATGAAAGAACTGGGTATCTCGGAATCCGGACTGGATCGGCTGGCCAGCGCTGCTTATAAACTTTTAAATCTGATCACTTTCATCACCGCCGGACCCAAAGAGAGTAAAGCTTGGACCATAGTGAAAGGCACCAAAGCTCCCCAAGCCGCAGGGGTTATCCATACAGACTTTGAAAAAGGATTTATCCGCGCGGAAATAATTGCCTGGGACAAATTACTTGAATCTGGAGGCTATGCCGGTGCTCGTGACAAAGGCTGGCTTCGAGTCGAAGGCAAAGAATACATCATACAAGATGGCGATGTTGTCCATTTTAGATTCAATGTATAATATAGAATATGCATAATCCACTCTTTGCTCTGGCGATTATCGCCCATCCAGATGATGAGTCATTTCTCCTAGCTGGCACTTCCCTGAAATTTGCCGAAGAAGGAAAAAGTGTGGGCGTGATTTGCGCTACTCGCGGAGAAAAAGGGGCAGATCGCTTAAATCGAAACCTGACAGAGCAAGAGATGGCAGAAATCAGAAGCAATGAATTAGGATCTGCCTGTAATATACTCAAATGCAGCTGCACTGAGTTTGGTAATTATCACGATGGCAGCTTGGATAAAGAAAACTTTGACGAACTGGTAGCCAAATTAGTCCAGAGAATAAATTATTACCAGCCAAAAATTATCTTAACCTTTGGCGAAGAAGGGATTTCCGGCCACAGGGATCATATCGTGATCGGGAAAGCTGCCTTAGCAGCGGCCACGCTTGCTGCCCCAAAACCACAAGAGGTCTGGCTGGCCAGCATGCCGGAGTCAGTCATGGATAAATTCTATGAGCATCTGAATCACCGCAAGGTTCACCACTCCCACTTTCAGGAAGATAAACTTAAGGGAGTGCCGGATAAAGATTTGTTATTTATTGATATTCGAAAATTTAAGGATTTAAAACTAGAGGCACTTAAAGCTCATCAAAGCCAATATATTCCCAATTTAACCTTTGAATTATTCTTAGAAAACGAATACTTTGAGGTCGTGAAATTAAAATGAAGCTCCCCGCACTCCCTTCGGTCGTACGGGGTTTCTTTGCTTGAGCTGGCTGCACCTCGCCTTCGCTCGGGCTCAAGCTAGG
>DASWFI010000115.1:0-8291 GCA_036394315.1 Patescibacteria group bacterium
TGCCCGGCCGCCTGTCTGTTTGATTTTGCCTCCGCTTCGCTCCGGCAGATATTAAGGCCGAACCGGCGGGTAGCTGCGCGGCGGCCTCCTATCGTCGGCCTCCCCCGCGCAGCACGGCCGGGCACATGGCGGAGGTGGCGGCCCGGCCAGTCCCTACTGGATATTTTTACGTTTTAAGATCTTTAACCGGAGGATAGGCGGCCGCGGCGATCAGCAGTAGGATAAAGCCCGGCATTCCCTCGCCTTGCCTTGGGCCGTTCGGAAGTATAAAAGCCCGGTAACGTGCTTAGGTCGCCAGATGGAGTGGCTTTCATACTTCCAAACAGCCCGCTGAGCTTTCTTTATGCTTTAAGCCATTAAAACGCTTAACCCACTTGTAAATTCATAGCCAGTCAATGAACATTATGTACACCATTTCCCTATTAAATGCGCCGCGTCTCCTCGAATCCAACAGGTAGGCAAGATGTATATTTGTCGGGCATCTGATTACTATCAGATACCAAAAGACGTCAAGGAACGATTATGATCCCTGACTAAAACTTAAATTATCCAGGTCGACTTTTCTCCGGCTCATGATAAGGAAAATGGCTTCAAGAGCTTTCTCAATGAATTTGCAGATATACAAGATATCGGCTCTTTTTTCGGCCTTTTGGAAAGCCTCACCTTCACCTGTAAGGCAAGTTTCCATCATTTCGGTTAGGGCATTTCTTAACTGGCCTAGTCTGAATGCGCTGCATAAATCTTCGAAGACTCCATAGGGGTGAGATATTTGTTCCGCGGATAGCCGGATCAGTAGATTATCCAAATCCGCCTGTTGTAATTGTGGCATAGGATAACTATTTAAGGTTTAAAAATACTTTTTTACATCACAAAAGTAACGTATAAAATCATTTAGTTGATACAAAATGTTTATTTATTAATATAATGCGGTATTTTGATCGCTAAAATCGAGAAATTTTGTCTTATTATATTTGGGAAGAATCTTATAAATGAAAAAGGGACAATACAATAGAATAAAAGCCGTCCTGGCTGAGAAAGGTGTTACTAACAAGGAATTAGCTGAGGCCTTGGGGATCGCTCCACAGACTGTATCGCGTTGGTGTACGAATGATATGCAGCCTTCGGTTGAGAAGTTATTTGCTATATCAAAATATCTTAAAATTGATGTGAGAGAACTACTTATTCCAACCAAATGGTAATAAGTTATAAACTTAATTTAATTATAAAAAAACCGTTTAAAAACGGTTTTTTTATAATTAGTATTTGCCGATGTTTAATATATATTGTTTTTGAATAACAATTAATAATATTAAAACATATACAGAAATGAGAATAATTTTTATGATTATAATTTTTATAATCACGTTCAAACCATTGCTAGCACAGAAGAGTGCAGGGGTTTCTCCTTCTGATCTAATTAGCTTAAAAATTATACTATTAAGCAATCATCAAATTTTTGGCAGTGGTACTGGCTTTATAATGAGTCAAAATGGTACTAATTATTTAATTACAAACCTTCATAACTTTACTGGCATCGACTATTATACTCAGAAATACGAGGATTCAATTAACCATAGAGTACCAGATGAGGTTGTAATTTTGGCTCATAAAAAAGGGAGCCTAGGTGAATGGGTGGAGAAAAAGGAACCTTTATTTAAGAATAATGTTCATTTATGGAATGAGGTTATTCTGCCTAATTCTAAACCAGCGGACGTGGTATCCTTAAAATTGATTGATACTTCAGACATTTCGATGTATAGAGCCAATATGGATACTGCACTAATAGAGAAGCAAATGCTTTTAATCACTACTACTCCCCTATATCTTTCCGGGTATCCATTAGGCTTTACTTCATCAAAAAATTATCCTATTTGGAAATACGGAATATTATCAAGCATTTATGAAGATGAACCACTCGGATTACCTGTATTTCTCATTGATGCTCATACTCATCCAGGAATGTCAGGGTCCCCAGTCTTTTTGAAAGGCAAATTTTCTGGAATTGATAGGAAATCCAGAGATTACGCGGATTATGAATCAAATGGAATTCTTTTAGGAATATTTTCGGGAAGTAATTCATCTGTGGAAATGGGAGTTGTCTGGAAATTTGAAGTAATTCAAAAGCTTTTATCTGAAAGCAATTAACGAAATTAGACTACAAAAGCGCATAATCTTCTCAAATTATTTCCCGGATCTCCAATGAAAATATTCCCACTTGTATCAATTGCGGTTCCTGAGGGAGAAAAAAAAGAGGCAACCCAATTAGCTCTAATATTGACGATTAGTTTTAAGTCCAGCCAAAAACGGTTCGAGTTTCGTCCTGCCAGGTCGTCCATATTTTGACTGATTTTACCGGCCCATTCCCAGAGCGGGTTTTTGGGGTTCGAGAAGGATTGATATCCATCTTTTGTTGCAGCTATTCCTTTGTTAATCAAAGTATCAGTGGTTTGAATCCTGTCAAGTCGTTCTCCAAACTCATGAGTCTAATTCTTCAAATTTAGTATGTTGCATCTCTGCCCAACTTAGCCAGTAATAAATTTCCGTTTTGCCAGCATCATTAGGATCAATTCGACGGATCAATATTCGTTCTTCTGATTTTTCTTGTGCATTTTTCTTATGCTCAGACCGCTTAGTCTTTGAAATTCCCGGTAACCCCCATTATTCTGGATAAACCAAGCCAATTTAATCTTGCCTATGGCGATAAAATCATTTTTTGAGAAAAAAGCGCCATTGCTACTGCTGAGCCGTCTGAATTCCCGGACGGCCTGGCGGACCGTATAGGAATCATCCGCCCGGCGTACCGGAAGATTGAGCCCTGTCATTTCACGGATGCCGGCAAACCCGCCCCAGTATTTTATCGCCGTCGCCAGTTTTGCCCATCCCTGCCGGACCAGGCTGGCGGGAGTGAGGAAATATCCTTTTTCCCGGCACAACTTCCTATAGGTAGTCACTGTCTGTTCCTTGCTGTATTCATCGCTGATTTTTCCCGACGGATAATCTAGGCTGGATAAATTTTTAAAATCCGCAAATCCACCATTCCTGAGAATGACTCCTGCCAAATAAGAGAAACCCATTGCCGTCAATTCCATTTCGTGAAGAAATTTTCCTTTTTTTCTACATAAGGCCGTGTATTCTTTTACTGCCTTCTCTTTTCTTTCAGCTGCGGCCGTTCTTTTGGGTTCCTTGTTTAAGGAGATGGTCAGGCCGGTTAATTTACGAATCTCCCTATAACCAATGCGTGTAAGAATAAGTTGTGCTAGTCTATCTTCTCTCGCCGCTATCAATTCTTTTCGGGTTAAAAAATAATTCCTTTCCAGACATAAACGCTTATAATCACTGACTGCCTTTTCTACCGAATACGTTTTTTTGCGAGTCATTTTATTCACCTTATATTCTAATTTAGTCAGTTTCCGCATTTTGCCTAGCCCTATATTCTCAGTGATAAAACCCAGTAAGGTTGGGGGGAAATGAGCTGATAATTCTCTTTTGGTAAGGAAGTATCCTTTCTCCAGACATAGCGTTCTATACCGATCGACCGTGGAATCAGTAGTATAATAGCCTGGCGGCAAAACCTTATGAGGTAAGTTCAGCCCTGTATGTTCCCGAATCTCATAGATACCGCGATTTCTTCCAATGGCGTTCACCAGTGGTGCGGCACCCATCGCCAATAGCTCCTTTTTTGTGAGAAAGCGTCTTTTACGCTCACATAATTCCCGGTATTCCTGCACTACCTTTTCTATCGGCCAAGCTCGGTATTCCGTTCGGGTCTGAGGGAAATTCAAACTGCATTTTTGACGGAATTTAAACATGCCTCCCTGCTTCTTTGAAATTTCCGTTATCAAACCATAGAGCTTCTCTTTAACTAAGTCTTTGTATGTGAGATACCTGCCCTGTGAAAGACAAGCTTCCTTGTACGTCGCTAATGCCTTATTTCCTGAATACAACCCTTTGGGCTTGTTCAATACAGGGACATTCATCTTCTTTCCCAGCTCAAAAAAGGAACCGTGGTATCGGTAGATCGCCCCGATGAGTCCCGATTTCTTTTCTTTCCGCAGCTCTGCATCCAACGGCATCCGGCCTCCGTATTTCGAGATCAGGGGTTGCAACTCTTTTTTTATGTTTTCCAAATCGACCCAATAAATGGAAGGCCTGATATCTGTCGCGGCGCTGACTGCAGAAAAGCGCCTCTTACCTGTACATAAAGTAAGATCTCCTAGCATTGCCAGGATTCGTTGTTCCACGTTGTTCATGTTTTTAGTGAAGACCTTTTTTTCGAAAACCAGGTAATCATACCCATGCTGCTCGTACAAGGTAATTTTCTTATCCAGGTTCAGGAAATATTGCGGATGCCCCTTCCTGTCAAATCCCACGATCTCGATATAGGTATCTCCAATAAGAAAATCACACTGATATTTATATCCCTTGAAAAGGTCCACGTGGACTGCATGACGGATATTATGTTTAAAAAGGATATTATCGAAGATGCATTCATAAGCGCTATTCATCCAATGACCGTCATTGGCAATATAATATTGGGACAGTATAGTACCCAGTTGACCGGCAAATTTCCGAAAACCTCCTTTCTTCGAAATTGCGCGGCCCAAATCACCGTTGCCCATGGCCGCAAGCATCGAGAGGCCAGGCATAAACCCGAGCTGATCGACTATAGGCCGTATCATTTCCAGGATCCGTTCCTCAGACCAGAAGCGATGTCTCTTTATTGGCAGCCCTAATCTGGATTTGAAGGAATTCATAGATCCGTATTTGGCCATATCCGTTAATAAATCGCTTCTTCCGATCTTCAACAACCCTTTTTGAGTAATGAGATGCCCGGCCCTCTGCAGTTTTTCGAGCTCTTTCAAAAGTTCTTCTTCAGAAGGAGCATCACCCTGTAACTTCATCCCCAAATCAAACCGGCCATTCATTTTACGAAGCCCTCCCCAGATGCTGACTGCCGTGCGTAGATCCTGTCTTTTTTGTCGTTCGAGGGCCCCATAAACAGATGTTGCCTTTATTAGTTTTTTGTGCTTCCGGCAAAACTTCTTCAGCTCCTTTATTGTATTTTCTTCCGTCCAGTAATGATCTGCATTTCTGCGTGCGGGGATATTTAATTGTTTTCGCAGCGTCTGATAACTTCCAAAATAATTACGGATGGCTGAGGGAAGACCTCCGTGCCCATTTTCGATCAGCAGATTATTAGTAGGAATTACGCCCCATTTGACATAGAGAGATTTATAAGTCCGGAGGATACTTTCTTTGGTCCAACGGGTATGTTTTTTAAAAGGAAGGCCTAACTTTTGTTTAAAGGAAGATAGGGTTCCGAATAGCCGGATCGAATTTAAAATGTCGAATCTCCTTAATGTGACGAGTGAGGACTGGGTAAGCGGGTGACCGGTCATCTGAACTTTTTTCAATTCTTTGCATATCTGGCTTTCGGATAGATAACGGGGCTTTAATTTCATTCCTAAGTTATAGTTGCTGTTCAATTTCCGAATGCCCCCATGCTTTTGTGCGGACTTATACAATTGGGGATCATGCCGGACCAACAAGCTGGAGGCAAAGCAGGTCTTAACCAGCTTTTTATTTCGCCGGCAAAAAAGCCTAAGCTCTTTTATCGTGTTGCCGAGGCTCCAATAATCGTGTGTGCGCGGGCGCTGTATCACAGGTTATAAAAATACTAAATAATTTAGGTTTTTGAAAATTTTGTCTGGATTTGGAAATCCACGGTTTGTCCTGTATCGATTTAGAAGCGGAAATGCTGCTGGGAGAACAGTGAGTAAATGTGGGCGACAATTTCGTGGCTTTCGTCGGGGGGGATTTTGGGGGATGGATGAGTCGCACCACTCCAACTCTTGCATATATTGCCAATTTCTATTAAATGTTGATTGGTATTATACCATAAGCAGTGTACACGAAAGTGCTGGTTTTCACATTACTATGTTCGAAAGCCCCTTTAAGCCCATTAGGAAATGGCGGTTCGAATTTCGTCCTGCCAAGTCGACTTGAGTCTAAAGCTGATAAAAACCTCCGCACTTGCGGAGGTTTTTGTTTTTCGATAGCGGGCTTAGCCTACGAAAAAAGAGGAAACCAAAAAACTAGTTGCTTCGAGTTTGTATCTATCGTGAAACTAACATTTGTGTAAAAATCTCTAATTACTTCTTCATCAGTTTCACCCTCATAAAATTTATAGAAAGCCTTATACGCCAATTTTACCAGCCCATTTTTACCATCATATTCAGCCCTTGGAATAGTAAAATCGCTTATTAAAGGAAGCATCCTGTCCAAGTTGTGGTAAGAGGAAAGTTGCTCGCATATCTTATTAAAATAAGTATCGTCGTAAAGGACTAAGGCTAAAAATTCACCTAAATCCAATTCACTATTAAGAACCATCTCATACGCATCTTCAGGATATTTTGAAGCTAATCTCTTCATAGCGAAAATTTTACTGCCGTTTTTTTATTCGGCCTCAGAGAAGCCATCCCAATAATAATCTCCTTCAAATACCACTCCATCTATATAATAGTCAAATCTGAGTTGAATTTGTTCCATATTTTTACCTCTGAACAATGTTTTCTTTTCATTTAGGTATCCTCCAAAAGGAGAACCGGAGTCGTTTGTATTATAGTCATCCCCTTGTATAGTTTGGCAATAGTGGCAGGCGTTCACCCAGGTGAGTATTCCTGTTTTTTTTGCGGGCATCTCCCGATAAAAGGGATATTTTTCTTTTAGTAGAGGCAAAAGTATGGGGTCCATATATCGGATACCTATAAAAAAAGCCGGGTATTTAATCTTTTGCCATTTAAGATTTATTTCCAATGCCAAATGGCATGTGTAGTAAGTTCTTGCGGCCAATGCGATTAGTGGCGTTTCTTTTTGGCATTTCCAGCATTTACGGCTGCTCCTACAGATAAGATAGGGATATTTGACAATAAAACCATCTCCCGGCAACCAGCGATCGAAAGGATCTATGTTCTCAATATTATCAGGAATTACCCATGTTTTTGCATCATTCATCCAGGTAGCTCCTTTTTGCTTTGCCTCGTCTTTTTGGCTAAACGGAACATTAATTTTTATAGGCATCTGAGACGTTCAAAGTTTTATGGTCAACGCAATTATATTGCAGCGACAAAGTTTTTTCATTCACATTGGCTACGGTCTTAATTTTTAGTATCCGAATGTACAAAATTCGATTAGAATTAATGCTGAGTCACTTGCTTTAAAAAATCTCCTGAAAAGCCATTTACTGATAATAAGGAAGCATATCCCAAAACAGCATGTTCCCTGGCACTAGCCGGCCATTACTGCTGTGTCCTTATTCGAAATATAAGTGTAAGATGTTACTTAATATATTGAATATAAATAACTTATAATAATATTTATTCAATTTTATACGAACTGCCAGCGACGATTAACTGTATATCCTTAATAAACCGGTTCGAAAAATGTCCTGCTAGGTCGACTATGTTTTAAAACCCGCCACCACGGCGGGTTTCATTTTTTTTAAAGACATTCATTTTTTGTTATAAATTGATGATCAAAGTTTTAAATGGTTGGAATACAACTAGGATTTCTGCATATTTCGTGGCCCAATGAGAGTAGTGCCATTTCTATATTTTATTGTTATCTGTATGTCTCTTAATGCCCAAAACAAAGTTGCGGGTCATTACAGTAATTATTTTGGCGGATCCTTAAATATCGCTCCTGACTCAACATTCAAATATTCCTGGCATTTTGACTTACAGGGAAGCTGGACCAAAGGAAAGTGGAGAATCACAAAAGATACCGTATACTTTGACATGATTCCCGTCTATGACACTGTAAGCTATGCAACAAAAACGCGCAGATTGGCGATTCGTTAATCCTTTCAGTAGATGATATACCGGAGCGAATTACTATAAACTTGAATGTACTCTACTCCGGAGGGCAGAACATTCAACCTTACCCAACGAAGTTGTTATATAAAAAGAAAAGATTATATGAAATTGATAAATATTGGAAGCCCAATACAAAATGGAGACGAGGCTTTTGGAGCAAAAAAGAAATGGCCGCCATGGTTCGCGAGAGTTACAACGGAAATTGAGTAGCGATTTTTTGCAAATCAGCTCTAAAATGGTTCGAAAACTGTCCTGCCAAGTCGACCATAATTCAAGACCCGCTCCAGAAGCGGGTTTTATTTTTATCGCTATTGGTAGTTTTATTGTAAAATTCTAGAAAACAACCCAATAGAGATTCGAATCCAGCCAGCTTGTATGGGCATTTATCATCGCTCCCCCGTCAATAGATAACAGCGA
>DASWFI010000116.1:0-2698 GCA_036394315.1 Patescibacteria group bacterium
GCTTCCAAATGGAAGATACATTCGCTGCCAACTCTTATCGTGTTTGACGCAGCGGGTCAACCCGTGCTCCAGTCGATAGGCTATGTAAAACCGGAAGATCTGCTTGCGTTTGGAAAACAGGCGCTTAGTAAAAAATTTTAAAAGCCTGCAGCTTCTTATTTTAAGAGATATAACAACAGTCAATTATTCTTTCACAAAAGTCAATTATTTTTTATGAAAAGATTACTTAGTGTTCTCCTGTTTTCAACAGTTTTTACAGCGGTAGTTTCCGCCCAGTTGACAGAAGTCCGAAAGAAACAATTTAACGTCGACGAATCCGGACTGGCCATCAAGGGATATGACCCGGTAGCGTATTTCACCAGCAACAAGGCTATCGAGGGAAAAAAAGACATCACCCTCGGGTACCAGGGTATTACTTATCGTTTCGCCACTACCGCAAACAGGGATGCTTTTAAGGCTAACCCCGGGAAATATGAACCTCTATATGGCGGATGGTGCGCTTATGCCATGGGCTCCGCAGGAGAAAAAGTAGAAGTCGATCCCGGAACTTTTAAAATAGTGGATGGCAAACTTAATCTCTTCTATAATAAGTTCTTCAACAATACCCTCAAGAGCTGGAACAAGGATGAAGCTCATCTGAAAACCAATGCCGATAAAAACTGGATGAAATTCGCCCAATAAATAGATCGTTAATTCTTTTCACCAAACAAAAAAACAAAAAAATGAAAAAATGAAAAATTCATTCTTTGCCTTAACTCTCGTTCTGTTTGCAGCATTTGGCGCAAGCGCCCAAAAGGCCGAAGTGTTCGCACCCGGAGGAAAAGCCATCAAGGGATATGATCCTGTCGCTTTTTTTAAGCAATCCAAACCGGTAATGGGCGCAGATAGTTTGTCCTATACGTACAAAGATGTTCAATGGCTGTTCTCGACACGGGAGGATATGGACGCATTTAAAGAAAACCCGGAGCATTTTGCTCCCCAATACGGTGGTTTCTGCGCTTTCGGTACTTCCGCAGGGCGCAAGTTTCCTACCGAGGTCGAAACCTGGTCGATCGTCAATGACAAGCTTTATTTCAATTATAATATGAAAGTAAAGAAGGACTGGACAAAAGATCAACAGGCCCTGATCGAAAAGGCGGACAAACAATGGCCTGAATTAAAAGGAAAATAAAAATTCCCGGCATATGACTATCAATAAGAAAAATATTTGGCGCCTGCTTGCAGAATACAAATTGTGCGCTAGATCAATTGGGTAATATTGGTACCAACGTCTCATGGGAATTTCAGTTAATGAACGAAGCACAGAAAAAGAAATAGACAGGCTATATTGTCAGGCTGGCAATTTGTATTCCATCCAATGGAAGAATGAGTAAAAGAAGCTTGGGTGGCGTTGATCATCCAAGCTTCTTTAATAATAAAATATGGACAGCGCAATATTCGAGATATTCAAACAATACACTAAGCGGTATGTAAAACTAACCGACGAGGAGTTGGATAGAATTGAATCTGTCTGTACCTATAAGAAATTGCGCAAGCAGCAGTTTCTTACCGATAGATGTATTACTTCCTGCTCCGACAGGCTTTTATAGTTCTTTCGGTTGAAGTTCGAGAGAGGGGCGTAGGATTGAAAGAAGGTGGTCAACTTCAATTCAAGGTTTGCTTCGATCTTGGCTCGCTTTTCGTCTGCTACCTGGCGCTGAGTATATCGGCCAAAGGCCCAGTGCAGATACTCTCTGATTGCCTGCACATTTTTCATAAGGGTTCCAGGAGAAGGGTCACCGTGCCGGTATAAATGAACCATAAAAAATTCGTGCAGATGGTCAAATAGGTGGTAAAATTCTCCTTGGATCAGCACCTCATCCAGTTCTATTCCTTTCCCTTCAAAGAATTGATAGAGCGTGTCTATAGCCGCCTGATGGCGTCTCCGGGTCTTAAAAGCTCTGTCTTTAATTTTAAGAATACTGTACGTGAATGGGAGCAAAATGGGAATAGCGGTATCTTTCGCACGATAGGCTACAGGAATCCTATATCCGTTTGAAAATACGTAGATCTTGAGCAAAGCAATCGTTTTGGTTTAAAAAATCGGAAAATGCTGAAAATCAAATAAATAATGCCCCAATGGCCTGGACTATTCCTGGCGGGTTGCTCCTCAGCAGAGCCCGCTTCCGCTTCATTCCGGCGGTGTGAAAGTAGGGGAAATAAGCAGTTTTAGCAAAATTTAGCGAAATATTTTTCCACCGTAATATGCTGATGATCATATCTTTGCCCAATTCTCTTTTGAAAGAAAAGGTGGGGAGCAGCAGCAAGAAGCAGGACACGGAGCACGATGTTCATGAACATCTCTTGCAGCGTTTCTTATTTAACATAATGTTAATTATAAGACAAAAAGAAACGAACTTAATTTAGCCTGAAAGCTATCTGTTTGATCCTGAATCCCTAACACTACAAGTTATATAGCCATTGCAATAACAGATCGCTTGTTTTATCTTTATCTCAACCGTGGATGACCTCTTCCCGGTTTCTTATACTTATGAAATCAACATTCCTGTTCCTCCTGGTAACTGCCTGCACAACCCTGGGTATTTACAGCTGTAAAAAGACGAGCTCCTATTCGACCATGCAGCCTTCCGATTTTACCCCAACCCGCGTAGGCCAATACATTATTTATCGCCTTGACTCGACCATCTTCGTCAACTTC
>DASWFI010000117.1:0-1939 GCA_036394315.1 Patescibacteria group bacterium
GCAGGAATACAACCCGCAAGGCATCCACCAGGCGATCCGGCTGCCGGGGCAGCACCATGACAGGGAAACGGGGCTGTATTACAACCGGCATCGGTATTACGATCCGGTGGTGGGGAGTTATGTGAATCAGGATCCGATTGGTTTGGCAGGTGGTGTAAATAAAATTTTGTACTCAGAGTCTTCTCCAACATCAAAAATTGATCCCACAGGATTGAATACAGTCGCTATAGGGGCAGGAGTCGGGGCTTCTGTTGGTGGACCAATAGGTGCAGTAGTGGGGGCTGCGATTGGTGTCGCGGTTCTGGGGGTTCTTTGGATGGCATCCAGGCCAAGTTCAAATACGACTTCTGTATCAAAAACGGCAAGTGAATTATCTATTGCACACAATAATGCAGCCCAGATAGGTGATCGCTCATCGTATCAAGGGTACGGAGGGAATTGCACGCCAGATGATCATGACAAACTTGACGATGAAAAGAAAGATGCATGCGATAAATCAAAAGGTCTTACGTGCGGAAAAAATGAAATTGATTATGGGAAGGCGGATAAGATCAAGAAATGTATTGATGCTCGAATAAACATTGCAAGAAAATGCTTTAATGGTGGTGATAAAGGGCATAATACACAAATAAATCAATTGTATTCCATAATAGGAAAATGCACAGGACAGGCGGAATAAATATGAATTTAAATAATATAATTTCAGAAAGATTGCGTGATAGTAAACTTGAGCCTTCTTTACGGGAAAGGTACAACATTGCATTAAAGAAAGAATTTTCTGATGATCTGCCGAATTGCGGATTGTTTATTGATAATACATTCTCCGGGGATGATTCTATTGACTATGAGAAGGGTATTAGACTATTTCTAGGAAAAAAATGGACCGAAGTTGATCTTGATTATTTGTATGAAGAATATGTGCAGTTTTTAATGTTGAATGACGACGGTTTTATTTATTACCTTCCGTCATTTTTGCTATATTTCTATGATCTAAAACATTTTGCATTGGAATATTATATTTATTTTATGGATAAGTTGGAGTTGGGGCTGAATGAATCCAAGGCTACTTACAACGTAGGCAGACGACGGCAGGATTATTCTGGATTCAACAAATTGAGTCACGAGCAATCCAAGCTTGTTGCATTGTTTTTGGTAAATACAGCTAATTTGCTTCCAGATGGATACATGGAGAAGGCGCAAGCACAGAGAGCGCTAACCAACTATTGGGGTAATTTTTTACTATTCTGATTAATAAATCAAGGGGTTCATATAATCTTATTGATTAATGCATTCATTCTTTGATTAATGATAATTAGATTGATATAAAAGATTAATGACCAAGAGTTGGCTATGCTACTCTAATTATTATCTCCAGAACATAGCCTGAAATACTGCTACGACATGCAGACAAAGGTTCAGGAACAGGAAAAAGAACAACACGCCCGCATCGCCATCCACCACTACCACTGCGACCACCTGGGCACGCCCATGGCCCTGACGGACCAGACCGGCTAGGTGGCCTGAGCCGCAAAGCTGGACCACTGGGGCAATGTGCTGCAGGAGCACAACCCGCAGGGCATCCACCAGGCGATCCGGCTGCCGGGGCAGCACCATGACAGGGAAACGGGGCTGTATTACAACCGGCATCGGTATTACGATCCGGTAGTGGGGAGTTATATCAATCAGGACCCGATTGGTTTGATGGGTGGGACTAACCCCTGCGGATATGTTAGAAATTCGCCTGTTAATCTGGCCGACCCGCTTGGTCTTGAGCCAGGAACAATGGCGCAACGGGGCTATTTAGAGTGGCTAACACCACTTCGTCACAGGCCCCCGCAGAGCAGTTATGCTCGCTGCCCTCATGGCAAGACGACCCGTTAGCAAAGAACTGTGGCGACAGCTACAACCCCTGATCCCAGCCTTCGTGCCTTCTGCCAAA
>DASWFI010000118.1:0-6472 GCA_036394315.1 Patescibacteria group bacterium
TGCTTGTAAGCCAAGAAAATAATCCAGGCAAAGCTGATGAGTCCTAAAATCCCCAGCTCCAACCAGAAGTTCAGAAAAATATTGTGGGGGTAGTTTAAAATCTCTCCGGAATAATTGGCTTGCATCTGGGTGGTACGAAAACCATACAATCCATTACCGAAGAGCGGGCTATGAAGAATTTTATTGGCGCCTACCCGGAGCAAGTTTAAATGGGCGGCAGTGGACGCGTCCCATACGCTCACTGCTAAACGATGGCGAACTCCAGGCAGTACTATTAATACCAGGCCTGTGAGCAAAAGAGGTAAAATCACTTTTCTAAATTTGAACCGCTGGATTAAAATAAACAGCAATCCGATCGCGGTAGCAAACCAGGCGCCGCGGGAAAAAGTCAGCATTAAAGCCGCTGCCATCAGCAACAGTCCTAAAGCCGAAGTCCATTTGGTTTTGGTCAGCGGGTAATCTTTGAGCCAAAGTGCTGCGAAAAAGCCAAGCAATGGCCCCAGGTACAAACTTAAGGCATTGGGATATTCGAATACAGAAACTATTCGTGTAACTTCCACTCCATTCCCCCAAAATCTAATAGGAAGATGGATAAAACTGTAATATTGAAAAACTCCCAAGCCTGAGATTACGACAGCGGCCCAAAACAATGTCCGTACCACCGGCAGCAGTTGATTTTTGTTTTTGATAAGAACAATGATGGCATAAAAGACCAGAATCGGTTCGATAATAAACGCTTTCAATTGGCCCAGGGCTTTGATTTTTTCCGGTGAGACAAGTACGCTGATGACAGCAGCCAGAACAAATAATCCGATCGCCCAATTGATTGGACCCAGGGCTTTGATTTTTTTGAAATCTTTAACTTCAAACCGGATGGTTACTGATAACAAAAACGCCACGATCAATACCTCGAGTAATGTCGTGGGGAAACCCGCGATATGAAAGCGGATCAAATATGCAGGAGCCAGTGCTAAGACTGCTGCAAGCAAAGACGTCATGGTGTTTTGTTATTGATATTAACTCGTATAGAGTTTTGGATCAGTCCCCCGTTTGACAGATGCACGTTGGCAGTCAGGGTTTGCCAGCCATTTCTGGCCTGCGAAACCATATAGCTGTAAGGAGCTGACGACTTGGAGCCGATAAATTCATTATCTAAATATAAATCTACGGCAGAAGGTGTAGTCGACCCGGCGTTAACCTGAACTGTGAATGGGACAGAAGTAATCTCCTGATTGTTTGCCGGAGTTATAAACGACACTGATTGTCCGCTCATAAGCCCCGGATCAATACTGCCATCATCCTGCGCCGTCGGAGGGTAGGTATATCCACTGGCAGCAGCCCAAAGTGCCACTGGCACTTCCCAATTAGAATTGTTCGGCATTTCCGAATGGATTACCGTGTAGACTCTGGTTTCGACAGCATCGGGCGGAGTTTGGCTGTTCGCCAGCTTACCGTTATTTTTGTTAATTTTTACAGCCACATGGACATCATCAAATTCTTGAGGGAGAGCAAAGCTGGCAAATACTTCTGATTTGGTGGATGGAGTAAATTCAGTGGGCAGTTTGCCGGAAATTGTATCCACCATGATGTGCTGAATGCCGGCCGGCTCTGTAAATTGTTCGGGCTTGGTTCCTTTCAGAGCTTCGCGCATAAACTGGTTCCAAATAGGGGCTGCTACCACGACACCATCGGCACCAGCGCGCATTTTCGTATGATCATTATTTCCGACCCAGACTCCAGCGGTTAAAGAAGGAGTATAACCCAAAGCCCAGCCGTCGCGCCATTCATTGGTAGTGCCGGTTTTGGCCGCTACAATTCGATCTGATAAAATCAGGGGTGATTTGGCACCGAAGATAAAAGTCCGAGCCTCATTATCCGTCATGATACTGATAATTTGATATGCAATTTGTGGATCCAAAACTTGCTGCCCGGGATTTTCTTTGTATTCGTCCAGGATTTTGCCTTTGCTGTCAGACACTTTTAAAAGCGGAGTCTGGGTTTGCTTTACTCCCATATTGGCAAAAGTGCTCATCGCAGCTACATGATCAATCAGTTTGATCTCACAACCCCCCAAAACCAAGGACAGGCCGCAGCGATCAGTGTTGATGTCAGAAGTAATGCCCATATCTTTGGCAGTATCGATGGCATCCTGCACGCCCACCAAGGCCAGAGTTTTTACAGCGGGCACGTTTAAGGATCCTGCCATGGCTTTGCGAATATTCACAATTCCATGGGACAAGCCGTCATAGTTGCCTGGGGCGTACTCTTTGCCGCCATAAGTGCCAAAGACGGTTTTCACATCCACCAGCATGGTGGCCGGACTCATACCTTTTTTAAATGCGGTTGCGTAAATATATGGTTTGATGGATGATCCCGGCTGCAAGTCCTGCAAGGCGATATTGACCTGGCCTCCGTGTGTGTTGTCAAAGTAATCGCGCGACCCCACCATAGCTAAAATCTGTCCGGTCTTGGGATCTTCGGCGACTAAGCCGGCATTGGAAGCGTTGTTATATTTTTCGTTTTTAGCCACTCCATCTTTTACCGCTTTGTCCGCGATTTGCTGCATGTTCCAATCCAGGGTGGTGACCACATTCAAGCCGCCTTCCTGGAGAGTTTTTTCACCGTATTTTTGGGCTAAGATGTCCTGGACATAAAGGATAAAGTGAGCAGCCAGAGGAAAAGTCGGGCCTGTGTCTTTGGTTTTGCCGAACGCCACCACTTCTGCTTTTGCCTTATCGCGCTGGTCTTTCGTGATGTATCCTTGCTCATACATCTGCTGCAGGACCGTTTCGTGACGGGCATCGAGCGCCTGGCGATGCAAACCATTTGGATTGTAATATGTCGGGGCTTGCGGCAGCGCTGCCAGGTAAGCGGCTTCGGCCAAAGTTAACTCTTTGGCGTGCTTGCCGAAATAAGTTTGGGAGGCAGCCTCGATGCCATAAGCGTTTTGGCCGTACGGAATTTCATTCAGGTAAAGTTTTAAAATATCGTCTTTGGAGAATTTTTGGCCGATTTCTATAGCCAGCACTGCTTCCTTGATTTTTCTAGTAAAAGTTTTTTCACGGGTCAGGATAGCGTTGCGGACAAACTGCTGCGTGATGGTGGACCCTCCCTGTGTCCTGGATCTGGAGGTTAAATCAATCCAAACCGATCGCAGAATTCCGCGCCAATCCACGCCGGGATTTTTATAGAAATTTTTATCTTCGATCGCGATCGTAGCCTGTTTCGCATAGTCGGGGATGTCGGTCAAATTTATCAGAGTTCTTTTGGCTTCGCCATGCACTTCGTAAAGTAAAGTCTTGCCGTCACGAGCATAAATTTTAGTTGACTGCGCCACAATCCGATCGTTCAGTTTATTTGGATCCGGTAGACTGAGCGAGACGACGGCAAAAGTGATACTGCCTAAAAGTAAAAAACTCGCTGCCAAATACATGACGACCAGGAAAATTTTTCGCCGCAGACTTTTTTCATTACGAATTTTCTCCCAAAGCCGTTTTGGAAGAACTAGAATCTGATTGAGAATATTTTTGAGACCGGGCCTTCGATTACGGTTCCAGTTGGAATAATATTGAGTCATGCGTGGTTTAAAGTATATCAAAAAATTGCTATAATTACTATAATCCACTAATAAGACGAATATAAAACTAATAACCACTAACCGTTCTTGTTCCTGCGTTTAATATTCGTGTCTATTCGTGCTTTACTATATGGATAAAAACGAAACAATTGGTGAATTGCTAAGTCGGGGTGTTTCTGAGGTCATTGACCGCAAACATCTGGAATCAGCCTTGAAAAGCGGGAAAAAACTGCGGGTTAAGCTCGGGATTGATCCTACAGGATCAAGATTGCATTTAGGACATGCGGTGGTATTGCGAATTCTACGACGATTTCAAGATTTAGGACATACTGCGGTTTTGATTATTGGTGATACGACAGCCTCTATTGGCGATCCATCGGGGAAAAATGAAACTCGGCCATCTTTATCAGCCAAGGATATAATTAAGAACTTCGAAACGTATGAACGCCAAGCTTTAAAAGTGCTGGACAAATCTCGACTGGAACTTCATTGGCAATCTGAGTGGTTCAAAAAGTTTAATCTCAATGATCTTATCGCCGAAGCTTCCAAGCTTTCAGTTGGCTGGATTATGTCGCATGAGACATTTAGAAAACGTCTCGAAAATGGCCAGCCTTTAGCGTTGCATGAACTTTTGTATCCTTTGGTCCAAGCATATGATTCAGTGGCTGTGAAAGCAGACGTTGAATTAGGTGGTTTAGATCAGAAGTTTAATTTGCTCACAGGTCGTGAATTGATGCGCGCTCATGAGCTTCTACCTCAAGATATTGTTTTAGGAAGATATTTCTTCGGACCAGATGGACAAAAAATGGGCAAGTCATTAGGGAACCTCATTGCCTTAGAAGACGATCCCTTCGAAATGTTCGGTAAAATCATGTCTGTATCCGATCCTTTGATTCTAGAATATTTCGAATTGGCCACTACTCTTCCTATGGAAGAAGTCAAAAAGCTTGAAAAAGAACTAAAAGCGGGAACAAATCCCCGTACTATTAAAGTACGATTGGCCAAGGAAATAGTTACGCTTTATCATGGCACCAAATCTGCTGACAGCGCCGCTGATGAATTCGATAAGGTTTTTAGCAAGAAAGAAAAGCCCAGTGAGATCGAAGAAATGAAAGTGAAATCAAAGGATTTAGTTTCAATTCTGGTGGAAACAAAACTAGCTTCCAGTAAATCGGAAGCGAAAAGGCTGTTGGAACAAAAAGGGGTGAAGGTAGATGATGTGATCGCAATCGAAGAAACAAAAGTGCAACGAAGCAGCATAATTCAAGTTGGTAAGAGAAAATTCGTGAAGATAAAGTAACTCCTTCAGTTACTTATTGTATTTCACCCGACTAATCCCCGCCCAGGCAATGGCTATAGCATCGGCCGCGTCATCGGGTTTGGGGATTAGATATTGTTTATTTCTACGACAGCTACAGTGATGTTGTCCCCCGAAGTCAGTTTTTTCCTCACTATAGTTCTCGCGTCATGTTTGATCTCAAATTCTTTTGGATCATTGTTCCTTTGATAGGCTAAGGTAAATAATGTATTTTCTAGATCCTTAAAGTCAGATGTAGTAGCAACGATTTGCTCTACTTCATACTCACTAATATTGTCCCAAAATCCATCAGAAGCCAAAATAATAATGTCTCCCTCTTGAGGGATGAACTTTTTTATTTCTGGGGGCTCAGCCTTGACATCATTTGGAATTCCAAAACCTCCCGTGATTTCATTAAGCCGTCCGTTAGTATAATATTCATGCGGTAAAATATTTCCTGTATCCACCCCTCTTTGTGCTACATTTTGGAAATGAGTGGTTCCCTCCTCTACTTTTTTGACCTTTCTTAACGTCATGGCTTTAGAATCTCCAGCTCCCACGATTGTGGCTTCTCTAGTGTCTTTATCTATTTCCAAAATTACTCCAGTTGCGTACCCTCCGTTACTGTTTATTCTCATCACAGAATTAACCTCCTCAATGATATTCGTTGTTCCTTGGTCGTTTTTGATCCCGCGGGCAAATTCAGCCGAAGCTATTTGGGCTGCTAACAGTCCATTTCTACTTCCACCTGCACCATCGATAATACCCACAGCAAAACGATTAGGACGAGATATAACGAACACCGCATCTTCATTGTTTCGGTATTTTGATTGAGGCCCACCAACACTGGTTTGAGCTTTGGCTTTACATAATTTTGAAATAACCGTGAATTCGGCTTCACTTTTTTCCCCAAACGCCCCCGTATTCCATTCGCCATAATCAAATCCTTCAATCTCTTTGATTGGGTCCATAGCTACTTTGGTATACATCTCAAATACATTTTGGCCGCTGTCGTGCCCATGTTCCCGTGGGTTCATAATTTGAAATTAATTATATTTCACCCGACTAATCCCCGCCCAGGCAATGGCTACGGCATCAGCCGCGTCATCGGGTTTGGGGATTTTTTTTAGTTTCAATACAGTCTGCATCATGCGATGCACCTGGGATTTGTCCGCTTTACCATATCCCGTGGCTGCGATTTTTACCTGCAATGGAGTAACTTCGATAATTTTAAGTTTATGACCCGCAATAGTAACGAGGATTACTCCCCTGGCTTGCCCCACACTCATGGCCGTTTTGGCATTAGCCGCAAAAAATAATGACTCTACGCAGACCGCGTCCGGTTTTAATTTTGTTATCAGTCCGTCCAAATCAACTTTAATTTCCAAAAGCCGTTTGTATTCAACTTCACCAATACGCGTGGTAATGCAGCCGACTTCCTTCAGAGTAATATTGTTGTCGTTCTGTTCCAACAGCGCATAACCAGTGCGCCCCAGGCCGGGATCAATGCCTAAAATTTTCATAAGTTTACATTGCTATGGACATTGACCACATCCTCATCCGCTTCTAGCGCATCTATCAAAGCCTGAACTTTTTCC
>DASWFI010000119.1:0-1551 GCA_036394315.1 Patescibacteria group bacterium
AATAATAGGTAAACAGAAAAGCGGCAAGTTCCGTTTCTCGTCCCCCAGAGTAGATATGGGAACGGCAATAACACCGTTAGAATCGTACGAATTAACTGGATTTTTGAGGATATGTACGACGACGTTTGGAGCACTTCTTAAATTCCATGATTTTATCCTCCCTCCACTGTTATAGTAGAATCCTCAGTTTTTGCATGTCAAATCCATTGTAGATTTCAGGATGATAGTAATGGCATGCTCTGGCCATCAATTCTGTCTCTGTAGGCAGTTCACATACTGGACCATTTTCCCACCTACAATGTCAAATGTTGATCTGGATCTCTCCCACATATCCTCCCTTCCTTTTATTTCTTACTGAGGGAAATATCAAGCATGAATTTCTTTGTGAATTCTAAATATTCTGGGCTACTTTTATTTAAAAAGTAGCCCAACCCTCATTTGTTTGCTATTCAGAGATAACAATCTGATAAAAAGGAGAACATTATGTTCTATGATTCCCTAAATGGGATCTCTGCTTTATTTTTTATTCTACTTTCACAAATCTTTACTTCATGAGGGAGGAGGGTGTAAGGAGCACATCCATGTGACATGTATTCATCTTATGTTCACACTTTCTTAAGTGATCTGTGTGAGTTGCCTTCCTTTGATTTCACTTTGCTTTCTTCTTGTATATACTCTGCTTGTATGCACCTATTAGCAACTTCATGTTCACACACTACTTGTCAAAGTACCTTCTTTACTCATTACATTACATTGCATGTAAATAGTATAAAACCTGCAAGGGATTGAGGACAAGGTCTACACCTTTAATCCTCAACCCTCATTGCATATATAGCTTTGCACAGCTTACTGTGACATCTGAGAAAGACAAGGCTGTGTAAACTACACACCCAACTTACAACATGGTAGAGATGGCTACTAGGCAACTACACTAGAAACTGGGCAGCAGAACTCAGACATGATAGAGAAGAAACCAGATCAGCTAAATATGTACATGTGGACACATGAGGATGAGATAGGAGGGGATAAGAGTGGAGTCCAGGTCAATAAGATGTCACATCACCAATGATGTATGACCACTAGAGCATTCTCTGACAGTAAGGGGCCTTATTCAAGGACAGACCAATTAATTGTGGTCTAACTTGATGTACATCAAGATTTGGTGGGTGAATGAAGAGTATGAGAGGATGAGAAACAACAGTCCTGATCAGAGAGCCTCTACCATACCACACAGCAGGGGTATTGAACACAAATCAATAATGTGGGTGGTGACATCTGCACTTGAGGCAGGGGTACAGGTAATGAGGAAGCAGGAGAGGTGGTGCCACAGTGGGAGGGAGACCCAAAGTCATCAGGTGATGATGACTGTGGGGGTTTCAGCTTGTGGCTTCCACAAGACTTGAAAGCTGGACACTGTAGGAACTAAACCTGCTGAGATTCATAGGGCACCCTGCTGGAAAATAGTGTACATTGGGATCCCTGATGATAAAAACCCACTGATTTAGGGTCAGAAGTTTATGACCCAATGATTTCCAGTGGTGCTGTCAAAAT
>DASWFI010000120.1:0-17795 GCA_036394315.1 Patescibacteria group bacterium
AAAAGAGATGTGCTTTACCATCCGTACCCTACTTGCAAAGATTATAGCATCCCCATGCAAACCTAACACTACTCTACATAATCCGCAAGTGCTCTGATAAGATCAGGATTTTCTTTCATATTCCCCAATGCAGTGTTACAAGTTTTGCACAAAAGACCTCTTACCATTCCTGTACTATGGCAATGGTCAACTGCCAATGCTCGTATTTTACCTTTTTGTTTTGCGGTTTCTGGTTGTTTGCATACTGCGCATAATCCATTTTGTTTCGCAAACATACAATCATATTGCTCAATAGTAATTCCATACTTTTTACGCAACTTTTGTTTACGTCTTTGTTTTGAATTATCTTTTTTACTATAATTTTCTCTACGAAAATCATTTACGCACTTCTTGCATTTATAATATAAACCATCTTTAGTAATACCACTATGGTAAAAATAATCAAAAGTAGCATCAAGCATACGCCCACAAGGACCTGTACATTTCTTCAAAATGGGATTGCTGTCTTGAGAGGAAAATGATAAAGTATTCACGATACATCTCCTAAGCTGATGTGTCCACGCCTCCGGTTGTTTCAGCAACGCGGGGGCAAAACCATATTTATGAGATTATTATACCACACTATAGAGCAGTTTGCAACAATATCATTCATACTAAAACCTTCTCAATACTATTGACAACTGACCATAACTAATCTATACTACAAATAACAGTTATAACAGTTCATAGAAAGGATGGCCAATGAACACTCAAATCTCAAAACCGGAACCTCCAGTTGTGCAGTCAATCCGGTTCCCTCGTGACCTTTGGAATGAACTTCAAAAAAAAGCAGGTGAAGGATCATTCAATAAAATTGTTATTCGTGTACTCCAAGCCCAAATTGAACAAGAGAAAAAGGAAAAAGCATCATGACGAAACAGTGGGGAGATCTCACTCTTCTAGAGCAAAGAAAGCGTGAACTTTTAGCCAGTGAAGGAATTGTTTGTGGACAATGCGGTAAATCTGTCTCTTCGATAGTCTACTGGTGTGATGATTGCCAGAAACAACACGAGCAAGAATGTGAAACTGATATCCATGAAAATCGTTCTTATGACGAAAATGGAGAAGAACACATTCAACTCATCAAAAATGATACAGGTGAACTTCTAGACGAATTCACAACCGTATCACTCCACGATGATCCTACATCAGAACAATTACAAGCAATGCTTGATTGGGCAAATTAAACAAAAGAAAGAGGTAGATAATGCTCAAAACAGTTTTTCAACCATCCACATATCAAAGGGCAATCTTCCAAGCTGTAAAAGATGGAGAAAAATCCCTAGTAATCACCGCTTGCCCTGGCAGTGGCAAAACAACTACCATTCAACAGATCATACGTTACATTCCTGCCAATGCAACTGTACTCATGGTAGCATTTAATGTCGAAGCATCTAGGCAACTTCAATCAAAAGTTGATGATATCTCAAGAGCAATGCATGATGAAAACATGGCTACACCTCTGGTGAATTGCTCAACTATCCACAGCCTTGGCAACCAAACAATTAGCTCTGCTGGCATTCGCGGACAAGCCAAAGGTTATAAGTATTCAAAAATTGCTAAAGAATACCTTCAATCGCAAGGTGTCTTTGACAAGAATACTCCCCAAGATCTTACAGATTTATGCGACAAAGTACGCTTGACACTTTCCTCATTTCAAAAGCCAGATGGAGAAATCGATGAAGCTGTTCTGCAAAACCTTTGTGATCGATTTGAAATTGAGTTTGACGAGAAATACAAACAAATTTGCTTCAATGCGGTTCCAAAGATCTTGAAAGTCGGTATTGATCAAGCCCGCATAGGAAACATCGACTTCACAGATATGATTTGGCTTCCTGCAATTTTAGAATTGCAACCACGCCGATATGACCATGTTCTAGTAGACGAGGCACAAGATCTAAATCCTGCACAACTTGCACTGGTATTAAAAGCCAGAAAACCAAATGGAAGATTTATAGCAGTGGGAGATGTCAATCAAGCCATATATGGCTTTGCAGGAGCATCTCTTGAAAGCATTCAAGAAATTATTGAAGCAACAGATGCCAATACACTGCCTCTCTCAATCTGCTATCGTTGCCCAACATCGGCTATCCAGAAGGCAGCATCAATCTATTCAGGGATTGAAGCCGCGCCCAATATGCCCAAAGGGGAAATCAGAACAATTTTAGACAAAGACATAACAGATTTAGCACGGCCAGGTGACTTGATCCTTAGTCGCTGCACAGCACCACTAGTAAGCCTTTGTCTTGAACTTCTTCGAGATGGCAAACGTGCCACGATACGTGGGCGTGATTTGGGCAAGTCTCTCGGCAAAGCAATTGATCAAATCAAAAAATATTGGCAACAAGTCCAATACGGTCAACTTAGTATTGATGATTTGCCAATAGCAACAGGGATGTTTCTTAGTGCCCAACTAGACTCCCTGCAAGGGGATGGTCATGAAATGAAGCGTGCAAACTTGCAAGATAAGATTGACACGCTCTTATGTCTTCTAAGTCACTACACAGCTAACCATACCCACAAAAGCCTTGAAGGGTTCCAAGAATACATCATCAATTTTTTTGAAGAGGATAAAAATGCCCAGATCATCCTTGCAACTGGACATAGAGCCAAAGGGCTAGAATATCCTCGCGTATTCATTGTTAGCTCTAACAAGCAACCTCATCCTCTTGCAAAAACATCTGAAGCAATCACACAAGAGTATAACCTAATGTACGTCATGTACACCAGGGTACTCTATCAAGCACACACCAATGGAAGCGGCACACTATTCCTAGGAATTGACGAAAACTTCCAAAGAATAGAAGAATCATACTAAAAATAGAGGCTAGCGTTAATCCTAGTAAAATTGTTGCTAGCCTCTTTTGTCACCACAACTTACACGTAGTATATCACATTAGTGCTAAAACTATCAACACATAGGAAATGTAGATGAAACCCATGGCAGAAGAAGATAATTTGGTAGATTACAGCATATTAGCACATGATTATATTTACGAATACCTCTTCAAAGCAAAAGTTATGGAGAATGGGCATCGACCTCCAACATTTGGAGAGTACGAATCTGCCATTAAACAATACGAAGGACACATAACAGAAAAACATGCTCCCGCTAAAAGAATGATTGAAAACATTAAAGCTGACATACGATTGGCTGACCTCATAGACGATGAAGATGAAAAGCCTGAAACATGTCCTGAACTGCCAGAACATATTCGCATACCACAACACATTAAAGATGCATTTGCTCAAAGTGATACCTATCGCCTTATGCTATCCTATATCGATTTTAGTCGTAAAAGTTCACCACGCGGCTATAAAGATTATCATCCATTTTGCTTTCTCTGGTTACTCTCAACAATTGCAGCACGCCGTATCTATTTTCAGTTTGGACGCAAGAAAGTTTACACCAACTTACGTATAGCACTCTGCGGAGGATCAACCGGAGTCAAAAAATCGTTTACTGCTGAAGTTGCTATCTCACTCCTGCGAGAAGAACTAGGACTCTCCTATTTACTTATTGAAACAGAAGACATGACCCCTGAAGCTCTTATTATGAAAATGGTTGGTAAACGTGCAATTCCAGATGATTATAAAGGATCATCAGATGAGCGAACAGATAAAATAAAAGAGCGTCTTGCATGGTCTGCTCAAAAATCCATGTATTGGGACGAGTTTGGTATGTTCTTACGTAAAATATCAAAGGAAACAGGTTCATACACAGGATGGATAGATATCCTGCTCAAAGTAGAGGAATGTAAACCGATTACTAAAAGTACTGCTGGAAGGGGTGATGAAATTGTTGAGAAACCTTACTTACCATTCCTGGGAAATATAGTAGCTGCTTCAGTTGCCAAGATCACAAAGAAAGAAAGTGACTTACAAGTCAATGGACTCATGCCAAGACAAATAACTATCTGCACGCCAGATGGTGAAAAGAGCGATGATCGAACAAAAGTAGCATACTTTCCAGGGCCTCCAGAACTTGTTGCATCACTTCTCCAGTGGCATGATACATTAGGTCAACCAATAGCTGATATCATTGACGAAAATGAAAACACTCAATCACCTGACTCAAAAAAACCATACATATCTAATTGGACTGGAGTACTTATAGAAGAGTTACCAGAACATCAATGTAAATGGACTGAGCAAGCCGAGACAAGGTGGTATGAATACGGCTATGCTCTGGAAGAACTAGCAAGCATCAAAGGCTTCCCAGAGGACCTAGCAACACAGTACAGTGGACGACTAACCACCATCACACTCCGAATAGCTATGCTCTTTGCCAGCATCGATAATCGATATGGGAGACCAGAAGACACGATTATCACTGACCTCCATATGGCAATAGCACAAGAGCTTACTGAGATAGCACGTCAAGGCTCTCACCGCTTCTATGAACAAGTTAATGGATTTAAGACACTCCAGTCAAAAATGGAAAGTGAAATAGTCGCACTTCTCAAAACAGTTGCATCAAAAGCAAAAACAGAAGCAAAGGCATGGATAACCGTTGCTCAAATACGTAGTCGCTTAAACGAAAAGTACGGAACAGATGAAATCAAGAAAGCTCTCAAGCCACTGGAGGGAACTGTAGTTGATTATCAAACAATCAATCGACCTAAATCAAAGGGAGCATACCGGATAAGAACATAAGTAAAAAGCATTCAACCAAGGGGAGGAAACGTTTCCTCCCCTTTTTATTTACTTATGATAAGTAGCATGCATCGGCTTGTCAAGCCACTTTAGACATAACCATAAGTAGAATAAGTAAAGTACTTATGCTTCCACTTACAGCATGAAACGGCTCACAGAGCCAATCTATAGACAAACATAAGTAGATAAGTAAGATTCCTAACAAAGACAGAAAAATATTTGAAAAGAATTCCCCATGCAAGGGGTTAGGTTATCTAGACAACATTATTATTTATGGAATTATAATATACTATATATAGTATATTATATAAATAGTAGAATTAAAAGATGGTGAATCGTACGCGCGAGTCTTGTCCTGACAAGTTATATTATTCTGAATTTGTATTTTTGTTACGAATCCTACTTATCTACTTATGTTATGCCTTAGATTGGCTTTTGAAGCGGGTTTGAGGCATAAGTGATACCATAAGTAGTTTACTTACTTTACTTACGGTATGTTGTGAAGTGGCTCTGCAAGCCGTCTTATGTTACTTATGATACTACCCTACCATCTTGCATGGGGAGAGAGCAGTTTCAAAACTGCTCTATACTGTTCTATCACTTGCAACGCATGTTTTGAATGTGTTATCGTAGCTCAGTGGGTAGAGCATTGGTCTCCGGAACCGTGGGCGCAACCTACTAAATTGGTGCTACACAACCAAATGGTAGAGTCAGGCAACCGGATGTCTAAGATTTCAGGACTATTTTGAGCTTAGTGTTCCCGACTGGAATCGAACCAGCGCACCCGGTTCCGGAGATGTTGAGCTTAGTAAACCCTCTTCACAAGCCACTCTATCCCCCTTGCAAGGTGATATGCAATCAAATAAACGTAGGGATGTAAATGAAGATTAAAAAGCGTAGTGAGTCAGAAGATGTATTTGTTCAGGAAGTTACACAAGAATATCTCTCATCTCCTCATGTCAGAAAGTTAAGTCCTCGTACTCAGGAGGAATATCAGCAGGAGCTTGGAGTCTTTTCAGATTGGTGCTCATGCCGTCAAATTTGCAATGAGAAGGGCAAGAGAGAGGTTATAGCTGGTGAAGGTCTTATGCTTCATCAAATTGATCAGCATGCCGTTCAGTTCTTTCTTGAGCATCTACAGGTTACCCACAAGCCGACAAAGAAAAGTGAGCTTTCAACTTATACACTGGCAGGCTATGTTCGTGTGATTAAATCCTTTCTGAATTGGTGCCTGCAGGATGAGCAGTATGGATGTTGCACAAGCTCTGTTGTTATCCAGCGAATTGAAAATCCTAAAGTGATAGAGGTTATCATTGAAACTTTCTCTCCTGAGCAGATCCAAGCATTGTTTAAAGCGTGTGACAAAGAAGAAAGTGAACATCTCCAGATGAGAGATAAAGCTATCCTGGCTGTACTCCTGGATTGTGGACTCCGAGCAACAGAACTTATCACTCTTACCATAGGCAATATTTCATTAGATACAAAAGATGCATATGTGAGAGTGTTAGGCAAGGGAAACAAATGGGGAGAAGTTGGATTAGGTGAGCAGTCTAGACGGTATGTGCATAAGTATGTGAGAATGTTTAGAATATCAACTATAGGCAAACAAATACCACTACAGGATGCATTAGTATTTGTCAATAGGTATGGTGAACAACTTACAAAATCAGGATTGTGGAGGATAGTTGATCGTCTTGGAGATTGGGCAAAGATAGAAGGTGTACGTTGCTCTCCACATACATTTCGTCACACTTACGCGCGTATGTTTATGCAGAATGGAGGTGACATTTATAAGCTGAGTAAACTTCTTCGACACTCATCAGTGTCGGTTACTGAACAGTATCTAAAATCTCTTCAGCAATCGGAAGCGCGTAAAGGTGCCAAGTCTGTATTGGACAATTTAGGGCAATGATGAGAACTATATGGCAGTTTGCAAAGTGATGGCACATGTGCTATACTGATGGAAGATTTTTAGAGAGGGTCTGCTTGAATGTCAGAGAATCCGGCGAATAAGAAAGTAACCATTCGTGTTCCAATCTCTTTGTATGTAGGAGTGCGAGGAGTGTGCAAAAAAGAGCATATGTCTTTTAGCAAAAAGGTGAAATTGCTTTTAGAGCGTGAAATGATGCAAAAGGAACATGAGAAAGGTTGGTTGTTGTAAGTGTGTCCCTCTGCTCTCCCTTTGCAGAGGGACAAAACCAGACACATGATTGGAGCATGTGCTAGGTTAGCCTTTATATTAGCATACAAGTGCTTTTATGGCCTATCCTGGCACGATGAAAAGTGAAAGGAATAGGTTTTTTGTTATGAACCGTATCGGTGGAAAGATCATTTTATGGTTGTTGATTTTATCGTTGATTGTGTTTACAGCCATCAGAACTTTGCATTTCTTGGAGCTAACATTTCCTCCTGATCTTGGATATGTTGCCTATCTGGGATTGGCAGCATTCGATATTGGCATTCTGGGATGGTTCTACTTTGCTACCCAATCAGCAGAGGGTGCTGGTCAAAGAGCGATAGCATACGGGATGATTTTTGTTTGCATGACTGGTGTCGTGATTACTACAGTTGCAGATATGGTTATTGTCTCAAGTCAGAATGGGCTTACAAAGTTACCTCCTCAGTGGGGCACTATCGGCTTGTGGGGAGTGATCATTGTTATTGTTTTGAATGTGGTGGCAGGCATTGTTGTTCATTTAGCTGCTCCTGAGCATGCTAGGCATTTGGCAATGGAGAATGCCAGAGATCGTATTCATTCGACAGTTCTTGCTCACATTTCAGCACAGGCTGATACTATTGCGCCGCAAATTGCAGCGCATACCGCGCAACATTGGGCTAATCAAGTTATTCATGAAATGACTGGAAGTATTCCAGGATCTTACAATGCTCCTGTTTTATCAACTCCTAAAGTAGTTGATGCTGATCCTCCAAAGAATGTTCCTGCCATTTCTCATAATCCAGTAGTCAAGGCTGCTTCTCCTGAAGCTGTAGTTGATCCTCACAAAGTGAAACCTCGTGTAGATGCTGAAGCAAAATCTCTTGAGAAACCAAAGTCGTTTGGGCAAATGCTCGGAAACGTCCATGCCGGCATCCACAATGCCATTGACAAGCGACTTGATGGCAGTAAATCTGTTCCAATTGAACGTACTGAGGATGAGTACTCCCCTGAGTTTGAGCAAGCACTTGATAATGAGATTGAAAAACCTGCTCAAGGCAAGAAGACTACGGTTTTTGTCAAGCATGATGATACTTCTAGATTGGAAGCTCATGAAGATTTAGGAGGTGATCGAAACCCTTAGCAAGCTCTATTGAAATAGGCCAATCAGTAGAGCAGAAAGTTAGTTCTCCGATAGTTTCCCCTTCTTCTGAAAAAAAGAAACTTTCAGGAGAAGGGAGCAAGGGTAGGTTAAAAGCCTTTTTTGAAACGATTGATCTTTTGCAATCAGTTCGAGAGGCTAAAGGAGAATGGCCCAATGGAATGTCAGTTCGTATGCAGTATTATTACAAACACAACTACCAGGAGTACTTTCACAATGGAAAACGAGCGGAGCAAACAAGGTTTGAAAGAGAACGAAAAGCCGAAAGAATTAGGGCAGAAGACAAACCAAGAACAAAGAAGGTTCGATAGGATACGTGATCTTTTGTATCTTGAGTTTAGTTTTGATGGTATTGAGTACATAAGCATTTATCGTGCAATTCCACCTCAAATAGACAGATTGGCTAATATGTACTTTGATGTTTCGGGCATTGATGTAAATGTCTGGCCTGTATGGGATCGGCTTGATTTGGTGAATGCATTGTGGGATTTTTGTCAGGAATTAGGACGTGAATTTCCGCTTCGAATCAAAGAGCAGCCAAATCGTTCTGTAGTGCCGTCTGATCAGTAGAGAAAATTTACAATTAAATTTACACTCGTGTAAATTTTTTTCAGAAGAGGGAGAAAGAAATGGGCATTCAAAATATTGTTCGTGTGGAGACACAAAACAACAAAGTCATTGATTTTTTGCAGGTTGGTACAGAGTATCGTATTGATAGTCGTATTGTAGCGAAAGGATTGGATTTAGAGCATTTACCTTTTAGGCGTTTGTTGGAAAAGTATCAGTTTCAATTGGAGCACTTTGGAAAGGTTGACTTTCAAAATCAGGCTAATGGAATAACTGATGTTGAAAGTCAGTTATTCGAAAATCAACAAAGAGGTAGAGGTAGACCAGAAATGTATGTCTTACTTAATCGTGACCAAGTACTCTTTGCCATCACGCTTTCTAGAAATACTGAAGAAGTGATTGAATGGAAAATGGCTTTAATTGATGCTCTTAGTCAATTAGAAAAGCAAGTGAGGACTTTAAGGACTTTTGGAAAACAAAAACAAATAGAGTCATCTGATATGTTTGAAGATAAAGTCTTACGTGTTGTTGTTAGGCGGACTGGTGATACGAGAGAGTGGATAACTCCTGCTGTTGTTCGAGCTTTTCTAAATGATAAATATAGTGTTGGTAGTATAGATGAGGTACTTAAATCACAAGTAGGTGTGCATTTGGAGTACCGTCCTTCGCATAGAGTAAATTCAAAAGGTTGGTATCGACTTTCTGATAGAGAGGTCTAAAATGCTACTTTTCATTTGCAGTCAATGTGGTTGTTGGATAGTCATTTTTTCAATGGCCGATGTGTTGCGAGAGTCAGGCAGAATTGGAATTGTTCAATGTAGTCAAGGTTGTGGTGAAATGACGTATGTGAGGTTAACAGATCGACTCCAAATTGTTCCTGTTCCGGTAGAGGAGAAGAGTGATGCCATTAGCTGATGAGATTGCTCGTAGTACAATTAGTTTGCTTGTTGGAGACATGATCATTGTTGCATTGCTCTTTTCAATAGTTTCGAGATTGGGCAAAATTATCAAGATGCTTGAAGAGAGAGGGAAATGATAACCATTCTCATAATCTTGCTTGCAATTATTGGTATTATTGTGTTGCTGTTGGCATTCCGCTATTGGATATTCAAGAACACGCCTTGGTGAAAAGGAGAGACTGTTATGAGATGGGATAATCGATGGCGTAAGAAATGGTATGACGTGTGGGAAATATGGGTTATAATGATTGGTATGTTGATTGTTGCATCTATTGTGTGTTGCTCATTATTAAGGGGTTGAATAATGAGATGTCAACACATTGAAGACTCCACTGGGGAGCAGTGCTCCGAGCAAGCTACCAGGGACATCAGGATTAGAACTGCAAGGCAAGGCTGGCGCTTGTTTCTTTGCAGTGAGCACTATGAGGAAGAGGTAGAGACGATTAGGTCATACATTGATCGAATGGCAGTTGAGCAAGTACAGGAGAGTGAGCGATGAATGAAATAGAAGTGCGAAAAATGTTTGTAGAAATCAGTTGTCATGACAATATTGGTTTGGATGATTTGTTGGAGCATTCAGCAGGATGGGCTTCTGAAATTTGTGGTATGCAAGGTGAGGCAATTTATGCTTTTATTCTTGGTGAGGCTATTATTCATCTTCAGAAGTCTGGATGCAATGATACTGTTGCGTGTGGACTTGCTCTTGATTTAGTTGGTAAATTTCGCGTAGCGAATAAAGACTTGTTTGCATGTTAGCCTAACCCCCTTGCACGGGGAATAGATCGAGAGGTATAAAAGCCTCTCTTTTTTGTGTTCAAAATCTGGTGAATAGTTATGGGCACTTTCAAAACTGTTGATAAATGGTGTATACTCTGTCTATGGATGTATGTGGTAAGCCAACAAATCCCAACATTGTTATGCGTGTATGAGAAATCATAGAATGAATGATGAAGAAAGAGCACAGGTAAAAAATAATTTCCTAGAGGCATATGCTGCAACTGGGAATATTTTGCTGTCATGTAAATCTGCTGGTATTAATCGAAGTACGTTTTATGACTGGCAGGAGAAGGATGAGGAATTTAGTCTTAGATGGCATCAGGCGGAGCGGGATTTTGCTGATGTTATCCTGGCTGAATTTGTGCAACGCGCTGTACATGGATACGAGAAGCCTGTGATTTCAATGGGCAGAGTGGTGTATGAGGATGTGCCGGTGCTTGATCAGCATGGCAATCAGGTTGTCAATGATCTTGGTCGGCCACTCTTTGATAAGAAGCCGCTTATGGAGCGTGTGGTTTCTGACTCTTTGCTTGCACTTGCCATTAAAAAACATCATCCTGAATATCGTGAAAAACAGCAAATAGATACAACAGTTACAAATGTTAATGCAACTATGCAACAATTGCACGAAGCAATAGAAAAATCTTTAGCTCCATTTCCAGAAGCTCGTATAGCATTAGCAGAAGCGATATTAGGGGTAAATAATGGAAAAAGATGAAATAATGCGGTATTTTCCTGTTGGCAGGAGAGTCTATTGTGATTATATGGAAGGAGAGCTATCCTATCGTTTTCGTAAAGTATTTGGGCAAGTGGAAGAGATTAGAGATTCTATTTTATGTGTGAGATCGGAAGAAGTTCCAAATACTATGCTTGATTATGACTTTCTTTTAATTCATTTGAGTATTCATTCTCCTGTTATGCCTACTGAAATGGCTGTTGAATATGAACAGTCTAAATAGTCTCGCGTATCGGCTTGATCCGGTACAGATGGCACGTCAAGTAGGCCTAGAACTTGATCCTTGGCAGGCGAAGCTTGCTCGTAGTCAAGCGCCTCGTATTTTACTTAATTGCTCCAGGCAATCAGGTAAGAGCACAACGGTAGCAGTTATTGCAGATTGGACAGCGTTTTATCAGGATGAGTCACCAATCTTGTTGCTCTCTCCATCGCTTAGACAGTCTAGTGAGCTTTTTCGTAAATGTTTGGATGTGTACCGAGCACTTGATAGACCAGTAGCACCGGATGCTGAGAATAAGTTGTCGCTAGAACTTGAGAATGGATCTCGAATTGTTAGTCTTCCAGGGAAGGAAGGAACAACACGTGGCTTTTCTGGAGTCAAGTTGCTCATCATTGATGAAGCTTCACAAGTACCAGATGAACTGTACATGTCAGTACGTCCAATGCTAGCAGTTTCAGGTGGACGTTTGATAGTGCTTAGCAGTCCTTTTGGAGCAAGAGGATTTTTTTACGAAGCATATAAGAATAGGCAAGATTGGGAATATTATGAAGTACCAGCTACAGAGTGTCCTAGAATATCACCTCAGTTTTTATCAGAGGAAAAGAAGAATATAGGTGAATTCTGGTACGAGCAAGAATATATGTGTAAGTTCTTGGATAGTCAAACAGCAGCATTCAGAAGTGAAGATATTCAACAAATAGTAAAACATGATCTTTCGGTGTGGGATATATGATAGTTGCACAAGAGATAAAAATTGAAGAGTTATTGCCAGTTAATATTGGAATAGATATTGGACAAATTCATGATCCTACAGCAATATGTGTAACTGAGGTTGATCAAGTTCCTACGGGTGAGGTTCGATATGGAAGGGAGCAAACGATAGGCTATCATGATGATCACGGCAATTGGATACCTCCAAAGGGTATTGAGAATATTATGGTATCTGAATATATGGTACGGTTTATTAAAAGATTGCCACTTAATACAAGTTATCATGATGTAGCTGAATATATTTCAAATATGCTAAAGAATGATTTATTTCAAAATAGAAAAGTACGTGTTTTAATTGATGTTACTGGAGTTGGTCGTCCAGTATATGATAATTTAAAACGCAAGATATTTATACGATTAAATAATGCTGAAGTAACTCACATGAGCGTTGGTATTCAGTTCAAGATGTCAAGCAATCATATGCTTCAGCTTAAGCCTATTAGCTTTGTACATGGAGAGATTTATAATCGGGGCAAGGGTACACTAGGGAAAGCGTTTTTGGTGTCTCATTTGCAGTCAATACTCCAGGAGAAACGTTTTCACGCGCCTGATATTCCAGAAGTGAAAGCAATGTGTGATGAATTGCTGGTGTATGAGATTAAAATCACTGACAATGGGAAAGATACGTATGGAGCAAAAATAGGTAAGCATGATGATTTAGCAACGGCTGCTGCTCTTGCTTGTTTGGAAGATCCATACAGTGATAAAGTACGATATAGTGAAAAGGTGTATTAGATGGAAGAACATATAGATGTTGATGAATTTATGGCATATGTTCGTGAGCAAGGGTTTGAGATACAAGACAATTTATTTACACGTGGCATTAGGACGTTTGTTATTTCAGGTGGAGGACTTCCTAAAGATGGTGATGTGCATTTTGATATAACGAGAGAAGAATGGAATAAACTTACATTAGAAGATTTGATACAGCAGGTAAATTCTTTGAGATATATGGTAGATGAAAGGAATGATAAGGCAAGATGGACATAGAGCTTTCAGATGTAAAAATGCTCCCATCAGGAGATTTTGAAAAGCTTGATAAGCGTGAGAAGGAAGCATTTCATGCATTGCAAGAGGAAATGATTGCATTGCTCGTAAACAAAAGCAATCATTTTAAGCTTCAGTATCCAGGATTGAGGATTGAGTGGCGTTTCCAGGCAGAAGTGTATCAAAGTATTGTAAATGGTCCTAGTAGCGTTCGTTATTCAGATAGGGTGTATTAGATGCCAAAGAAGAGAATAGTATTTGAAGGGTACATGACAGTAGAGGGTTTTCATATAGGACTTCAAGATGTTGATTTTGAAGGTCACAATTCTAAGAAAGTAGCTCTTACTCTTCCTCCTGGATTTATGGATCAACTTTTTGAGAAGTGGCAAAAATTTAAGAGTGGAACAAGTGAAGAGTATCTTTTGATAGCGAGGAATTATTTTGATGATCATCCCGATATGGATTGGGTAAAATATTTAGCAATGGAAGATAATCGTTTACACGGGAATAAAGGAGAGTAAATAATGTACATCAATGGTATTCAGTGTGATACATGCTGCAAGATAGAAATATGACACCTAGAGAATTGAAGCGCATAGAGGGAAATGGTGCTTTTCCAGATGATTGGATTGTGGCTAAGCAAGGAGGAGAGAGTGAGATGCATTTTTGCTCTTTTCATTGTCTCCATGAGTGGGTAGAGAAGCAAATGGAGGTTAAGCCTATGAGTGAAATGTTTCCTGATGCTTTTAAAAGTATTGATCCTAATATGGCAATTGAACCTATTGAAGTAGATCGTGAGGCAGTTAATGAGTACTGGAGGGATTTATGAGAATAGATGGATTTAAATGTGATCAATGCAATAATATATGCAATAAAAGTAAGATAAAAGGATGGATTATTGTATATAGTTATAAATCAAATAATGAGCGTGATGAGATGAGTTTTTGTTCTTTGGAATGCCTCATCAATTGGACATCTCAGCAGTCGGTTGATATGAGGAAAATTGATGTGGAAGGGCCTATTGAAGGCGTTGTTATGAGTGTAGAAAAGCATCAGGGGCGTCTTCTTGCCAAGGGGAAAAATAGCTAATGAACACACTCCAAGCGCCACCTAGCACACAACTGAAAGTAGGTAAACTGGCTTTTGGAGCGGGTTTATGGTATAATGAGGTCACAAAATTGTTGAGTCTCAGGAGTATTAGAGCACTCCTGAGACATGCATCTAGTTCGTGCTTAAGGAGACTAGACACAATGGATACTATATCATCATATCCTCAAAATGACAATCCCTCAAAGCAGTGTACAGGCCCATGTGGGCGTTTTCTTTCTGCCACTTCTGAGTATTTTCATCGTGATAAGAAAGCTAAATATGGATTAAGATCTAATTGCAAGCAGTGTTGTAGTACTTCTAAGCGCTCTGTATCCCCTAATGGGCAAAAAATATGTACAGGTCCTTGTGGGCGTATGCTCCCTGCTACTTCCGAATTTTTTTATGCACGTAATCAATCTAAAGATGGATTTCAACATAAATGCAAAGAATGTGTTTCAGAGTATTATGTTCAAAATAGAGATCAAATATTGGCTAATAATAAGGCTCATAATGATAAGCCTGAAAACAAAAAGCGTAGATCAGAATATGAGAAAAAGCGTCGATACAATCCAGAAACGAGAGATGATTTTTTAGCAATGAAAAGATCCCATTGGCATAAACCTGCTCATAAACAACGCTTAAAAGAGTATTATAGTCGGCCGGAAGTGAAAGAAAGTAAACGGTTAAATGATAGAAAGCGTTATCATGATCCAGTGATAGGTGATTATGTACGTAAACAAAAGCGTGTGCGTACTCTTAGTTATATTGCGCGTAAAAAATCTGTTAAAGGTACTCATACCCCACAACAAATTCAAGATCAACTAAAACGACAAAAACATACATGTTATTATTGTCAGAAAAAATTCAATAAAATTAAAGGTCAATCACAATATCATATTGATCACACTTTTCCTCTGAGTCGTGTAAAAGGTACTGATATTCCTGCCAATAGTATTGATTATATCGTGTTAGCTTGTCCTACATGCAATATGAGTAAACATGATAAATTTCCATGGGAATGGCCGGAAGGAGGAAGATTACTTTGAATACTTTAGCTCCTGTAGGAGTCCAGCCAATTTATGAAATTACTGATGAGGATAGGAAGAGACAGAAGAGAGTTGAAAACGCTTGGAAGGCTTACGAAGGTGACTTTAAGAAACCATTTGATAAAATGCCGGATGAACCCGATATGAATATTATATCTAATCGTGTAGTTGAATTTGTTAATGCCAGCAATGATTTTTTATTTGCAAAAGAGCTTCAAATCACATGTGACGAAGGTTCTCCTGCTAATGCTCAACAATTTATTGATGACACGTGGGGACGTAAGGAAACTAGAATTCCATTCTTGCTTAGATTAGGACTGAATGGAGCAATGGCGGGCTCTGCATTCTTGCGTATTGTTCCAGGTCGTAAGAAAGGCAAGTTTCGGCTTGTTGAGATAGACCCTTGTATTATCAATGTCAAAACAGCGCCTCAAGATTGCTTGACTGTTTTGCTCTACTGCATAGAATATGGCATCGATGGGAAGGATGCCAATGGCAAACCAAATAGAACGTATTATCGTGAAGAGATTTCTCGCATAGATCCAACAGAAGAGGATCCTTTTGGCTATGAGGATATGGATGCAGACGGCTTGGATAGCGATGTCACTTGGAGCATTCAGCATTGGACACAACAAATATCATCGGGCATGGCTCCGAAAAGTGGAGATTGGATACCAGCAGGAGAGCCATATATTTGGCCCTATCCTTTTTCGCCTATTTTCAGTTGTCAAAATCTTCCACGTCCAAATAGTTTCTGGGGATATCCTGATGTGATGCCATCTGTTATCGAACTTAACGACTCATTAAATCTTGTGCAATCAAGTATTAATATTGAACGGAAGATCAGGCGATTGCTTGTTGGGCGTGGTATGGGTGAAGGAACGATTCGTGCTGAACCTGGAAAGATTTTACAGACGCCACTTCCTGAGCAAATGATTGAAGCAGTTCAGGTTGCCTCAACTACAGCAGATGATATTGCCTTTGCAGCAAATTTACGATCTGATATTGATGAAGAAGTTTCTATTCCAGGTGTTGCAACCGGAAGGATTGATCTCTTGCCTCGCGGTATCACTGGTATTGCAATCGAACTTTTGTATGGACCAGCACTCAAGAAGACAGACAAGAAGAGATGTACATACGGTGAAATGATCATAGATGTATCCAAAGCGCTGTTGGTTCTTAATAATATGCAAGCATCAGTAAGCGAAGGCGATGCAGTATGAGAAAAATGCATTGTGAGCATTGTAATTTAACCATGCTTCAATGGGCATGGGGACAATTGAGCCCGATATGGTTTTTTACAAGAAGTAGAGATTTCTGTCAAGGATGGTCTACTTGGAAGTTTTATACTTATCTTCCAAGAGCTACGTTTATCTTCTATCGCAATATTATACCGTATGTATTGAGAGAGTTGATAGTGCAGCATGAGCAATAGAGATACACAATTTCAGAATTTTGCAAATGCGCTATATATGGAGTGTGTAGGTATTTATCAAGATGCATCGATTCGTGGGCGTGTTGACACTGAGCAACTTGTTATACGACATATAACGCGTAGGGCATATGATTTTGCCGTTCATGTTCTTGAGAATACTGACATAGTTGATCTTGATAGATTGCCCTCTGATGAGCATGTAGAGCGTATTCCAGACATGACTGAATTGGAGTCCAATCATGAGTGATGGAATAGAAGTAACGCTTAGTTGGGAGTCACCACTTCCCGTCGATGATTTACCAACAGTACAAGCATACGTGTTGCTTAAAAGCCTTGGTATATCGAATGACTCTATCATGCGCAAGCTTGGCTATGATCCTGAAGAGGAAATGAAGAAGTCAGCAGAGGAGGATGCTCAGGCAATGGCAAATAATCCTTTAGCTCAGCAGTTGCCACCTACAGAACCGGGAGTTGCAGGACTCCCAGGACAACCACCTGGAACGCAATCAACCCCCTTGCAAGGGGGAAATCAACAACAGAATGGAGGGCAACAATAGCATGGCAACAATTCCTAATCTCGCACAGCAACCTGGAGATCAGCAAGGTTTTCAACCTTCACTGAATGCAACTGTGCAAACAGCACAAGGTTGTGTGCATTTCAGTATGCAGACTGATCCTCTGACAATCAAGACAACTATTGTTCCTGATCAACTGATGATTCAGGTGATTGCAATTTGGTTGAAAGAGCATCCAAATGAAGCTGCTCAAATTATTCGAGCTGTGAAAGATAATCATCGTCAAGAGATGGATATCATCAGGACAGTTGAATCTAGTAAGAATAGAGGGTGACATTATGCCTAGAGGAGGAGTTCGAGGACATCATAATTATCCGAAAGGACGAGCTAGCAAAGGTAAAGCTGTAGTTGCTCCTTTGGCTCCTGCTATGAATCCAATGGTTGCTCCTGCTCCCAAGCCAACGAAGTCAAAAGGAGTTGGCAGGGGTCATGGCGCTCATCATCATGGAGCAGTGCCAAAGGCTCATCATTCTCATCCTGGTGCGCATCATCCTCGTCCTGGTGCTCACCATCCACACAAGAAGAAGGTGAAATAATGTCTAAAGCTCATCCCGGGTTTTCCAAGGTTGCATCTGGAATTGCGAGAAAGCAAGGCATCTCGAAAGGCGCTGCTTCTGCTAT
>DASWFI010000121.1:0-4416 GCA_036394315.1 Patescibacteria group bacterium
CTTTCGTCATGTGCCTGGTCCATTGCTCTTTCTCAAGGCTTTTTCCGGCAGTTTCTTCCTCTCTTCCGGCCTATTTTGTAGAGTCCAAAGATTTTCTCCATGCAGGGAACACACCTATAAAAAATACGATGGCAGGAGAGAGTGCTCAGTAACTCTGTGAACTGGTTACTATGACAAGCTAAACATATGGTTTACAAGCTGCTCGACCTAGCTGCTGCTCCTGGGTATCCTGCTCGTCCATGATCGCGGATTCAAGGAGTAGAGGCTTCTCAAAAACCCACCATTTTGAGATTGTTGCGGAGTATATCGGCCTTCTTATTGACTATATCTTTTTTACGTAGTGCTTCTGCCATTTCCTGAGTATCGTCAGTACCTACTTCCTCCTTGAGTTCTTGAAACTCTTGAGGACTTAGTTGAGGAATACCAAGTCTTACGCCTGTCGTCACAGGGCTATCATCAGCGACTCTGAACCAGAGCACCCTACAAGTCTCATCAGGCAATAACTCTACCATGTAATAACTCCCACTAAAAGGTGTTTTGGGTTTGGAACTTTTAATAATCTCCTCAGCAAACTCATCAGAATTGATAAAGCGATTTAGAAGTGTATTATAATTGGTCATGTATTTAATCCCTATCCCCACTAATCACAGAGAACCAAGCGCTCTCTATAATTGTTATTATCGGGATAATTGTAACTGCTATGTCAAGTAAGCAGGCTATTTTATATTGAGCAAGAAATAGGTAGGAGAGTGCTGAACCTATAAGGCCGTTCCCCCATTTCTTACTCTAGGGTGTTTCATGGCACGCCAATAGGCAGTTATAAGGCCATGTCCCAGGTGCTAGTCAGCCTCAAAATGTCGCGGATCGCAATTTTCCAACATCGCACAAGAGTTTAGGCTGTTGAAAAACTCCTAAGTGGATGAGCTTAACCAGCTATGAACTCGTTTTTCACGCTCAGGTTTTCGCGGATAAGAGTTATTTGATGAGTTTTTCTTGCCTTTTTCAACAGTCTGAGTTTTTGTCCTGAGTGGAGCAGGCTTTTGAGGCTAGTTCGTAAACTTGAGATCGTGCGACGTTTGTTTGAGATGAGGGGAAAAAATAGCTTTGCCTCTTAAAAATTACCAATACAAAGTGTAATAAAAATAAAAAGTGTTTTGAGGATCATCTTCATCCACCTCGATAGATCGTATTTTTCTTGCACCACCATACCCCCCTGACAACCACTCTGTAAAGTCTATCTCTTCCGACATCAACTCCTCGTAGCTCATCTTTTCACTATCGGGATTAAATGTGATCGCTTCCTCATAAGCAGCATAAGCTTCATCATATCGTCCATGTTTATAGAGATCCAAGCTTCTCAGCATAAGGTCTTTGCTCTTACGCTTGTAGTCATCTAGATAGCCTGCGTGAGGATCAAAAAGAATGGCTCGCTTGAAGGCAGCATAAGATTTTACATAGCATCCCTTCTCGTAGAGCGACTGCGCTGTCTCAATCAAAAAAGAACTTTTCGTAGAATAGGCCTGTGGATCAGCCATGTAAGCATCACGGACCTGCTTATAAACATCAAGAACTTCCTGGTAGCGTTTAAGTTTAAAGAGAACTTCTCCCTTAGAAATGAGCATCTCTCCTAATACTATATAGGTACTACTACCATTAATACGTAAAGCTATTCGTTGAAGCCAGATGGCGATTTCATAGACATCAAGAGCTTCTTCGTAATGCTTCAGTTCAAAAAGGCGTATTCCTTCCTGAAAAAGAAATGTAGCATGAACAGCGTAGTCTTCAGATTGACTCGAGACAAAGCGAACTGCGTTCTTATAGACCTTGCGAGCTTCATCAAAATGTTTCGCTTCAATGAGATTTCTTCCTTGTTCAAGCAATGACCAGCTTTTCTCACGATAGATACTTTCAAATTGATGGTCAATTCGGTTCGCTTCATCATATGCTTTGCGGGCTTCGCTGTAGCGTTTGAGCTCAAAGAGAACGTTTCCTTTACCATAATGACCAGGGGCGTAATCAGAATTGAGCTCAATAACCTGTTCATAGGCTGTCAAAGCTTCTTGATACCGCTTGAGCTTGTATAAAATGGTTCCTCTCCCATTATAGGATTTGATGTAATCAGGGTCTAATTGAATGGCTCTTTCATAAGCCAGCAGAGCTTCTTCATAGCGTTCCAGCTTACTAAGCGCGAGGCCTTTTCCATAGTAAGCCTGGGCATAACGAGGGTCTAATTGAAGAGCTTTCTCACACACTGTTAGAGACTCTTCGTAGCCTTTGGCATTGTAATAGGTAATGCCTTCTTGCAGCCATTGCTGTTTGGTTTTTGAGGATAAGTTAAAACTACTAATTTGCGCACTTTTATTTGTGTCTTGGCTTGATATTTCTGTCATCTATCTAACCACATCTGTTTTAATTCTGTTAGTTTAGACGAATTCAGACAATCCTTGTAACCTTATGGATGTGTGCATGAAAATGAGAGGAGCAGAAGACTTCGATATCGGGGAATTGAGATTGAATTAATTCATAGCATAAATCCTCAAAAACATCTCGTGCGCCAGCGGCACCGTACAGAATTTCTAGGTACAGTAACTTTATCACGAGATAAAATCCTCAATATTTTATAGCTTACCTGAGGATACATTATTACTAACAGCTAGTATTGTAAAGATGAAAGAGAAACACAGCCTGCTTGCTGATCACATAAGAAAGTTAAGGGACGTGGAGCTAGATCGTATGCTACTCTCAAGTCATTTCTTGTATCATCGGCTGAGTCGCAAATAGGTACCCATCACATTTTGAAAATTTTTCGCCTGATTAGCAACCCAATAAGAACTATTGCAACACATGACTCTAGCACAAGAAAAATTGAAGCAGAAACCAGAAATATATTACCCGATGAATTGTCATTTCCGTTTACAGGAGGATCACTATGTGAACCCGAAGATACTACTGACGTAGGCAGTGATGTCATCGTGGGCGTTGGTCTGGTAATACGAGTTGCTGCAGGTGTGGAGGTAGGTAGCTTTATTTTAGGCGTTGGACTTGGTTGAGGGATAGGAATGGAGGTTGGCTGATGGGTAGGAGTGGGAGTTGGTTTTGGTATACAACTCCATGGTACTGTGGCAGGAATTACTCCACCCCCACCATAAACTTGACCAGAGAAAAGAAAAAGGTATTCATGCATGGTATATTAGAAATAGTTACTCTTATGGTAGGGGCAAGTTCGACAAGAACCCCTTTACTAGGACTAATAGAGATACTCGAATTAGAAGGATATGCATTCCAAAATACTAGACTACCGGCTAAATTTTCCCCCACCAAAGTTACCACACAAGTCCATGTTTTATTGTTACTGGTTTGGCAATTTTGTTCATTCAGTGAGCTTGGGTAAATAAATAAAGACGGGGTTGAGTCAGTGAAAATGCCTGCTTGATTAGTCGATGCTAAAGCGGTAGGAACCGTTACCCCGAAAAATTTAGCCGTGATAAACGTTACAAGGATACAACTGATAAATGCTAAAAAACAGCATTTTAAGTGTTGAGAAGATTTCATATATCCTCCTTTATAGAGGTTACTGCTGAGTTTTAATGGGAATAGTATAAAATGATGATAAAACATTAGTACCTAACTTCTGAGGATAGTGTGTACCTATGGAGAAACTATGCTGTTGAGGTTAAGATATGGTTGAGATTTAATTCTCAGGGATGAGGAAACCGCATCTACCTATTTTTAGCTCAGCCTGTTGAAAAAACGTATTAAAAAGACTGATCGTTTGTTGTTTTTGTGTGACTCGGGGTATTTATTCATTCCGCTCAGAATGTGACGCCGGCGAAGCAGCGTGCTTTTGAAACACAGATTGCACTGGTCAGCCTGGCTAAAAGACTCGATCCGCCGCGTGGGCGCCCCATAGTATGGGAAGCCGTTAAAGAGTTGGAGGGAATTGGGGAGCTACCTCCGCTTCGCTAAACGCTCGCAAGCATCTTGGAGGCATAATCCGCGCCTTATGCAAAAGGCCGCTTTTTCCCACGGGATGCGCAACGAGATTGTTGAAAAAAGACAATATGGCCTATCGGGGTGACTGTAATATCCGGGGAAAAACCTACGCTAAACTGTGGGGCCGCTCCTCTGGCTCGTTCTCTCGTGAGATCAAAACCGACGCTGTCTCTTTATCTGTTCTTTTGCACGCATCTTTTCTTATCTCATACCGCACAAGCAAGCACCTATGGAGTGTGAAAGAGCCTTAGCGTGAGTTTTTCCCCGGATATTACAGTCACCCCCGAGAGCCCGGTCCCAGCAACGGTCCCGGTCGTGGTCACCAGCCCAAATGGCTGTGACTGACGGACGAATTCGCCCAGCGTGAGTCCGGCTTCGGCCCGAGCCGTGCATTTCACGGGATCAACCCGCATGCCCTTCATC
>DASWFI010000122.1:0-2108 GCA_036394315.1 Patescibacteria group bacterium
TGCCGCTGCGGAACTGTTCCTTTACTTTTTGCTTGGCTAGTTCATAATCGAATGGCTCAGAGGCCGGTGGCATCTTCTTTTTCATCTTACTGTGTTTAAAGTTAAGAATTTAACTCTTGACACAGTTCATTTTACACTCTCGTTTTTTTATATGGAGAGAGCTATATCTCTCCTCACCTTATGGCTATTATGTCCCATATTCCGATACTAATATTTCGTCTTTGCAATAGCATCCATGATATTCAATGGTTTGACAACGTCGCCAATAGTACTGTTAATATCATCCAATTTTTGTTTGCCCCAAAACGGATGCGTGAGCACATATTTATTCTTATTGGTAGCGATCACATGATAGCCATCAATAAAATCTCTTTTTCCTGACAACTTGCTCTCCAGCGTTTTCAGTAGAAAATCCTCGAGATAGCGCTGCCAGTGTGCTTCGGAAAAATCTAGCGTTGCCTGTTCATTCTTAGCTAAAGCAGCCACATCCAGTGCCATTCTCCAATTGAGAAAGCTGTGATGTTGCTGATTATAATAATCCCTAAGACAATCATAACAGGAAGATCCGCATCTGGCAGCATGCCCGGGCTCCATCAATATCTCTTTATAGGTTCGACCATCTGGCGAAAGAAAATGAATAAAAATCTCTTCAGCAATATCCCGATCAGTACTTCCGTTTAAATAATTGCAATAGCCGGCCCCATTATCGGCTTTTTCAACAATATACGCCTCCGGTTTGCCAGAATATGGCGCGACCCTGAAACCGACATCAAATTCATTGGTTTCAATGTCCAGTCTGTCACAGATTGCTTTACGGATGAGAAAGGCCCACGACAGAAAAGATGCTCGGTGATAAGGATTTAAGCCATCTAGTTGATATAATTTAGATTCCTTATTGATGGACAACGTGATTACGCCAGTATGACGCGAAGAAACAAGTGCATAATCATCCTCATGAAGCAGGCTTATTCTTCTGGACAGGAGGTCGCCAACTACCCAACGCTCACTGTTGCGGATCTGCCCCAGCCGGAACATATTACCTTGGTTATCATTAATCTGGTGGACGATACCGTCCGAAGGTACTTGATTCGATTTCATGCAAAGATTAAAGAGTAGAACTTCATGTAAAAGATTGGAATCTGGGTCCAGGGTTACCAGTCCTGTTCTTGGAGACCAGTCAAACCTTCCTTCGAAATCTCTTACGGGTGCCTCAAAATCAACGCAAAACCCCAGTGGAGAACAAGCCTTGATCGTTTGCAAGGGGTGGCCGCAAACCCTGCATACCTGACCATCCGTCACGTTAGAATAAATAGTTCGGCAATTAATGTTCATACATTTTTGCAAACCATGTTCAAGTACTCCCCTTCCATCTGACTCCCGGGGAATGAACCCTTCTCCCGGCACATATGAAAGCAGTCCTACCGGCACCAGGACTTTTTTGTCCTTAATCACTTCACTTCCCGGCGCGAATTCAGAAATAGCAATATCCAGATCTCGGTTAATGGCATTCTCAGGTGGCAATCTGGTAGCTTCCTTTTCATATAGGAAACGAATTTTCGTCGGAAAGCCAAACATCGGCAAATGCCCCGCATTCGCAAGTCTTTCACTTAAAGCTAATTGGTCATAGTCACGAGTATTATTTACTACTGCATCAATAGAAGAAATAAGCGTGTCTCGTAATTTCTGATAAATGTCGGCTTCGGTATCGGCGATAAACGTGCCCTTTCTTAAATATCCTATAATTCCCTTTATCTCGGGTTCATGATCGATAATCCAGTCTTGAACATTCTTTCGATAGTTGGGCCATTTATGATATTTTCCAAATTCGCCATGTATACTATCGGTAATTTCATCATCAAAAAGTTCAAAACTATTAAAAGCGAGTTTAAGTACCTGTTTGTTCAATACCCGCATTAGTATTTCAACACGTTCGAGATCAAGATAAGGATCTACTGGAGTGCTGGAAACCATCCGTTTGGACTGCACATAATGCGTTTGATCATGGCTATTTCCCCTGGCGACGCACAGCGCAAGCGAAAATGGTTTACCCCTCCTTCCGGCCCTACCGACACGTTGTTGATAATTGAAACGTTGTGGCGGGACATTAC
>DASWFI010000123.1:0-2043 GCA_036394315.1 Patescibacteria group bacterium
ACATCGGAGGCACAATTGAAAGTTGCTCAATATTCCTACGGAAAATATGGGACAGATAAATATGAACAGTTTGAATTTTGGACAAAAGATGGCAAGAGGGCAGATATTTTATATGGTTATGGTAAGCACCAAAAGCAAGTAAAACTTTATTACATGGGCAGGGGCAAAATTAATGGCGACTCATGTTTTAAAGTCCAATTTACTAATAACTATGTTCTGTATGTTATTCCAAAAGAGCTTCGCTTGAGGGTCATTGATACCTCTGGAAAATACTATAAGACTTTTTCTTGGGAATATGAAGGGCCAGTCAATGGCATTGGGACTCATTGTGATGTTTGTGCCGACAACGACGCCGACGCATTGCAAATTCTACTATCATCATATTTAAAATAAAGTCAACAAAGCCCTTCGGGCTTTGCAACCAACTCTCCCGGGTTTGGCATACCCTCTGGGCCGCCAGCTTACCACCAGGGACCGGGTCATAGTCCCTCCTTCAAACTGTTCTTTAACTGGGCTATATACTGGCTTACAGAGCTGGCGCTGCCGGATCCGGGACTTTGACCGGCACAGTTCATCAGGATATAATCCTTTATGTCAGCCATTTGCCATATCGCGCCACCCGTCATACCTGGATAATCTTTTTTAAACCGGATCATTTCAGCTCTGATCTCATCAGGCGTCTTACTGTTATGAGAGCTGGAACAGGTGCTGAATGCCCCGCGACAAAGAAATATCGGATAAATGGGGATATCGGCGGCTAAACTGTCTTTCCATGGACCGGGAGCATTGCCGGTGCCGCCATCATAACATTGCAAATAGATCGCATCTACAACACCCTTCTGTGACCTGGAAATTATATCCTTCCAATATTCCGAATGCCTGAACGGACACAGCGACATGTGCATATTGAGTTTATTGATCATTGCTCCCAACCGGACTATAGAGGTGCTATTATATACAGATTCATCGTCAATACAAACAGCGTCAACCCCTATCGCGTCTTTCAGTACTTTACAAATTTTATACAGAGTACTGTTAATCCCGGTCCCTGTTACTATTGCCGGCAGCGCCTTTGCAGAATCCGACCAATCCCGTATGAAATCAAAAGTATTCGGGGGTTGGTTATACCACCTGCCTTCCAGCAGGATCTCAATACGAGTAACGGAAGTAGGCTGCTGTCTTAAAGAGGCTACCCGTTCGAGCCATTTTTTATTACCCACATATTGACCCTTGCGAATGATGGGGTTACTATTATCATCCCCGGAATATACATCGCCATCGGCATGTATGTAAAAACTAGACAAGATAACGGTAGTAAACCCGGATGCTTTCAGGCTTTTAAAAGTTACATCATCTCCCGGATACATACCGCGGCCAAATATGGCTAAATTGGTATCTGCAGGTGATGCCAGCCCTGCAAAAGTCCTGGCAGCATTCATGGCGTGAGCGGATAATAAAAAGTGGAGGAATAAAAATAATATTTTCACTGTAAAGCTTTTATGGAAGCCTAAATTAGCTAACTAATTTTACAAAGCAGGCCGTTCAGATATTTATTATATCCAGTCGGTCATTCTAGTACAATCTTTTTCACTGGTGCCTTTCGTATAGAACAGGTATTTGCCATCAGAAGAAACATATGCTCCCCAGCGATGGGCCATCCCTGACGAGCAACACGTTCCGCTTTTTGACCTGGGCTGAATACGTATGTCCGTTTGGGCATATAGAGCGTTTCTAAACAGGGTCTAGATTGATTTTAATTAAATGTATTGAAAACCAACTCGCTATACTTGTCATAAATGACTTTCTCATTATTAGGATATTCTAAAGGCATTAGGTGGATATCCGAACTTTTCCTGGCGATGGCTTAAAATTGTGAAAGAAATGTTAGAAGCAGTCGACCATGTCCATTTTGAAGGGCAGAAAGAGACGGAAATTAGCCTTATCTTTAAAGCAGCACTAATACTTTGCGAAGCAAATGACAGCGTTCCGATTCAGTCCGGTCACACCGCATCCGTTATTAAGCCCATACATTGCCAAAATGCA
>DASWFI010000124.1:0-27783 GCA_036394315.1 Patescibacteria group bacterium
ACTTTGCTACAGTTACGGAAGAAGAAATTACACGAGTTGAAAAATTGCTTAACAACCGGCCAAGAAAATCCTTGAAATACCAAACTCCGTTAGAAGTCTTTAAGAAGGGCTGTTGCACTTAGTTGTTGAATTCGCGAATATTAGATCCTGGTTAATATCTGAAATCCATCTTTAGTGACTAAAATAGTATGCTCAATGTGGGCCGACCACCCGCCGTCCTCGGTTATGATCGTCCATTTATCCTCAGCAAAATTTATTTTCCATCCACCTTCGTTGACCATGGGTTCAATTGCCAAAACCATTCCTTCCACAATTTTGGTGCCGGTTTTGGGTTTGCCAAAGCCAGGAACTTCCGGCTCTTCATGCACCTCTTTGCCCACTCCATGGCCGACTAATTCCCGCACGACCTGAAAATTATATTTTTTGGCTGATGCTTCGATGGCAAAACCCACGTCACCCGTAAAATTTCCAGGCTTCACCTCTACAAGGCCGGCTTCGAGAGACTCGGAAGCTGCTGTGATTAATTTTAAGTGCTTGTCGCTAACTTTCCCCACCGGCACAGTGATGGCCATGTCAGTATACAAACCCTTAAACTCCACTCCGAGATCCAACCCTACAATATCACCGTTTTTTAAAATTTTATGCTTATGCGGAATCCCATGCACAACTTCGTTGTTTACAGAAACACAAAGACTGGCCGGAAAAGGCGGATCCCCAATTTGCGAACGGTAATTTTTAAACGACGGCCTACCACCAGCTTTAATTATCTCTTTCTCAGCCAATTCATCTAAGGCCGCTGCTGAAACGCCGGGTGCGACTTTACTTGCGACCAAATTTAAAACCGTGGCTAAAATCTTGCCACCTTGTCTTAAAATTTCCAATTCTTTATCGTTTTTGATAATCATTTATGATTTTTTGAATATCACTTGCTACCTTACTAATACTTTGGCTGCCGTCAATATATTTCAATTTTTTGTATTTTTTATAAAATTGTACAGTCTTGCTGACTTGAGTTTTATAATAAACAAACCGGTTAGCTATAAATTTTGGATCCCTATCTTCTTTCCGCTCACGGCTTAAAGAACGCTTAATTACCTCGGATTTAGGCAATCTTATATACAATACCAGAAAGTCACGACTGCGGGTATCTAAATATTTTTTTAAAACTTCCGCTTCAGGTTTAAGTCTGGCTGCCCCTATAAAAATAAAGTTCTGACCGACTTTGACCGATCCAAAACTTTCTTTTAAGAGCTTGAGCATCAAGCTTGTGGGTGCCGGCAATCCCTTTGAATAAGTTTTCTCCAGAATGGCCTTATACTTCAGGCTTTTCAAAAGCTTACGAAAAAAAACGCCGGACGCCACAGGATACAACGAATATTTTTTTTCTAGGATCGCCGCTTGGGTATCTTTGCCGGATGCCGGATCGCCCAGTAATATTAAATCAAATCCGAGTTTCTTCATTATTTTAAATTGCTTAAAATTTCTTCGTGTACGGCTTCAATTGGCTGATCGCCGTTGATTTCAATCAAACAACCTAAATTGCGGTAGTGCTCTTTAATCGGAGCATTCCGCTTTTCATATTCATCAAATCTGGAAGCTGCAATCTCTGGCTTATCATCTGTGCGTGCTTGGCCGCGAGTGGTAATTCTTTTTACCACCTCATCCTTCCCAACGTTGAGAAAAATTACTTTCAAATCAGTTACTCCTAAGTCTCTTGTGATCTGATCTAATGCTTCCGCTTGTCCCATAGATAAAGGAAAAGTATCAAAAACCGCGCCTTCGTAATTATGGATGTTTTGAAGCTGGGTCTTGAGTAATTTGGTGGCAACTTCATCCGGTTGAGGAATTCCTTTGTCATACCGCTCTTTGGCTGTTTGGGCGTCTTCTGACGTTCCTTTTATAAATTCCCGGATCAAATCTCCCAAAACAATTTGTTCATATCCCAAAGCTTTCGCCAAACGCGAACTCTGCGTACCCTTCCCAGAACCCGGGGGGCCTAGGACAACTAGAATTTTTTGTAATGACATATGCTTATTATACTTAAAATCCGGACAAAAAAAAAGCCGTAGAGTTTAAAAAGATCCCGCTTTCGCGGGGATAGTATATTTCTATAACTTGTTACCTATAACCTAGAAGTCCTCATAATCGCGCATGACCATTTGGGACTGGACCTGCTTCATAACTTCGATGACCACGGAAACTGCGATCAAAAGAGACGTACCACCCAAAGTCAATGCTTGAGTGTGCGTAAACGCCTGCACGATATTTGGCAATACGGCCACTAATCCCAGGAAGATAGCGCCGACCAAAGTAATGCGGTTCAAAACTTTATACAAAAAATCAGCAGTCTGTTTGCCGGGACGCAAGCCCGGGACGAAGCCGCCTTGTTTTTGAATATTTTCGGAAATTTCGTCCGGATTAAACACGATCGCAGTATAGAAATAAGTAAAGGCTACCACGAGAATAAAATAAATTATTCCCTGGTAAGTCTGATTCTGAAAAAAACTATTCACGGAAGTGGCGAAATGAGCGATAGCTGGGGTCTTCGCATTCGCGAAAAAATTAGCGATCAGTCCAGGGAAAAGTAAAATCGAAATAGCGAAAATGATAGGGATGACGCCAGCTTGGTTTACGCGAAGCGGCAAATGGGTGTTTACCCCGCCGTACATTTTATTGCCGCGGATGCGCTTAGCATAAGACACTGGAATATTGCGTTGCGCTTCCGTAATCAACACCACTCCGCCTATGACCACCAAAGCCACAGCCAGGTAAGAAGCAATTGTGATTAAATTTTGAGGACTCAGCCCGGAAGAGGCAGACAAACTGGCATATGCCTGCTGGGCGGCGGCTGGAAGCCCAGCGACAATTCCAGCGAAGATAATCAAAGATATACCATTGCCAATTTTATATTCCGAGATCTGCTCACCAATCCACAGCAAAACCACAGTACCAGCTGTAATCGAAAGCAGCGTGACAAACCACTGGAACGGCGTAAAATTAGCCGCGAAATTGGATCCACTGGTGCGTGACAGCAAAATTATCGTGCCATAACCCTGAATCGCAGTCAGGGGCACGGTAAGATAACGCATATACTGGTTGATTTTCATGCGCCCTGCTTCTCCGCCTTCTTTCTGTAGTTCACCGAGTTTGGGAATGATAATCGTCAAAAGCTGAATAATAATCGAAGCTGTGATATAAGGACCGACGCCTAACATGACGATGGAAAAGTTACGCAAACCGCCTCCGGAAAATATATCAAATAATCCCAGTAACTGGTTGGTACTCAAAAGACCGCGCAAATCTGTAATTCCAATCCCAGGAATCGGGATGTGGGCCAAGATTCTGGTAACAACCAAAAGCAGGGCGACAATAATAATGCGATTGCGCAGATCTTTTACCTTCCAAATTTGGGAAATTCTCGACATAATGCGTTAAGTACCGTTTATTTTACCACCGGCTTTTTCTATTTTTACTTTTGCCTGGTTGGAAATAGACATACCCTCAAAAATCAAAACTTTTTTCAGTTCACCCTGGCCCAAAACTTTAATCTCGTCCTGGGTGGATTTAATCATGCCTTTGTTCAAAAGAATTTTTGGATTTACAGTTTCACCTGCTTTGAATTTTTCATTCAATTCGTCCAGATTCACCACCACCGCCTTAGGTTGCCGGCTGGTAAAACCTCGCCGTTTCGGAATCTGGCGCTGGATCGGCATGCGTCCCCCTTCAAATCCTACCGGGATAGAAGAACCTGAACGGGCTTTTTGGCCTTTCGCGCCGCGTCCGGAAAAAGTTCCGTGTCCGCTCCCCACGCCTCGGCCAACCACTTTGCGTCGCTTGGTTGATCCTTTATACGGTTTTAATTCGGATAATTTCAGCATATTAGACAATAACTTTCTGGGTAGCGTTCTTAAGCCCCATAATTTCATCTTTTGAGCGTAATTTAGTTAAAGCTAGATAAGTTGCCATGACGTTGTTAACTTTATTGGAAGAACCGATCATCTTGGATAAAATATTCTTTACTCCCGCTAAATCCAAAACTTGACGAATGGCTCCGCCGGCAATAACTCCGGTTCCGGGCTGGGCAGGCTTTAAAAAAACAACTGAAGATTTGTACTTAAATTTTATCTGATGCGGGATGGTGCTGTTCACGATTTTTACCGTAACCAGAGTTTTCTTAGCCGCGTTCACCGCTTTGTTTACAGCTTCGGAAACATCAGCGCCTTTGCGCAATCCGATGCCGACTCGGCCTTTCTTATCGCCGATCACGACCAAAGCGCGGAAGCGCATGCGTTTGCCGCCTGCGACCACGCGAGTTACCCGCTTGATCTCCACGATCTTCTGTTCAAATTCTTTTTTAGTCTGCTCGCCTCTGTTTCGAGACGGTCTTCTCATTGCCATAAAATTAAAATTCCAATCCTGCAGCGCGTGCTGCATCAGCTAATTCCTTCACTCGTCCGTGGTATTTGTATCCGCCCCGGTCAAACACAACCTGTTTGATGCCGGCAGCGATTGCTTTCTCCGCAGCCAATTTTCCGACTTCAGCAGCCACCTTGGCCTTAGGACCCTTGGTTTTTACTTCCTTGCTGGAAGCAGCAGCCAGAGTCTTTCCAGCTTCATCATCTATCAGCTGAACATAAATATGAGTGGTGGAGCGGAAAACATTCATTCGGGGTTTAGCGGCCGAGCCTATGGCTCTGGCGCGGACCCGATTGTGCCGCATTTTTCTTTGTGCTTGTTTATTCATATTATTTACCTCCGCCTACGGCCTTAACGACTTTGCCGGCTTTACGTCTGATAACTTCATCTTGGTACTTAATTCCTTTGCCTTTGTAAGGCTCTGGCTCTCTTTTCGATCGGACCACAGCTGCAAACTGACCCACGACTTGGCGGTCAGAACCGGAGATAGTGATAGTATTCTTTTCCACTTTAGCTTCCAGTCCATTTGGCACTTCCAATTCGATGGGGTGAGAATAACCAAGATTGAGAACTAGTTTCTTACCACTCATGGCGGCTTTGTATCCGACTCCGTTGATTTCCAAAATTTTGGTAAAGCCTGTGGTGACACCCACTACCATGTTATTGATCAATGCCCGATATAATCCCCATAAAGCGCGCTGCTGCTTGTTTTCAGTGTTACCCACGCTGACTACGAGTTCCGAATCTGACTTTTCTATCTTTACTTTCGGATGTAAAGCTTGAGACAATTCACCTTTTGGTCCTTTGACCTTAATGAAGTCTTCTTGTATATCCACCGTGACGCCGGCTGGAATTACTACTGGTTTTTTACCTATTCTTGACATATTTTTACCAAACTTGGCAGACAATTTCACCGCCGACTTTATTCTTGCGGGCTTCTTTGTCTGTCATTAATCCTTTTGAGGTTGAAACTATCGTGGTACCCATACCGCCCAAAACTGACGGAATTTGTTCTCGTGAGCTGTAAATCCGCTGGCCTGGTTTGCTGACGCGCTTAATTCCGGAAATTACCGGGACGCCGGCGTTATCGTATTTAAGCTGTAGGGAAAGAAATTTTCTGTCGTTCTCTTCTTTAACTTCGGCTTTCGCAATCCAACCTTCATTCTGCAAAACTTTAGCCAAATTATGCTTGAAGGTTGAGTAAGGAAAAACCACCTCTGGCTTTTTTGCCATCAGAGAGTTGCGGATTCGAGTTAACATGTCGGAGATTGTATCGCTCATTGTCATAGATTTACCACGATGCCTTTACTACTCCTGGGATTTCTCCGTTGGAGGCTAATTCTCTAAAACAAATACGGCAAATATTAAAGTCACGCATATACCCGTGCTTGCGGCCGCAGCGCCAACAGCGTCGAACTACTCGAGTAGAATATTTCGGATTGGTGCGGGATCGGAATGATTTGATTGTCTGAGCTTTCGTTGCCATATATTATTCCTTTTGGAATGGGAAACCTAATGATTTGAGAAGTTCCAGGGCTTTCTTATCGTCGTCAGTATTGGTCTGAATATTTACCTCAAAGCCGAAAGTGTAGTCCATATGTTCACGAGTCGTTTCTGGAAATACTATCTGTTCTCGAATACCGATATTATAATTGCCGTGGCGGTCGAATTTCTTCGGATCTAGTCCGCGGAAGTCACGGACGCGGGGAAGGGCTATTCGAACCAATTTTTCCAAAAAATCATACATCCGAGTACCGCGCAGGGTGACCATCAAACCCACTACCTGTCCTTCACGAATCTTAAAACCTGCGATGGATTTTTTGGCAATAGTTTTTACAGGCGCCTGGCCAGTAATTCCTTTGATATCTTCGATTATCGCTTCCAGCATTTTGGCGTCTTTCAGAGTCTTGCCGACACCAGCGTTAACCACGACTTTGACAATCTTAGGCACAGCCATAGGATTTTTCAATCCAAAAGCTTGCTTTAAGGCGGGTACTGATTTTTCTTTGTAAACTGTTTTAAATGACATATAAATTAATTGATTACCCTTCCACAACGCTTGCATTTGCGCAAATTGCCATTGTCTGTTATTTCTCGGGCAACTCTCGTTGCTTTGCCGCAATTTGGACAAAGGAGCATAACATTGGAAGCATTCATGGCGGCTGGCAATTCCAATCGCTGTCCTTTTTCTCCTTGCCTCTTTGGGCGGCTAAAACGGACGTGGATGTTTAATCCTTCCACGGACAAACGATTATCTTTTGGAAACACTTCCAAAACCTTCCCACTTTTGCCTTTTTCCTTACCGGACAGGACTGTTACTGAATCACCTTTTTTAATATTCATCTTGGACATTAAACTACTTCCTCTGCTAATGAAATTATTTTAGTAAAACCTCGATCGCGAAGTTCTCGGGGAATCGGACCAAAAATACGGGTACCACGGGGTTCGGGATTGTCTTTGTTCACCAACACGGCTGCGTTGTCATCAAATCGAATGTAAGAACCATCAGCGCGTCGGACTTCCTTGCGAGTGCGGACAATCACGGCATAAACTTTATCGCCCTTCTTTACCTGACCCTTGGGACTGGCGATTTTGACTGAAGCCGCGACCACATCCCCCAAACCGGCGAAGCGGCGGCTGTTTTTGCCAGACACGCTGAAGATCGCGATTTCTCTCGCTCCCGTGTTATCTGCTACTTTTAATCTGCTTCTTATCTGAATCATATATAAATTAAGCTTTGCTAATTACCTTCCAATTAACGGTTTTGCTGTAAGGCCGTGTTTCTTCAATCACAACTTTATCGCCAATCACATAATCATTGGCTTCGACGTGCGCCGGGTATTTTTTGAAAACCTTGTACCTTTTATGGTATTTCGGATGCACTTTTACCATTTCCACCTTCACAATCACGGTCTTATTCATTTTATTGGAGGTGACTTTGCCGGTTAGTTGTCTTTTGACTTTATCCATACTACGCCTTTTCGTTAATTAAAGTTAACATTCTTGCTATATCTTTCTTGATTACCTTCAGGGTGTGGCTGTTTTTTACTTCTCTGGAATGGATCTTAAATGTCAGGTCCCGGACCTGCTCGCGCAAAGTAGCCAGCTGGCGAAGTAATTCCTGTTCATTAAAATTTCGCATTTCTTTCATCTTCATAAATTTAAGGCTGATTCCTGATTACAAATCGGGTTTTAATAGGAAGTTTATGGCTTGCCAGACGCATAGCCTCGGCTGCCTGCTCTGCTGTCACACCGTCCATTTCAAACATCACACGTCCTTTCTGAACAACTGCGACGAAGTGATCCACAGCACCTTTTCCGGCTCCCATCGGCGATTCGTTGCCGTGGGATGTGATTGGCTTATCAGGAAAAATTCGAATCCAAATTTTGCCACCGCGTTGGATATATCTGGTCATGGCCCGGCGGGCGGCTTCAATCTGTCTGGATGTTACCCAGCTGTTTTCCAAAGCCTTCAAACCGAAACTTCCGAATGCCACAAAATTCCCAGACATGGCCTTGCCTTTGGATGTTCCTCTATGATGTTTTCGGTGCTTAACTTTTTTAGGAATTAACATAATATTAGTCTATTTTAAGTTTGGCTTTCGCCCCTTCAAAAATTTCGCCTTTGTTGATCCAAACTTTAATGCCGATGGTACCGTAAGTGGTGTATGCGGTAATGCGGGCGAAATCGATATTAGCACGCAAAGTATGCAACGGAAGCTTGCCTTTAAACAATCGCTCTGTGCGGGCAATTTCAGCGCCACCCAAGCGACCAGCACATTCGATCTTGACTCCCAGCGCCCCTGATTCCATAACCTGCTCAATCGATCCTTTCATGGCTCGTCTGAATGCGATACGTTTTTCGATCTGATCAGCTATATTTTGCGCGACCACATTAGCCTGCAAATTCACATCTTTGACTTCTTCAATATTTATCTTAAGATCAAGCTTGGTTATTCCAAGATGCTTCAAAATCTTTTTCTTCAATTCCTCGATACCGGTACCGCCTTTGCCGATTATCATTCCTGGTTTTGTGGTTTTGACTGTAACGCTCACAGTGTTGCTAAAACGCTCGATATCAATGCGGACCAAACCCGCTTTTTTCAATTGCACGGACAAAAACGCTCTGATTCTGGTGTCCTGCTCCAAGAGGGACGCAAAACCCGTCTTGGCCAGCCATCTGGATTTCCAAGTATCAGTAATATTTAATCTAAAACTATTGGCATTAACTTTCTGACCCATATTATTATCCGCTCTTTCTATTAAATAATCGACGTTTCAAACTGATTTTTTGCTGCTTCATCTTATCATCCGCTTTACCGGCTTGACGCGGGGAGGGCTTATTATTATCTGCCGCATCGCCTGACTGCTGCTGGTTTACTTTCTTAACTTCCGTTTCAGTTGTCCTTGGCCTTAGGGAAAACATCGATCTGGTTTTCTTTTTCGATTGCTGTCTGGATTCCAAAGTAACGCTAATATGGCTGGTTCTTTTTCGTTCCACAAAAGCTCGTCCCTGCGCTCTTGGAGCATAAGTCTTGAATACCGGACCGCCGTCCACAGTGATGGCTTTGATGAATAAATTTTCTTTAGTCATATTAAAATTATGTACAGCATTGGCCACGGCAGAATTGATAGCTTTGGCCAAAGGGATGGCCGCGTTCTTTGAAGAAAATCGCAATTGCTCCAAAGCTTGATCCACCGGATGTTGGCGCACTAAATCAGCCACCAAGCGCAATTTACGTGGGCTAACATGGATGTAGCGCGCATGCGCTTTCACTTCTTTTGGTTGTTGCTTTTCTTCTGCCATAAAATTTACCTATTTTTTTGGTCCTTCCGGAGCCTTAGTTGCTTCCATTGCCCGCTTTTCTGCTTCTTGAGCAGCCACAGCTTCTTCTTTAGCCATGCGGCCACCATGTCTTATAAATTTGCGTGATGGTGAAAATTCGCCCAACTTATGTCCTACCATGTTTTCCGATGGGATGACAGTAATAAAATTCTTGCCGTTGTGGACCAAAAAAGTCATACCAATCATTTCCGGAAAAATGGTGGAGTCGCGTGACCAAGTCTTAATCTGAGTGTTCATTCCAGGTTTTGCATTCTGGATTTTCTTCCAGAGCTTGGCGTCTATAAACGGTCCTTTTTTGAGTGATCGTGACATAAATTATTTGGTGAATTTAAAGGTAGAAAGAATTTGATTTTGCAAACTCTTGTTTTCCGCTAGTTTATTGTAAAACCTTTGGTTATCTCCTAGTTTATCAGCCCAACCCTTGGTATAAGAAGGGAAGTTTATTTCCAGGGTTTTTGATCCCAAATCAGTCTCATACATTATAAAAGCTGCGCCTCCGCCATCTATCGGAGTGACTGTGTACCAATTTCTTCCGTTGATCAAAGTTTTCGGTAACTTCACTTGGGATCCGGTTACCGGAGAAACAAATTCAGATTGTAATTTAGAATTCTGAATACTCACGGAGAATTCTGAATTTTTACCGGCGAAAGTTATAATCTCATTGTTCGATGAAGCTGTTACGTCATTTGGATAGTTAAACTCGAAACCATACTTGCTATTTGTATAAGTTTTCCAGTTTGCGGTTGTATCTGTTTGCTGATTACTGTTTCCTGTTTCCTGTTTCGGCACAGGTTGAACAGCTACTTGTTTGTTGCAAGCTGCGGCTACGAACAAAATTGAAATTGTAAGCAATAAAAATTTCTTCATAAACTATTTAGTCCGTCTCTTTACTATAAACTTACTCGAAGATCTTTTCGGATCTCGGGTCTTCACGCCTAAGGCATGCTTGCCCCACGGGGTTTTCGGATACTTCAAACCGATCGGGTTGTGTCCTTCGCCCCCGCCATGAGGATGGTCGATAGGATTCATGGCCTTACCGCGAACAGATGGACGAATACCGCGATGGCGGTTGCGTCCGGCCTTACCGATTCTAACATACATCCAGTCAGTATTGGAAACCTGTCCGATGGTCGCATAGGATTTCGTGGGAATTTTTCTGATCTCTCCAGAAGGCAGTTTCAACATCACATGGTCCGCTTCCATGGATGAGACTATGGCATAAGTGCCGGCGGATCTGGCGATTTGCCCGCCCTGGTTCGTGAGAATTTCGATATTGTGGACATAAGTTCCGATTGGGATATGGCGCAACAGCATCCGGTTGCCTGGTTTGATTTCTGCGCGTTCAGAAGTAACTAAGGTTTCGCCAACCTTAACTCCGTCGGGTGCCAGGATATATCGCTTCTCTCCGTCTTTGTAAGCCAAAAGCAAGATAAACGCACTCCGTCCTGGATCGTATTCCACGGTTTGCACTTTAGCAGGTATATTCATTTTCTCCCGCTTGAAATCAATCGTTCGGATTTTCTGGCTGTGTCCGCCGCCGCGATGCCGGATCGTAATCTTGCCCTGGTTATTTCGCCCTGCGGTTTTAGCTACAGACCACATCAAAGATTTCTTGGGCTTGGAATTTTTGGTCAAAATCGAATAATCCGTAACCGACTGGATACGTCTTCCCGCTGATGTAGGTTTATAAATCTTAATGGCCATATTAGGCTCCTTCAGCTAACCCTGCGATTCGCTCGCCTGTCTTTAAAAATACAATTGCTTTTTTCCAATCCTGGGTTCTACCAGTAACTCGTCCCTGTCGGCGTTTTTTTCCAGGCACATTCACCATATTAACTTTGGCGACGTGGACATCATAAACTTTTTCCACTGCTTTCTTTACTTCAATCTTGTTGGCATCCTTGGAGACTTTGAAAACATATCGGCCGGTGGTGGCGAAAGCGTTGGTCTTTTCTGACAAATGATGATGCTTAAGCACTCGATGCGCTGATCCGGTATTTTCTTTTAGTGCCACCGGCTTCTCGTCATGTTCGTGAGCCAATTCCAAAACATTCTCATCTGATTTCTTCTGAGTCTTTTTGCTTTCTTCCTTTTTACCGGTGATCTTATCTAGTAATCCCATATTATTTTAAGTAGGTTTTTTCAATAATTGGTAATGCCTCTTTCAAAATTAAGGCGTCGTATTTCATTAAATCCAAAACGTTCAGCTGATTGGCGTATATAACTTTAGCGTTCGGTAAATTACGGGAAGATCGCTCAAGCTCCTTATTATAAGTATCCAAAACCAAAAGATATTTTTTGCCCAAGCCTGCCTTGCTGGCCAGGGTGCCCAACCGCGATGCCAATTCTTTGGTCTTTGCAAGTTTATCAAAATTTTCCACGATAACTAATTTATGTTCATTGACCTTGTCTGTCAAAACTGTAAACAACGCCTTGCGAAACATGGATTGATTCAGCTTCACTGACCAGTTCCTGCTAGATGTCGGCCCAAAAGTGACACCACCGTGTCGCCAAAGTGGAGAACGGACGCTTCCGGCTCTAGCGCGACCGGTTCCTTTTTGCTTCCATGGCTTTTTGCCGCTACCGGCAACTTCACCCCGGTTTTTCGTATGGGCAATTGCATTTCTTTGATTGTTTTGCTGGGCTCGTACTGCTGTGTGGACCAGACCAATATCAATTTTTTCCAAACCGAAAATCTTCGGATTCAAATCCAATTCTGTAACTTTTTCACCGGCTTGGTTGTAAACTGCTGTCTTGGTCATATTATTTAAATAATTGCGGATTGTCGGTGATGATTCCATCGACACCCAGATTTTTCATTCGTGCATATTCATCCTGACTATTAACTGTCCAGACAAATATTTTCCTATTCATTCTTCGCAAAGTGTCGATACTTTTGGGGGTGACTAGCGTTTGCTCTGGATGAATCGAATAAAGATTTAAATATCTCGTTAAGTACTCCATTATAGGTAAGAAGTAAAGTTGTCCTTTGCCTATAACAAGTCCTAATTTTACTTTTTCATCCAAAGCTCTGATTTTCTTCAATACACCCGGGAAGGTGGAGCAAATCAAAACCTCGGAAGAAAAATTCTTGTAAGCATCAACCACTTGTTGTTCAATGCCCAGAACTTTTACGTGAATGTCGATTGGGGCTGAAATATTTTCTAAGGCTTCCTGAAGTGTAGGTATTTCATTATTACTAGCTTTCCTAAGCTCTTCGACAGTTAAATCTTTAATACTTTTTCTGGTACCAAATAATCTTTTAAGATTGCTGTCATGGCTTAAGACTACTTGTCCGTCTAAAGATCGCCTGATATCAAATTCAACCATGTCGACGCCCAATTCTTGTGCTTTTTTCAAAGAACGGATCGTATTCTCCAATTCAATCCCTGATGCTCCTCTATGCCCGATCACCAGCATTACTTCACCACTATCTGAATCTTTACAATGCCGCCAGGAGCACCTGGAACAGCACCTTTCACTGCTATCAAATTTCTGACCGCGTCCACATCCATGACTTCCAGATTCTTCACTGTCCGCACGCCGCCCATCCGTCCTGCCATTCGCAATCCTTTTCTTACGTGCTGCGGAAATCGTCCGCCGATAGCTCCTACTGCTCTAGGATGATCGTGACCGTGGGATGCCGGAGCGCCGTGGAATCCATGGCGTTTAATCGGGCCTGCAAATCCTCTGCCTTTCATTTCTGCCGTAACTTTGACCTTATCGCCTACTGCAAACGTATCTACTTTTATCTCGTCGCCTTTGGTAAAATTATCTTTCTCATCAGTTCTGAATTCCGCCAGGATTTTAAAAGCACCGTGTCCGGCTTCGGCTTTATTCGGATTTCTTTTCTTGCCAAAACCTACTTGCACTGCTGTGTATTTATCCTTGGCCGCAGTTTTCACCTGCACTACTTTTATAGGACCCGCCTTTAAAATAGTCACTGGAACGACTTTGCCGTCCTTGGTAAACATTTGGGACATATTCAATTTTTGCGCGATGATAAACTTGGCCATTTACTTTAAGTTACTTCAGAAAAAAGAACCATTCAGATCCCAGAAACATCAGAAACCTGAATGGTTCTTCTTGGATCGCCGTTGTCCCTTATTAGGACCGGTCGCAATCTACTATAATTTTCTACAACCTACAAACTAACATCACATCTTAATCTCTACATCAACTCCGGCGGGAAGATTTAAATTACTTAAAGCATCTATAGTCTTCGGAGTCGGCGATGCTATATCTATCAATCTTTTATGAATGCGCATCTCAAACTGTTCGCGGGCATTCTTATGCACAAAAGTCGAGCGGTTGACTGTATACTTCGTTTTTTCGGTAGGAAGGGGTACTGGCCCTATCACTGCAGCACCGGTTCTTTTCGCGGTCTCTACTATTTGGCGGGCAGATTGATCAATCAGCTTATGGTCATAAGCTCGAATTTTGATGCGAATTCTGGCTGTATCTGGTTTATCGGAGGACATTAGATTTATTAAGGAATTAGACTATTCTTTTGCGTTCAACTTGCTTAATTTACACTATTTTGGCTCTTTAGTCAAGGGTCGAACAAAAGGACTAGCCAAAATGTTTTGGCTAGTCCTTTATAAGGGTTATTTGGTAATCTTGAGTACCACACCGGCTCCGACAGTGTGTCCGCCTTCGCGAATAGCGAAGCGCATCTTGTCTTCAAGTGCCACAGGTGTAATCAACTTAATTTTCAATGTTACTGTGTCTCCCGGCATGACCATTTCCTGGCCTGCTGGCAATTCTACTTCACCGGTCACGTCTGTGGTTCGGATATAAAATTGCGGCTTATAACCTTTAAAGAATGGGGTGTGTCGTCCGCCTTCTTCCTTGGTCAAAATGTAGACTTCAGCATCGAATTCAGTGTGAGGAGTGACACTTCCTGGTTTACAGAGAACTTGTCCGCGCTCCACTTCTTCTTTCTTGGTTCCGCGAAGCAAGACTCCGGCATTGTCGCCAGCGCGTCCCTCATCCAACTGCTTGTTGAACATTTCGATTCCGGTAACCACAGTTTTAGCGGTTGGACGGATACCCACGATTTCAATATCTTCACCAATTTTAACAACTCCGCGTTCAATACGTCCGGTAACCACGGTGCCCCGGCCTTCGATGGAGAAGATGTCTTCGATCGGCATCAGGTAAGGCTTATCCACTTCACGTACAGGATCAGGGATATAGGAGTCCAATGCTTCAATCAATTTTATGATAGATGGCTCACCAATTTCGGAAGTGTCGCCTTCTAAAGCTTTCAGAGCTGAACCTCGGATGATCGGAGTATCTTTTCCTGGAAAACCATATTTGGTCAAAAGGTCTCGGATTTCTTCTTCGACCAAGTCGAGCAATTCCTTGTCATCCACCATATCTACTTTGTTCATATAAACGACGATGTAAGGAACGCCGACCTGTTTGGCCAAAAGAATGTGTTCGCGGGTCTGAGGCATGGGCCCATCCGCAGCGGACACAACTAAGATCGCACCGTCCATTTGGGCAGCACCGGTGATCATGTTTTTGACATAATCAGCGTGCCCCGGACAGTCAACGTGTGCATAGTGCCTTTTGTCGGATTCGTATTCCGCGTGGGAGGTGTTAATAGTGATTCCGCGTGCTTTTTCTTCTGGAGCATTGTCGATGGAATCATAAGCACGGGCCTTGGCTTTGCCACTCTTGGCAAGCACGGTGGTGATCGCAGCAGTCAATGTGGTCTTGCCGTGGTCGACGTGACCTACAGTACCGACGTTGACGTGGACCTTGGAACGGTCAAATTTTTCTGCCATTTTCTTGTCCTTTTCGCGGATTAAGTGGTATCCAGTCCTCCCGAACCTTAGCCCGAAGCCCCATTTACTGAGGGTTTGGGCCAAGATCAGGATGACGCCGAACTTAACACGTCGCGAATAAAATTAATTATTGCTCCAAGATTATAAAGGATTTGACTGATCTTGTAAAGGGCTAGACTACCTGTGGACAACCAAGTCTACTAAGACTATACTGGTGTACGAAAGAAAAAGGAGGAGACCTGTGTCTAAAGGAGCCAAAAGCCGGGATGACAGCATTCGGCGCAGCTGTCGCGCCCAAACCCTGATAGCCCAAGAACGCGCTCGACTGGCCGAACTTACTGGCCTTTCCAATACAGAACTGCAGTGGATCGACGACCACTTCCTGAGCCATCAGTTGTGGTCTACTAAGGAAGCGCGGATGCGCTCCGATTGCATCCGAGCCGAAGTTGCGTATCGGGACGGCAAGCTACTACCGCTCATGAGTCATCTGAGGAGACTCATGTATCCAGAAAGGGCGCGACGCGACGAGAATTACCAGACGGAATTCTACGATCCCGCCGAACTCATTCTCGACAAGCTCAAGAAAAAACTGGCGAAGGAGTGAGCCTATGAAAAAAACACGCGAGAATAAAAGCCGAAAACGCCGCCGCCGTTCCCAAGTACCGAGGGAGGTTCAACAGCGGCTTACAACAGCGCTGGCAATCGTGGCCATCAAAAAGAAAAGATCGGAACTCACGGATGAAGAAATCGAGGAATACTCCAGAAGCTGGAAGGAAGAGAATTGATTCGCGAAGAATAAGCGCAATCCGCAACCAGGAGTAGCTCATGCCTGACGACGATGACTTTGGGGACGAACTCGTACCGCCTCCGCACGCGGAAGACCGACGTCCTCCGAAAACCCCATCTGCGCCTCCGACCCCTGGGCCTGAAGACAGACCGGAACATCCTGATCGACCTTACGACTTTGATCGCAGAATTCCCGATGACGAGGAATGAACTATAACGACAATCCACAATGGACTGTCGTCTGCCCTATGTAGCTTTTTAGCGAAGTAGGGTTCTTTTTTTATATCCCGAAAAATGCTAGCCTTATGGGAAGGAGGAGTCATGAATGGACCGGGCCGGTGTAAAAAGCCACTTATCAAGTGCTCTCTGCCTGATTACCTCCATGGCAAACTTAATGAGGAACAGCGATTCGAAGTCAGAGAACACCTTGTTGTTTGCCCTAGCTGTATTCAGGATTTACAGGAGATGATACACGCGGTAGAGGGGCTAGCTCTAGATCGCCGGAGCAAGAATTATAAAGCCTTGGAGGCTCGCAGAAAATTTCAACTCGTGAAAAGAAAAAGGAGAACCTAATGATACCTAACGGCCTCAAACCGCGCCTCCGAGAGTACTTCACCACCGACTAGCAACGATTCGCCGGAAGTCCCAGTATCCTCGCCGGGTTGCGATCCTTGAGACGGCGCTCTCCGCGGTGGACAGGAACGATTCTATGACCGTGCTTCAAGTCGGGATCGCAGCTGCTCGAAGCACTGCGCGAAGAGCTCGATCGCAACGATCCACCGACCAGGCAATTGGGCGATTGGGTAACCATCAATCCCTAACGAGATAATTGTGCCCTACGTAGCTTTTTAGCGAAGTAGGGTCTTTTTTTGCCTAAAGCAGTCCGTTTTAGATGAGCCGCGACCGTCTGAAAAATGTTCGGGAATTTGAAGCGAACATTTTTTCTTGTGTTGGCAGTTTTGGCGCTACCTATTTACTAGCAAAAAGGTAGTAAATAGAAAAACAGGCCTCACGACCTGTTTTTTTCTGTTTACTATTTACTACTTTCCGACTTGGCCAACTCGGATCTTTCCTGATTCACCGATAATTTTTTCCGCCACATTTCGCGGCACTTCCTCATAATGATGAAATTCCATAGTGTAAGAAGCTTGACCCTGCGACATGGATCGGATTTGAGTAGCATAGCCAAACATTTCAGCCAGCGGCACTTCAGCATCCACCACTTTGATATTGCCGCGTTCTGTCATTTCCAAAATCTTCCCGCGTTTGGCATTAAGATCTCCGATCACATCACCTAAAGATACTTCCGGAGTCAATACTTCCACTTTCATGATAGGCTCCAGCAAAATCGGCTGGGATTTTTTCACGGCATCCTGAAACGCCATGGAGCCAGCGATTTTAAAGGCGATTTCAGAAGAATCCACTTCATGGTAGCTGCCGTCAAACAAAGTTGTTTTCACATTCAGCACAGGGAAACCGGCGATAACACCGCGATCTTCGGCTTCTTCAATACCTTTTTGTATAGGCTTGATGTATTCCTTCGGTACCGTACCACCAACGATTTCGTTTATAAATTCATTGCCTTTGGTCGGGTCATCTTGAGGCTCAATCCGAATCCAGACGTGGCCGTATTGGCCGCGGCCTCCGGTTTGACGGATGTATTTGCCTTCTGCTTCTGCTTTGCCTTTGATAGTTTCTTTGTATGCGACTTGCGGCCGGCCCACATTGGCTTCCACCTTGAATTCGCGCTTCATGCGATCCACCAAAATTTCCAAATGCAATTCACCCATACCCGCGATCAGAGTCTGATTGGTCTCTTCATCGCTACGGACTTTGAAAGTCGGATCTTCTTCGGCCAATTTCTGCAAAGCCAAGCCCATCTTTTCCTGATCTTGCTTGGTTTTCGGCTCAATCGCCACGGAGATAACCGGTTCTGGGAATTTTATGGATTCCAGCTGGACGGGATAATCCACGTCCGTAAGCGTATCGCCGGTAAATGTATCTTTCGGTCCCACCAAAGCTGCGATATCGCCGGAATAAACTTCTTTTACTTCCTCGCGCGAATCAGCGTGCAAACGCACCAGTCGGCCGACGCGCTCTTTGTTGCCGGAACGGGTATTCAAAATGTATGATCCAGCCTGCAATACTCCCGTGTAAACGCGGAAGAAAGCTAGTTTGCCCACGAATGGATCGGTAGCGATCTTAAATGCCAGCGCTACGAATTTACTGGAATCATCCGGAGTCAACAAAAGTTCTTCTTTGGTCTTCTGATGGATAGCTTTCACCGGCGGTTTGTCCAGCGGAGATGGCAAATAATTTACCACAGCATCTAAAATTGTAGTCACGATCAATCCACGGCCATCGCCGCCCAGCACGGGGTAAAACTTGCCTGACAAGGTGGCGGCGCGGATGGCGCGCATCAGTTCTGCTTCTGTCAGTTCCGTGCCGGCCAGATATTTTTCCATCAGGGCATCATCCGATTCCACGGCTTTCTCTATAAGCTTCAATCGGTATTCTTTCGCCTTTTCCAACATATCGGCCGGGACCTCGCCTTCCACAAACATTTTATCTTTGTGGTCAGTGTATGTATATGATCTCATGCGCACCAGATCCACCACGCCGTTAATATCTTTTTCAAATCCTATCGGCAACTGGATCGGGAAGGCGTTTGGGGATAGTCTTTTGTGAATCGCATCCAAAGATTTATAAAAATCGCCGCCGGTCTGGTTGATTTTATTTATAAAGCACATACGCGGCACGGCGTATTTATCCGCTTGGCGCCATACTGTTTCGGACTGGGGTTCTACGCCCATTTTGCCGTCGAAAACCACGACCGCGCCGTCGAGCACGCGAAGTGATCGCTCGACTTCCACAGTGAAGTCCACGTGGCCCGGGGTGTCGATGATGTTGATGCGATTGGTATCTTCGGCCTTCGCCCCACTGTGAAGTTTTTGTGACCAAAAAGAAGTAGTGGCAGCAGCGGTGATAGTAATACCTCGCTCGCGTTCCTGTTCCATCCAGTCCATGGCGGTATTACCCTCATGCACTTCTCCGATTTTGTGAATTTTTCCCGTATAAAACAAAATCGACTCGGTAGTGGTGGTCTTACCGGCATCGATGTGGGCTATAATCCCGATATTTCTGGTTTTTTCTAAAGCATATTCTCTGGGCATAAATTTAAGAATTAAGGAGTAAGGTATAAGGCAAAAGAAAGCCTTAAACCTTTAACCTTATATCTTTTACCTTCTCTGGAATCTCGCGAAATGAGCGAAAGCCTTGTTGGCTTCGGCCATTTTGTGTACGTCTTCTCGCTTTTTTATCGCAGCGCCCATTTTATTGTAGGCTTCCATCAGTTCAGAGGCTAATTTTTCCGCCATTGGTTTGCCTTTTTTGGCGCGGGCCGCGTCTATCACCCATTTCATGCCGAGCGCAGTCTTGCGCGGTTCCTGCACTTCCATCGGGACCTGATAATTGGCGCCACCGATGCGGCGGCCTTTGACTTCCAGAATCGGGCAGACATTGCGGATCGCTTGTTCGAAAACAGTTTTCGGATCCGCTTTCATTTCTTTTTCTATTTTCTCAAAAGCGCCGTATACCACTCTGGTAGCTACGGTTTTTTTGCCACGGGTCATGACGTAATTTATAAATTTAGCAATCTTGATACTATTGTATTTGTGATCAGGATCAACTAAATGTCTTTTATAACTTCGGGCTTTTCTGGGCATAATTCTTGATTAAATCTTATTAGAAATAAATTACGGTCTCTTCGCGCCATACTTAGATCGTCCGCGTCTGCGGCCTTCCACTCCGGATGCATCTAACTTCCCTCGGACGATATGATAGCGAACTCCTGGCAAATCTTTGACACGGCCGCCGCGGATCATAACTACGCTGTGTTCCTGCAGATTGTGTCCGATGCCCGGGATGTAAGCTGTGACTTCCATACCGTTAGATAATCTGACACGGGCAATTTTCCGCAAAGCTGAGTTCGGTTTTTTCGGTGTGATCGTGGTTACTTTGATGCAGACTCCACGCTTAAAGGGCGAGCCTTTCGGATAAATAAAAGGCTTTCCCTGTAAAAGGTTAAAACCGCGGTCCAGCGCGGGGGTTTTGGATTTATAAACTGATTTGGTTCGTCCGTGTCGGACTAATTGATTAATTGTAGGCATTTAGTAAATTAAAAATTCTCAAATAAAAACGGCGTAAGCCGTTGTTGCAACTCAAACAACGAAATATAACTACTGGCAAATCTTAACAAGTTTTCGCCTTTCCGTCAAGGCCTACATGGAATCAACCAAGGTTTGACAAACCCCCAAAAAAGATGTACAGTTACAAACTGCCTTGTACTTAGCTAGGGGTTCAAACGGGAGGAATTACATAGATGCTAAAAGAGCTGCTCGGTAAAACGTTCATCGCCCTCGTGTTCATTGTGGCTTGCGCTGTCGCTATTAACTACGATCGAAAGGATCTGCCGATACTCAAAGTGGAAGAAGCCCAACCGCTCAGCCCCGAACAACAACGCGAGTTCGTCCGCTACGACTGCCGCCACGGCGAGTCGGGCATGGCTGGGTTGTGCGAAGCCTACGACTACGCCGTGCAAAACAATCCGCCGATGGCGGAAATGCTGCTCGCAGAGAATTACTATCTACAGATCTACCAGTCACGCCTCAACGCAATCAAGTAACCGCCGGTTTTCCGACGGGAACGCACAGGGAACCATAAAGCGGCCGAGGCTGGGAGAAGGTTTTCTATCTGCAGCACGAGGGCAACGTCACGAGTGTCGACTTCTGGACCACGCTCACAGATGTCAGCAAACTCATCTGGCAGCAGTCTGGAGGCAAGTAAATCAACGGAGGCAACAACCGCCGGGTAACACCGGCAACAATCAAGGCGTGAGCTTGCTTACAGCGCTCCCGCCTCCTTTTTTATCTACTAATTATCCCGCTACTAAAAGTCGAAATAAATATTCTACCGGCGGGAAAAGAACTGTGTTCAATACCCGCGTGACCAAAAGTAAAATTACTAAAATAAACCCAAATCGCTCCAGTTCCAAAAACCAATGCATCCAATCGCGATCCAGATACCCCAGCAATCCCGCCAGGATTTTAGAACCATCCAGAGGCGGTACAGGCAATAGATTAAAAATTGTAAGAACTAGATTCAACAATACAACCTGAGACAATAACTCTATCCCCTTGCTAGAAATATGGGGCGTAAATCGCAGCACCGCAGCCGCAATACACGCCAGTAAAAAATTCGTAAGCGGCCCGACTATGGCTACCAGTATCATGCCTAAACGAACATTTTTAAAATTTCTATAATCCACTGGTACGGGTTTGGCTGAACCCAAAACAAACTGGCCATTCGTGGCAAACCACATCATTAACGGCAGCAAGATAGAACCGATAGGATCTATGTGCGGTATAGGATTCAGCGTCAATCGGCCGGCATACCGGGCCGTAGGATCGCCCAGTCTTTCAGCCATTAACCCATGAGCGACTTCGTGAAAAATCACGGAAAAGAGTAAAATAATGAAAAATATGACAATTGATAATAGGTCCATTGGGTTGACTAAAGCTAATTTTAATGCTAAACTCTCCAAGTAACTTAATTGTAGCAAAGGATTACCAATGAGAAAATGTACGATTTGCGGCAAAGGCTACCTGGCGACGTTTACCAGATCGCACTCCATGCGTAAAACCAAAGTCCGGCTTTATCCCAACTTACAATGGCTGAAGCTAGAACATGGCAAACGGGTTAAGGCTTGTACCAAATGCATGAAAACCCGAAGCAAAAGAATGGCAGCCGTAGCAGTATAAAAAATCCCTGAGAATGAATCTCAGGGATTTTTTATTTGATTCCGGCAAAATTGAGAGGCAATGTCGGGTTTCGAATTTTGTTGATAGTATTCACGTAACGCCCTTCGCCTAAAATCTCAGAAATCGAATCAGATGGCACAGGGCCGTTGAAAATATATCCCTGAACTTTATCGCAATCATTGTCATATAGAAACTGCAGCTGCTCCAAAGTTTCCACTCCTTCAGCCACGACTGTCATCCCCAGATTATGCCCGAGCGTGATCATGGACTTGGCGATGGCACAGTTGGCTTTATTTTTAGGAATCCCTGTGACAAAAGTCCGTTCGATCTTCAGCACACTGAGAGGAAATTTTTGGATGTAATTGAGTGAAGAAAAGCCCATACTGAAATCATCCAAAGAAAATTTTATCCCCCATTTGGCCATGCTTTTCATATTTTTAAGCATAACGTTAGAACTTTCAAGCAAAACTCTCTCCGTAATTTCAAATTCGAGATTAGCGGGGTTGACACCTGTATCCTTTAAGGTCTGCTCTACAATTTTTATAAAATGATTCTGCTTGAACTGGCGGGTGGAAATATTCACAGCCACCTTCAAGTTAGGAAAACCCGATTCGTTCCAGATTCTGTTTTGCTTACAGGCGTTTCTAAGTACTATTTCTCCCAATTGTTCGATCAATCCCGTGGTTTCAGCTAAAGGAATAAATTTGTCCGGCAAAGTCAAATGCAGCTGCTCATTCTGGATTCGAACCAAAGCTTCACTTTCTAAAATCTCCCCTGTTTTAAGATTGACCTGCGGCTGGTAATAAACTACTAATTGATTTTTATCAATCGCACGACGCAGCTGGTTCTCAAGATTAACATCATAACCGGCCACGATGGACATGCTATCATTATAGAACTGGTAGTTATTTTTCCCCTGTTCTTTCGCATGATATAAAGCTACTTCGGCGCACTGAATCAAGTCAGCCGCGACATTGGCATCGCGCGGATAAAAACTAATTCCAATGCTCGGAGTAATGTAAACTTCCTGGCCTTCAAGCACAAAAAAATGCTTAAAATCATTTAAAATATTGCTGGCCAAATCCTGAATCTCTGATTCGCTCTCGAAATCTTTACAAATAATCGCAAATTCATCCCCACCAAACCGCGCTATTTCGGAGTTTGAATCCAGACAGGTTTGGATGCGCAAACCCGCTTCCTGGATCAATTTGTCTCCCGTCGGATGCCCCAGTGATTCATTTATAAATTTAAAGCGGTCCAAATCTATAAGCAAAATCACAAACTTATCATTTTGCAGGGCCTTGAAGTTTATCTGCTCATTAAACCACGTCCGGTTCGGCAGTTTGGTCAATGAGTCATGGTAATATTGATGGCGGATTTTCTCTTCCGCGAGCCTGCGCTCGGTAATATCTCTGCTGATGGTCGAAAAGCCGATGCTTTCACCTTGCAAATTTTTTATAGGCGAAACAGTGATCGAGACTTCGATCCGCTCCCCATTTTTCTTGATGCGGGTGGTATCGTAATGCTCAATTTTGATTCCTTTTCTAATTTCAGTGAAGATGTTTGCTATTTCATCCGGCATCTCCTGTGGCACAATCAGTGAAATATGTCGGCCTATAGCTTCCTCAGTGGTATAACCGTATAGCTTTTCCGCAGCAGCATTCCAGCTCGTGATAATTCCGTCCAAATTTTTTCCAACTATGGCATCGAAGGAATAGTCGACAATTCCCGACAAATAGGCGGCTGTTCGGGTCAGTTCACTGGTCCTTTCCTTTATCTCTTCTTCTAATTTACTGGTTAGTTTATGCAGTTTCGCTTCCGCTTCCTTGCGCGCCGTAATATCCAGGGAAATATTCAACACACACTCCACCTTGCCATCTTTATCTCGGCTAAAAATACTGCCGTCAGTATGCAGCCATCGATATTTACCGTCCGCGTGTCTCATTCGATATTCGAAATTCACAATAACTTCGTTATCCGGATCTATATTTTCCTGGCTGTTGGCTTTTTCCAAAGCTTCGCCGTTCTTCACCATAATCCAGTTCACATCGTCGGGATGCAGAAGCTGGCTGGCAAAACCTACTCCTCCTTGCAAAAACTCTTCCGGTCCATAACCTAAAATTTTACGGCAGGTCTCATTAACGTACATATACTCGCCGGTTTTGATGTTATAAACGGCAATCATGCCGGGCGAGATATTCGCAACCTTTTTTATGAAATTATGATCGTCCAAAAACTTGATATTGGTTTCTATCAATTCCTTATGACTCGTCAGATCGTGAAAAATATTCACTGCCAGAATCACTTTTCCATTTTCCATAATCGGAGCGGCTTTAACTTCCGCCCACCGGTAGGTTTTAGTGTCCTTACGAAGCCATTTTACTATCAGGCTGGCACTTTGCTCCCCCAGCAGGGCCAGGCGGCCTGGCAATAAATTGGGCGATATAGGCTCTCCGGCTTCATTGAACAATTCAAAATTTTCCATGATCCTCGATGTCGGGGTCTGGAGCAATTCGTCTATTGAATTAAAACCCAAAACTTTGGCTGCTGCGGAATTGGCATAGACAATATTGCCCTGAGGATCCTGAACCGTAATCCCGTCCGCCACAGCCTGTAAAATATCTTCAAAATTTTTATAAGAGTAAAATTTTTCCAAAAGCTTCAAAATATCATCGTGCTTATTTGATTGGGAAGCTTGATAATCCATATGTGGTTTCTAAGAGGAGTGAACTCACTTATACTTTACTCTTAAATTAAACCTTAAATTAATAGCAGAAAATCCAAAAAAATGTGCAAGAATTTGGATGAATGACTAATAATTGAGTCAGTTAACTAGTTGGGAAGTACAATGTGGACATCTCGTAGCTTTCAAAGATATCGGGCTCAAACAATACGGGCACTCTTTAATATTGGGCGCATCTTCGGAGTTTCGGCGGAATCTGTTGATTTGCTTGACTAAAATAAACACTGCGAAGGCTACGATGAGAAAATTTATCGCAGCACTTAGAAATGATCCGATTCGAAGCACTGAATGTCCCTGCATGTGGAGGACAATGTTTTTAAAATTCACTTTCCCGACGAATATGTCGAGAATCGGATTAAATAAATCAGTGACAATGGAATTAACCACAGAAGTAAACGCAGCACCTATAATCACACCGACTGCCAAGTCCAGCGCATTGCCTTTGATTGCAAATTCTTTAAACTCTTTCCACATTTTCTAGCTCTTGGTTAACTAATGTAAGTCTAGTGATTGCGAACAATAAAATCAAGCCGCCGACAATCTGCATAATCGAAAGCGAAGCCCCTAAAAATTTCCAGTTTACGATCACGGCCGCAAACGGAAATGCCAGCTCGCACAATGTCGCCACTGACGCTTTGGTGGAACGCAGGCCATAATAGTAAATCATTAATGATACAAAACCGGCCAAGACGGCGATGATCAGTACGAATAGCCAGTCTTTGCCTGTCGCCGAACTGATTTGCTTCAAGGAGCCTGCATAAACATTCATCAAAAACAAAAACACCAGGGCGGATAAAAACCGCAGCGCGGTCATAACCTGAAAACTGACTTTTCGTAGGACAAATCGGCCAAAGACTGTGGAGCCACCCCAAAAAAAAGCTGCAGCCAGCGCCAAGACCACGCCCAGCATGTTTGAATTCCAGACAAACCCGGTGGGTCGCAAATCAGGAAACGATATAATATACGCACCGAGTATGGCGAGAATCGTCCAGCCCCAGAAATTCTTCGTTAATTTTTCTTTCAGCAGCCAAGCCGCCAGAGAAATAGCAATCAGCGGCTGCAACTTTTGCAGCAAAATCGCCACAGTAGGATTCAAATAATGAAAACTTTGTGTAAACATGACTGTGGCCAACGCTGATCCCCCGAAACCGATAAACACCACTGACAGCCACTCGCGCCAGGTTAATTTCTTCAATTCGTGCAACCGCGGGAGTAAAATCGGTACCACCAAAAAGGCGATGACTATATGTTCCATGAGCACAATGGCTGTGGAAGAAATTTCAGTGGTTAAAAATTTCCGAAAAGGAGCATCCACTGCCCAGAGCAGTGCTGCTATAGTAACCAACCACGGACCCCAATTGTATTTGCTAGACATAATAAAACCCCGAAAATTCAGGGCATGTGCAAAAAAGCACATCTTCTTCTATCCGGACTTTACCGTCGGCTCTGGAATCAAACCAGATCATGCTCCCTTAAGAGCTCGTGGGCTATACCACCGATCACCGAATTGCACGGTACCCTGAAGATGATTAATTGCTAGTATTATAGCTGCGAAAAAATTCTCTGGCAACCTGCTCATCTTGTCGCATCTGCTTCACCAGTGCTTCCTGAGTTTCAAACTTAAGATTATTACGAAGCTTTTTGATGGTTCTGATGGAAATCATCTTCTCATAAAGATTGCCGGAAAAATTTAAAAGATAAGCTTCGGCTTTCCGGTCCTGCTCGCCAAACGTTTGAGCCGCACCAATAAATATGATTGACGGATATTCCTTGCCTTCAACTTTCGTAATACCTAAAAATAAACCGTCAGGTACTGACGAATCAATATCAATATTAGCTGTTGGGTAACCAAGCTTCTTTCCCCGTCCCAAATTTTTTTTTACGATTCCCGATATTTCCATAAGGTTCTCTTCAATTTAGAACTCCCCCACCCTCGACGGGAGAGGGGTCGGGGTGAGGGTGTCTTTAAACTTAAATCTTTAACCTAATCTTCGAACTTTTAAATACGGTCGGCCGAAAAGGCTTCAATCTTATCACTTTAGCCTTCAATCCCCGCTTTTGCAACTCTTTCGGCAAATCACCGACAAAGGAACCCTGATCATAGCCGAGCGCTATAAGATCCGGTTTTTCTTTCACAATATGGGGCCAGGGGTCTTTCGTGCCCCCAAGTATAACTTTTTTCGCAATCTTCAGTTGCTTTACATATGCCATCCGCTTTTTCTCATTGAAAACCGGCTTTTTGCCTTTTACTTTTTTTACATTCACATCCCGAGCTACTGATACGATTAAAAAACTCCCAAGCTTTTTCGCTTGTTTCAAAAAACTAATATGCCCGGGATGCAACAAATCAAAAACCCCGAATACCATGACTTTCTTCATAACAACACTAGCATACCTAATTTGGACAAAAAAAAGAAGCCTGGAATCTCAGTATGAGAATTCCAAGCTTGTGCGGCGCCCGATCGCTTCGGTTTGAGGCGGTTCTCCTCACACCCCATAGCCGGGGGCTTTGATCTGTCCATCGGGATCCAGTTCGAGATCTTCCGCAAGTGGCTCCTCAGAGGGACGTACAGCTTCTGTAGAGCGCGGTACTTCCGCCCGACGACGAGCTTCAGCGTCTTTCTTCCACAGTTCATCGGCGCGAGGATCCATGGATCACGTCCTTTCCTGATCTACAATCGTTAACTTGCCGGTAGGCTGGTTCTTTCGAAGCTCTCTGATCCTATCCTGTGCATGCCCAATATCGTGCATGAGGTTTGGCGGCAGCGCCGTCCCAGCACTTTTATGTCTATAATACTGGGTCATGAGTTGGGCCAACTTAGTTTCGTGTCCGGCGGCTTCTCTAACCGAATCCTCCATAGATTTCTACCTCCAGATCAATATCCGAAAATCAGATACTAATCTGGGGGAACAATGACGTCCTCCCCGGGCTGAAGCCCGGGGTTTCCTTTGCTTGAGCTAACACCACCTCGTCTTCGCTCGGGCTCAAGCTAGGATTCATGAGAATTCGGCAGTGATGTCTCTACCTCTGTCATCTTTGTTTTGTCTGTCAATATACTTTCTGATCTGATCTTCATTCAGGCCTACCGAGGACACAAAATAACCGTCGCTCCAAACACCACCTCGACGGTAGAGTTCTTTCATGAATTTAAAGCGTTTGCGAAGGTAGAACGCACTATGTCCTTTCAGTTTCTGCACCACTTCGGATACTGCATACTTGGGTGGAATTTCCATGAGAATATGGACATGGTCATCACCAGTGTTGATATTATCAAAATACAAATCAGGATACTGTCTTTGGACTTCATACAGGAATTTGATCAGTTCAGATCGGACATAGTGCTTGAGGATCTTGCGACGGTATTTTGTGCCCCAAAC
>DASWFI010000125.1:0-2007 GCA_036394315.1 Patescibacteria group bacterium
ATGACGTTACGGTTAATGACCGTAGTTTGAATAAAATTAAAGAAGATAGGTATTATTATGATCTCCAAACCCTTGGCGGTGTGACTAAAGGCAACCAGACTAAACGTGAGATGTGGAAGACAGGAACCACCTATGTAAATATTCAAAAGACATATGATGGTACGTATGGTTTGGTCACTGTGGATACTGATCAGCGGGGGAAAAATACCAATTATAGTTACGATACATATAATCTGTATCCAGCCACCCTAACTAACCCCTTAACTCAGCAAACAAGCTTTACGTATAATTACCAATCAGGAAAGGTTAAACAAAAAACAGATCCCAACACCAGAGTATTCCAGTGGGTTTATGATGGCCTGAATCGATTGACTGCTGAAATCCAACCAGATCTTACTACTCCAACAACGTTAGTTACTAAAAATTCCTATGTCTATACCGACACTCCCGGAGCAGTTAGTATTCGCAAAACTAGTAATCTTGATACCACTATAACAAGAGACACTTACCAGTATTTTGATGGTTTGGGTCAATTAATACAACAAAGGATTAAAGCAGAAGGCACTAACTATGAAGTAACTGATAAAGTTTACAATAATATTGGTTTGCTTCAGAAAGAATCGTTGCCTTATTTTTCACCCGGTTCAAGTTCCACATCACCAACTACAACCACCTCGCTTTATATCAACTACACTTATGATCCAATGCAGCGGGTGGTGACAACAGTTGATAATTTGGGAACTACCACAAACACATATAACAATTGGAAACTGACTGTGACTGACAAGAATAATAAGACTAAGGATTTATATAAAGACGCTTATGGTAATTTGGTCCAAGTTGATGAGCATAACGGAGCAAGCACGTATTCAACCTATTATGTCTATGATTATCTTTCTGATCTAACCAAGATTACCGATGCTTTGGGCAATGTCCGCAATTTTGCTTATGATGGTTTAGGCAGGAGGCTTACAGCGCAAGATCTACATGACCCAGCAGATATCACATTCGGTAATTGGACGTACACATATGACGATGCAGGCAACTTGACCCAGAAAATTGATGGTAACAATAATACGATAGTCTATGTCTATGATGATATTAATCGTATACAAACTGAAGGTCTTTTTGGTCTGCCTGCTTCAGTTACTTATTCCTATGATGCCGGAATTGACGGCAAGGGGCGTCTAACAGGAATCATAACAGCAACTCTTACCCAGACTAATATATATAATCCATTAGGTTTGGTTAGTAATGCAGCTAAAACTATTAATGCCATCAATTACCAAACCAGTTACGCCTATGATAGGCAAGGAAATCAGGTCTTAATTACAAACCCTGATTTATCGCAAATTCAATATATATATAATTCTTCTGGCATGGTGGGAAAGGTACAAAGGAAAGAAAACACTGACCTTGGATTTACTGACGTGGTGACAAGTTTCCAATATTCACCAACAGAGCAGCTAACTACTACTTCATATAATAACGGAGCGTTAACTACAAATTTTTATGATGCAACAAAGTTATATAGATTAAGTTCAAAGGTTACCACGATTGCAGCCGCTTCCCATGCCCAAGATCTTTCATACACTTACGATAATGTTGGCAACATAAGTCAAATCGTGGATGCTTCCGCAACTGATACATCCAAAACAGCAAATTATGGTTATGATGATTTGTATCGTTTGACTTCGGCTACAATTACTGGAGTTGCCACAGGTCAAACAGCTTATACAGAAAATTATGGTTATAGTTCTATTGGGAATATCACAAGCAAAACTGGACAGGGTAATTATTCATATGATGGGAATATAGGGATTAATTATGCCAATCCTCATGCGGCTACTTCAATTGGCTCATCCACTTTAACTTATGACAACAATGGGAATATGTTAACAAAATCAGGGGCGCTACCTTGGTATTCGACTGGCGGTACCTGGACTAACAGAAAACAATTAACTATTGATCGTACTAAAGTTTCTGGCTCAACAGCTCTCACCAATT
>DASWFI010000126.1:0-2740 GCA_036394315.1 Patescibacteria group bacterium
TTTTCGTACCACCCAGATGCAAGCCAATTATTCCGGAGAGATTTTAAACTACCCCCACAATATTTTTCTGAACTTCTGGTTGGAGCTGGGGATTTTAGGACTCATCAGCTTTGCCTGGATTATTTTCTTGGCTTACAAGCAATACAAAAAAAGCCAGGGCCAGAATCCTTTGGCAGTGGCCGCAGGAGTATATATCTTAATCATGCTCATCCACGGACTCGTGGATGCCCCTTATTTCAAAAACGATCTGGCCCTTTTGTTTTGGTTTATGATCGCGATATTCTATCTCTAAATGTTTGGTGGAGCATCTCGACACAGGTAGAGAACCTATATGGAGCTTGTAGGCTAATTACAATTCCAACCAGCAACTTGCTTATGGTCTAAACTAGGTCGTCAATTAGGGCAATGCAGCAAACTCTGTTGTTTGCTTTTGCCAGAGTGAATTATAACGACCATTTAAGTTTAATAATTCTTTATGACTTCCCACCTCAACGATTTTACCGTCGTGCATAACGATTATTCGATCAAGTCCAGCTACTGTACTAAGACGATGTGCTACTACTATTGCTGTCTGTTTTCCTATAATTTCAGGTAAAGCACGTTGTATGATCTGCTCGCTCTCACTATCAAGTGCGCTGGTGGCTTCATCAAAAATCATGATAGGAGCTTTTTTGAGTATTGCACGGGCAATTGCTACACGTTGTTTTTGACCGCCGCTTAATTTAATTCCTCTTTCCCCGACAATAGTATCGTATCCGTCAGGTAATTTTTCTATAAACTCATGCGCATGTGCTGCTTTGGCAGCAAGGATAATTTCAGAATCGTCCGCATCGGGATTATAGTAAGTAATATTTTCTTTTATGGTGGTATGAAAAAGCAAGGGTTCTTGCGGCACATATGCGATCTTTTGTCTTAAGTCACTTTGCTTTACCTTTCGAATATCAATGCCGTCTATTTTAATCGAACCGCTATCAACCTCATCGAAACGGAGCAATAAATTGGCAAGAGTGCTCTTTCCTGCTCCGCTTAACCCCACCACACCAATTTGTTCGCCACCTTCAACCTGGATATTCAGATCCGTAAAAACTGGAATCTTCGTCCCTTTCGCGGATCGCGAAGGATAACTAAAGCCCACATGCTCAACATTAATTGTTGCTTTTGTAATCTTAAGTTTTTCAGGTTTGACTGGATCAAGGATTTTTTCATGATCGTCGCCCAAATATTTTAATGTCGGAAATATCTTAGTAATTAAATCATCGTGTTCTGATATAAGGTCTGGCAGAGCGCCGACATTTCTAACTATCTGAAACATATAGGTAATAGTTAGTACAATTAGGCCCAAGGATTGAGGGTTGACCCCATTATCTCGAGAGATAACCAAATATACGGCGAGAGAAATACCAACGGCTGTAATAATGTTTCTAGGCAAGTCAAGCAACGAACTCAGCCTGCGGCGTAATTGGAAGGCAGTGGTTTCTGCTTTGCCCATTACAGCAACCTTACTGCGAGCACGATCCTCAAACCCGCCAGATTTGAATGCAATAATATTGGTTATTTCATCAGAAACTTCTGCGGTAAGCTTTCTATATGCTTCATGAGACATCTGCCTGTATTTATTGGCCATGGATGAAGCCCATATAATATAAATATACTGTACCAGGATGATTCCTATCGAGATCAAACCGACTTTTTGATCTGCAAAGAATAAAACTATGGGAGGAACGAGCAATGAGATAAAAACGCCCAACGCCTCACCTCGCATGAAACGCAGGAGTAAGAGTAAACTATCCAGGTATTGCCGGAAGGCGCTGACAAGATATCCTGTTTGGTTATCACGATAGAAAGAAAGATCCTTGCCTATTAGTTTTTGATAAAAAGCAGTCAACAGTTTTTCGTATTGCTTTTGTTCAGTGTAATTAGAAAGCAACTCTCCAAGCGTGCTTATTATCGAGCCAATGACATAGGCCAAGAAGAAGTAGAGTGTATACTTTTTTGCACCAGCAACATCGCCTGAAGCTATCGCAGTAGTAACCTGCGCCATCGCAATAACTATATACACTCTTATGATAAGAACACGAATAATTACCGCGACAAAACCCACCCATTGCCATAGGTTGCGGCCGTAGGTTTTTATTATGTGTTTATAAACTTCTTTATTCATAGAGTAATTATAGCTTTTTATGCTTAGACTGGAAACTTAAATAAAAAAAGCCGTTATATTGCGCATTTTAGTTTTCCAGATCCTTTAAGTCTAGCCGATGATTATTCGACAATTCTTCGTAAATACCTAAAATTGCTAAGACGTAAGCAAAACAGTTGTCATAATACTCAAAAGTTTGATTCTCGTCTGCTCCACCAAAGGATAAGCTAGGAAATTATAAATCCAATATCTCTTTTTGGTTTTTCTTCAGTAGATAAAAGTTTTTTTATTGCGTCGAATACGATCCGAAACTGCTGATCGTATTTTCGTTCCAACTTCTCGATTTTCTCCCGCAATTCTTTATTGGTTGCCAGCATCTCCCGAAGCTTAGTAAAGGTTCTCATGATTTGGATGTTGACCAGAATTGCTCGCTTGCTGTTGAGAACACTTGAAAGCATAGCAACTCCTTGTTCGGTGAAAACAAGCGGTTTTTTGCGTAAGCCCATCCATTCTCGATTGGAAGTGCCAAATTGGTACTTCCAAATTTCCAACTCTTTCTCGTTTAGTTGAAACATAAAATCTTCAGGAAAGCGTTCTTTA
>DASWFI010000127.1:0-1658 GCA_036394315.1 Patescibacteria group bacterium
ATCTGCACCGTGTGCTCAATCGGCTCAAACACTTTCAGCTCTCTCAGCTTGATGCCAAGGGCGGCCAAACTGGCACAACTGCTAAACTGCTTGGTGGTGGGTGTGATAGATTCGTTCATGATGATGCTCCTCCTATCGCTAAGCTGTTACTCTACGATAGGTATGGCGCATCATCCTTCCTTTGGCAAGCTCCTTTCTTGGGGCACCTTGCCACTAATTTGGGCCAAATTTAGGTATTTAGGATACTCATGGAAACTTACGGGGCAAATTTGGCATATCTGGTTGACTATCAAGTGCTAAGATTGGTGCCATGACCTCCCGCCAAGTAGCAAGAAGGAATTCTCGGTATTGTATTTTTTCGGGCGATGGCATAATGCGGCGTTCGATTTCGTCCTGCCATTTCATTTTGCGCTGGAAACCGGTTGATTGACGCTCCTGCTCGGAGGCTTCTTCCAGCCATTTTTTGCGGACCTCGCGCACTCTTCTGACTTCTGAAGCGTTTTCACCTTGAGCAAGATCCGCTAGTTGCAACACGAATACCTTGTCTATTGCCTGAATGAGGGCAACAATGAGAAACTTTTCGCTTATGCCGATATTGTGAACAAGCTCTTCTACGCGAGTCTGGACCGTTGCCAGTTCCATTTCTACATCTCTCCAATCAACCCTTGTAACGAGGTTTTTATTGTTATGGAGCACATGCAGTTGGAGGCGGTCAAACCTGGCGCAACTCCAATTTCTACTATACCACTTGAGGGCATTTCCTAACTCGAAACATGAAATGTCCTCTTCTCTCGTACGCGAGCAAAGAGTGGGAGTGCAGAGGGTCTGGGGACCCAGCACACCAGCTCTTTGCCGAGGCGTAGGTGTCTCCACTTTTCAACTTTTTAGCGGACGGGTGGGGTAAAAGGACTTTGCAACAGCCCTGGGCTTGCCCCTGCCAGGTTGTTAGCCACGCAAAAGCAGAGCCACCAAAGCTGTTTTATGCTATGATAGGAAAACCATCATTCCGATAAAGAAAGGCATTGTAATATTTATGGAGCATGAAAGAGATGAAGAGAAAGAAGCTCAAGTAGTGAGTGGATGGGTTGAGTTTATTACCGAGAAGCTCGCGATGCTAGATACATTTGAGCGTTCGAAAATACAAATAGTTAATCGTCCAACTCAGACAGGCAAAGGCCCAGTTGCGGAAGCAGAATTTAGGCAATGGTTGAGGCAATTTCTCCCAAAGAAGTACAGTGTTACGTCTGGCTATATCATTTCTCAGGCGGATACTTTTACATTACGGAGTAAATTAAAAAACAAGTTGTTACATTATGACGTTATTATATACGATGAACTGAACTCCCCGATATTATGGGTTGAGAGTAACTCAGATTCATCCGAGCAAGGGGAAAAAAGAGCTATTCCAGCGGAATATGTATGTGGAGTTTTAGAAGTTAAATCTACCTTTAATGAGAAAAATATATCTGATGCTTTTAACAAATTAGATGAATTAGCTCCATTGCTTGCTAAGATCAATGATGAAAATGAACCTTACAGGCGATATATACGAAAGGAATTTTATATGGGGATGGTTTTTTTCGAATACTTGAAGAAAGATCAAGAAGAGCATAATCAACGACTACTTAATAAAATGGTACCGGTAAACTTTCAAAGAG
>DASWFI010000128.1:0-1866 GCA_036394315.1 Patescibacteria group bacterium
GTAATTTTGATAAGCGATAACTGAGAGTTTCGCAATTCTTAACAATTAAAACACTGCACTATGCCTACGAGAAAGTTACAAAATTCCGATGATTTCCAGGGGCAAAAATTTTATGTAGGGATCGACGTACACAAGAAATCCTGGTCGGTGGTCGTCCGGTCTTTAGGTCTCCTGGTAGATCACTTTACGCAACCTCCTTCCGTCAAGGCCTTAATGACCCATTTACAACGCCAATTTCCGGGAGGAGAATTTTATTCAGCCTATGAGGCTGGCTTCAGCGGAACGGGTCTTCACGAGCAACTCTGTAAACTTGGAGTGAAGAATATCCTTGTTCATCCGGGAGACATCCCCCGCACCGATAAGGAGAAAAAAAATAAGACTGATATCCATGACAGCCGTTCTATAGCTTTTAACCTGGAGAAGGGCAATCTGCATGGAATATTTATTATGCCCAAAGAGCAACAGGAGTTCAGGGCCTTATTCCGTTTGCGACAAGCGAAGGTTAAAGATATGTCCCGGGCGATCAATCGGCTCAAAGGTTTCTTGCTGTATTTCGGAATAGATTATAGTTCGAATTTTGAAGGATATATTTCAGCCAAAGTGATTACCTGGTTGAGGAAATTGCGACTGGCAAGCGAAGCGGGTAATCTTTCGTTGAAGAAATATATAGATGACCTGGTCTATCAACGGGCAGAACTTGCGAAAGTGACAAAAATCATAAGGAGCCAGGCAAAAAAGGACTATGCCCATCCTTATAAGTGTTTGCTTTCCGTGCCGGGAATAGGATTTACCACAGCCATAGGGCTATTGGCAGAAATTGGAGATTTTAACCGGTTCAAAGATCCGGCAGAATACTGCAGTTTCCTGGGGCTTATTCCCTGGCAGCATAGTAGCGGAGATAGTATTCAGGTGAAGGGCATACAGCCCCGGTGCAATAAGATATTACGTCCTTTACTAGTAGAAGCTTCCTGGTTTGCCATCCGGAATGACCCTTCCTTGTTAAAGTATTATCGTAAACATGCCGTTAAAAACAGTCGGCATGCCATTATAAAAGTCACCAGAAAACTGGCCTTAATAGCGAAAGGAGTCGTTCAAAAATTACAGATGTATCAGGCTGATTATACGCAGCTTGGGAATCAGCAGCTTGCTACTAATTAATATAAATGTCAACCCCAAAAGGGGCCATGATTTAACGGGAACTATCGGACATTGCCAAACGGGAGAATATAAAATCATAGCCCCTTTGGGGTGATATAAAACTTATTATTGATTAAATCGCAACCATCAAGAGACAACTTATGATAAAAAAGAGGAGAGCGCAATTTTCGAACGGTTACCTGGATAACAAAAAAAAGTAGGCGCACCTCTTTCATAAACTTAAATAATTAATGGCGGCTTCCGAAGTACGGAATGATCGCAAATAGCAGTTGAAGATTTTTTGATGACTTGCATTTAAAATGTAATTTTATGTAGTCAACTTATTACCATACTGCACAGCTTTTCTACATAGCAGTTCGAAATGAACCTGTCTACTCCTTCAATTGATCCAGTTCGCTTATCAACTTGCTCTAATTGTTTGTTTTGTTTGTTGGGTGACGGAGACGTAATTGCTCATTCTTATCAAAACCCAAAAAGCCTTCAGTTTGAACGAATCTGAAGGCTTTTCGTTGTAATCCGATGCCCGGAATTACTTTTGTTTGTAACTTCTTGCGGATAAATGACTTGCGGAGAGCTGGCGACAACTTTCGAACCGCTATGTAGAAAAGCTGTGCAGTATGGTAATAAGTTGACTACATAAAATTACATTTTAAATGCAAGTCATCAAAAAATCTTCAACTGCTATTTGCGATCATTCCGTACTTCGGA
>DASWFI010000129.1:0-3130 GCA_036394315.1 Patescibacteria group bacterium
GGTTCGATTCCCAGCACCCCGACCAGGAAACAATTATGAAACCTATGAACCAAGGGGTTGATCATATTGGTGTTTGTGTAGTTTATTTTTGTCACAATGGCGAAAATAAGGTTTTGATGGCCAAAAGAAGCGTGAATGCCCATGATGAGCAGGGCCGCTGGGATATCGGAGGCGCTGGCATGGAATTCGGTGAAAAGGCTGACCAACTTTACGCCGAGAAATTAAAGAAGAATATAATGCCGAGATGATTGATTTTTAATTTTTGGGATTTCGTGATGTGCACCGCGAACTGATGGGTAAGCCCACACATTGGGTTGCGTTGGACTTCAAAGTTTTAGTAGACCCTAAGAATGTCAAAATTAATGAACCAAATAAATTCGATGATATTGGTTGGTTTTAATTTGGAGAATATACCTCAACCAGTTCATTCGCAGTTTCCTGAATTTTTGGAAAAATATATGGACAAATTAAAAACCGCCTGATCGGCGGTTTTTTCAAATTCTGCTATTTTATTATTAACCAGAGGCAGGGGATGATGAAAATAATTTGCGTCGCAGTTCCTAGAAACCAATATTCCGGCATGGGAAATTTGAAACGCCAGATATTGTGAGCAGCAAGATGAATTTCGTGAAACTGTTTGAAACCAGGAAGTGTTCGAATTTTTTTGCTCCAAAGCGGAACGTTGTCGACAAAATCCGGGAGGTAAGCGCCGACGGCAGCCCAGGCGAATACAGAATTTAGATTTAAACCAAAATATTTATACCAAAGCAGCAGTCCCAATAAAAACGCGAATAAAGAATCGCTCACAGCAAAACTTATAAATTTTTTAGTCCAGACAGGACGGTCGTATTCTCCGTTTTCATATTCAATCTTAAGAGGCGCATCGAGATGGGGGATCATGTCACACAGAAAGTGTGAAACAATTCCAACTGCCAAAGCAATGGCTGGATTTTTTGTAATTGTGCCTGCGGCAATGCCTGCAGCACCGCCGATAATAACGTGAGATGTAGCGATCATGGAAATAGAATAATGAATAAAGAATTATGAATCAAGAATGGGGGCAAAAAAAGACCGCAACTTCTAGGAAGTTACGGGGAAGAGAATTCAGCGGCCGGCTGTCTGTATACAGCACTCCGACCACTTATGCGATTGAGCATCATCAACGGCAAACACCATAAAGCTATCATAGTGATGCCGCCAATAATCCAGGCGGGCAGAGGAGCAAAAACTCCAGGCTGAACGTTGAGTAATGGCCGCCACCATAAATGGGGCCAGCTGTGAAGAGTCGTTAGTGTGTCCATGCCTGGCCCAAACCAACGTCGAGCAGGCTCGATGAGGTCGGGTGCCCAGGCAAAGAAGCAGAAGATCGGGAAGCGCTTGTCCCGCAGCACTGCATATTTGCCGAGGGCATACAATGCGATTGCTAGAGCTATAAAGTGATCGACGACAGTCCAGTTGAACTCTTTAGTCCCAAATCGCATATAGAACCCGACGCCGCCGAAAAAGGAAGGTTCGAGATGGGGGATGGCGTCCAGCATCCAGTGAGATACCAACCCTACCGCTACGCAAGTCGCAGGTTTGGCGTCGCGGCGGATCAAAACAGCAGAAGCGAAAGCGGCAGCGGCAATGTGATCGCTGGGCATCATACCAGTATCCTCCAGTTTTCGTGATTCGTTAACTTGGTTAATTTAATAGAAAGCGGTATCAATGTCAACGCGACGTCTTTACATTTGAGTCATAAATCATTAAAATATGGAGTACATATTGCCATCGCCCGCCCGTCGACTAATCGTCGCGATCAGTTCGCTCGCTTGGCAATGAAGTGCAAGTTATTCTTCGGTAGAAAAGAGCCTTCGTAGCTCAATGGATAAGAGCAGACCCGTCCTAAGGGTACGATGGGGGTTCGACTCCCTCCGAGGGCACCATGAAATCGTTTTTTCTTTTCCGCTTTAATAGATTTAGAACTAAAAAAATAGTTCATTTAATTAACCAAAATTATTTAGGGCCCATAGTATAATGGTAATACGCGACTATGGCATAGTTGAGTCTGGGGTTCGATTCCCCATGGGTCCACCAGATAGATTTTTGTGTCTGTTTGCAACAATTTGAAATTCTTTTTTCCAAATGATTACAAGGGTTTTGTGATCATTTTTGGTTTCCCAAGAAAAGTTTTCCACTAGAGATTTCACTAATTCACGTTTTTTTTCATCCGATGCAATCCGATAAGCATTGCCAATGAAAGGTCTTTTTGTTTGTCAGTGTATAAATTATTTGGTACATTAACTTTACGAACCAATGAAATTTCCAACATATAAACACGAAACACAAAAATTGGAAGAGGGTTTTCGACTCGTGGCCGGATGCGACGAAGTTGGAATTGCGCCCTTGGCGGGACCAGTGGTAGCTGCTACCGTAATTCTTGATCCATTATCGATTGGCAAGCAAAGATCAAAAAATAAATGGTGGTATCGTGTACGTGATTCGAAAACTACCAATGAAGAAGAGCGTGAAGAATTAGTTTTGTTTATCAAAGATCATTGTGATTTCGGCGTGGGGATAGTGTCACACGAAACTATCGACGAAATAAATATTTATCAAGCCTCAATGCTGGCCATGGGAAAATCTGTAACAGGATTAAAATTATTTCCTGATTTTTTATTTCTTGATGGCATTCATAAAATAAAAAATATTTCTGTTCCACAATGTCCAATAATTGATGGTGATGTGAAACTGCTGTCCATAGCAGCCGCATCAATCGTAGCGAAAGTAGCGCGCGATAATATTTTAAAAAATTTGCACGAAGAATTTCCGCAATACGGATTTGATAAGCATAAGGGTTACGGGACCAAGTCTCATCGTGAAGCTTTGCTCCGGTTTGGGATCACGCCTGTGCATCGAAAAACTTTTGGATTTGTGGCGGAGTGTTTGAAAAAATTACATTCAATGAGGCATTTTCAAAAAACCCTGAATTTGGTTACTATATAGAGATGGAAGCGTGCCAGAGTGGTCGAATGGGCCGCACTCGAAATGCGGTATAGGGGAAACCCTATCAGAGGTTCGAATCCTCTCGCTTCCGCCAGAATATATTTAAAAAAACAATGATCGATTCTTTACAATCAACTTCGGGTAT
>DASWFI010000130.1:0-1550 GCA_036394315.1 Patescibacteria group bacterium
TTTTTCTGTACTTCTGAGTTAGACTTCAATAGAAATCTTCGTTCCCCTCTCTCTAGAATCTTCTGTGGCCTCCAAAGTAATTACTCGTCGTCGTACAAGCTTCCAGAAGGCTTAGTTAGGGGTCCAGACTTCATCTCCCCCCAAGGCTTAAATTCGTAAAACTGATTTCCGGAATTTCTCCGTCAATTCTCAACCGTTTCTCACGATTCCAACGGCGTTGTGACCTCCTTGAAAATATATTTTCAACGACGTATAATATGCCCTAAAACGTTCAGGGGATTCCGAGGGAATAACAAGTAAACAGAAAAACAGCAAGTTCCATTTCTTGTCCCCCAGAATAGATATGGGAACGGCAATAACACCGTTAGAATCGTACGAATTGACTGGATTTTTGAGGATATGTATGACGATGATTGGGACACTTCCAGAATTCCATGATTTTATCCTCCCTCTGGTATCATAGTGGAATACTCGATTTTTATGTGTCAAACTCATTGCTGATTTTAGGGTGATAATAATGGCAACCTTTGGCCATCAAATCAGTCTCTGTTGGAGGTTCACATATTGGACCATTTTCCCACCTACAATGTGCAGAGGTGTGGATGCAGGGGGCAGTGCAGAGTTGTGTAGCATGCGGAGTCCAATACACAATGCATCAGAGTATGTGGAAGAGCTTTGGAGATGCATTGGAGATGCATCAGAAAAGTGCGGAGTTCAATATGCAGGGTCATACTCTGACACTGTTCTCCATCAATTTGGACATGTTGAATTGTGTTGGGATCCTACAGTTCAGGAGAATTTATTGAAGTGAAGGGAATGTAGTTTGGAGAAGGGGAAGTTGATGTGGAGTCATATGAATTTGTCAAGACCTGCATCAAGCTCTGGTGAATTCCAGTGGAGAACTGGATTGGTGAGTGTGTGGGGTGCAGGATGAACCTAGTGGAATAAGGTGTGAGCTCAACTTGTGTGTTGGCTCACCAGTTACTGTGGCCTACAGAGTATTGGATATTGAGTCAGAGTTTAAGTCAGAGATGGATGGAGACAATGTGTCAAGCACCAAGAATATTCCAGAGTGAGTACAAGAAAAAGAGCTGGAGTTTATGATGTCTTAGTTGATTTACAGACTGGGGGTAATTTCCCAGTGCTGGTCGAATATATATACAAGTTTTGTAACTAAATGTGATGGTGCACAGATGCAAGCATCTGTGTTTTACATCCCAACTCTGGTTGCCTTATCTGGCCTTGGCCTTGATCCAACAGAATGCTTCCAGGATCTATGTGTCTGGTCCAGGACCATGGGAAGTAAGTCTGGCAAACTCCAGTACATGATGCAGATCATGAGAGAATTACTAGGAGTAGTTTTGAATTCCTTTCTGTTCTTTTTCTGTTTTCCTCAGCACTTCTACTCCACATCAACATCATTCCAGGATGGTGGTACTGACAAGCCCAAGAGTCATATACTTACAATGTATGTTCATGTAAAATACTATGGATAATAACTAAATCACTATATTATGTAATAACACAGCTTCTCTCTTAATTTAATAACA
>DASWFI010000131.1:0-48246 GCA_036394315.1 Patescibacteria group bacterium
GGGGATGGATGGACAAACATTGCCACCAAGGCTGCAGGCGCTACCACTCATACCGACAATACAGTTACTGGCGGAAGTTCTTATTACTATATCGTCGAGGCTGTAGGAATCGGCGGCAGTACTGCTTCAAATTCATATGGATCGACTATAGCAATAATTTGCGCTGCCAACCTCTCCGGTTCCAGTAAAACTATCTCTCAAGTACAAGGGGCCGCATATAGTAACAACACAGTGATTAAAGAGGGTGATCTGGTCACATTCCAGATTGGTATAACTAATACCGGTTCAAGCTCAGCCACAATCAATTATATTTGCGACACACCTTCCGCCAATTTTATTACGCTTCGTAATCTAAATGCTTCTGGCAGCGGAGTGAACGTTCGCGGTCGCGGCAATCTGCCGCGGAATACAGGACGTTGTTCGGGCGCTAATACTTATGATTTGGATATATCCGGCGTTAAAACCACTGGCGGCAGCTGGACCGTTACTTTTGACTCGAATTTCCAAAGCTCGGGCGCCGGGAGATTGGAAGTATGTTCGAATACTGCAGTGATTTACTTCTCTGATGCTGAAGGGAACAAAACTCAAACGGTCCGATTCCCTTCTAGATTATGCAGCAAGTCTAATATAGGCAATCCTAATTTTCAGGAAGTAGCGCCATAGAATTTAGAATGAATACAAAAAAAACAAATATGAGATATTCCAGCCTCGACTCGTTCGCCTCATATTCGCGAGAGCGAAGCGGACTGTCTGGGCGAGGACAAATTCCTGATTCCAATTCCGGTCAGTCTATTATTGAGACGCTTGCGGCGATTTTTATTTTAGTCACGACCCTGACTGTCGGCTTAGGATTAGCTGTCTCCGCCTTATCTAGTTCCCAACAAAGTCTAAATGAAATTGTGGCAATAAACCTTGCCCGACAGGGGATCGAAGTGGTAAGAATGGCGCGTGATTCAAATTGGTTAGGACATGACGCCAAGGCGGATACTCGTTCAAATTATCCAGGGAGATTGCAAAATTGTGCCGGCACTAATACGCTTTGTTATCCCACGACTTATCAGGCCGTGAGCGGTGATCCCAGTTTTGCTAATAGCTTTGATTTAACTACACCTTCTTCCTCCCCTTGTTCCGAGTCCAGTACGAATTGTACTATCAATGGTAGAATTTCTCTTCTGCTATTAGCCGGCCAAAACGTTTGGCCAACGGCAGACATGTATGATATAGGTATGGATTCAAGTATATATAATCTTTTCTTGACTTCTAATGGACATTACTATCGCAACAGTGGTTTTTATCCTGTAAATTTTGCCCGCAAGTTGACATTGACCCGCATAGACACCCCACCATTCCTAAGTACCGATTCCAATTGGAAACTTAAAGTGAAAGTATTTGTTGTTTGGAAGGATAGACGATGTCCGGAAGTGGATGGTATAGACCCAGAAACACTCAATACTCCTTGCAAAGTGGTCCTAGAAGAGCAATTGACCAACTGGAAGGACTACCAATGAACCAGAAAGGTTTTACCCTCGTTGAATCAATTGTAGCCACAGCTATTTTTGCTTTTGTAATAGTTTCAATTTTAGGCGTTTATATAGCTGTGTTAAATTTGGATACCCGCACTCGGGCATATCGGGCTGTTGCGGATAATTCGCGATTTATTATGGATTTTTTATCAAAAGAAGTACGTGAGGGCCACATTAACTATACATCTTATCCCAGCGGTCTAGTAAGTAATACCACGTCCGATTTATACCTTATCAATCAAAATAATGAAGCTGAGCGTATATATTTATTCAATCAAACTCAGAATCAAATCGAGACAAATACTATTAATTGTCTAACTGATATTTGTAATTTGGTTTTATCAAAAGGGTCAGCCACCAGCAATCTCAATTCTTCGTCGGTCAAAGTGACCCGACTTTATTTTTACGCCACGCCCGACGGTGACCCGTTTACTGCTGCCAAAACGTACAACTTGCAACCAGGCGTAACCGTGATTTTGCAATTAACCTCGAATATTGCTAGCCGCGACAACGTAAAAATAGACTTAGAGAGTACTTTTTCGACGCTTTACTATCCTACAAGGCAATGAATATCCTAAAAAACAACTCGCAAGAGGGAGTGACCCTGCTATTGTCAATAATGATTATGTCCGGGTTAATTTTAATTGCATCAACAGTTTCTTTGTTGGCCATACAACAAATTCGCGGTTCACGAGCCGGATTGGTATCTGAGCCGGCTTTTATCGCGGCTAAAACAGGAGCAGAAGAAGGGCTTTGGATCGCAAAAAGGAGTAATATCTCCAACTTGCCGGATTGTCCCGCCTCTACTGCCAGGAGTGTTCCATCTAGCAATTCATTTATTAATTATTGTAAATCTTTCCGAGGAGGGACATATAATATTACATCCGGATCTCCCACGACAATTTTGCTTTATGATCCGAATGATCCCAATGGTGATACGGATTTATCCGGATTTCGTTATAATACCCTTACAGTAAGAACCACAGGCTCATTTGCCGTAAATGTAAACGTATCCAGAATCGATGGCACTTTTATTTCTGCTTTCCAAGTCACGCCCGGCAACTCTTCTGCAGTTAACCTACCGCAAGCTAGCCCTGGAACAGAAGGGCGAATGCAAATCACGTTGGATGCCGTGAGTAATACCGCTGCATACGTTACCACTGACAAAGGATTGCCGACTGTTTTGAACATTGCGTCCACAGCCTGCAGTACCAGGACAACCGTAGTCACCAACTGCAGTTCTACTGACGCGGAATTGTATACTAGAAAAATTGAAGTTCAAATGGGTAATTAAAAAACCGCCTAAAGTGTTAAAAAGGCGGTCTTTTAATTATAAACCAAATATTTTTTAATTTTGGTTTTACTAAGGAAGTTTGATCACTTGCCCAGCCGTAATCAGATCGGATTTCTGTAAATTGGGATTAACTGCGATGATGTCATCTACCGTAATGTTGAATTGCTTGGCAATGTTTACCAGAGTCTCACCATTTTTTATGGTATAAATTTTATCCTGTACTTTACTGGTGGTGGCTTGGGGGATCTTCAAGCTCGTGCCCGCATGAAGCACATAAGGCTCCGGAAGGTTGTTAATGGAGGCGATGGAATCCCAGCGGACATTATATTTTTGGCTGATGTTAAACAAAGTATCACCATTTTTCACCGTATATTCCGTAAATTGTGACTCCACGGGTACTGTGGGGATAGAAGAAGTGGTGACGCCCAAGACCTGCTTTTCCTGACTGCCAGCGGGCATGACCGATTGTGTAATTGGTGTTGTTGTTTTATGATTAGCTAAGGAAGTCAGATCTTTTTTAGGCCAGAGGTTATAGAACAATCCGGCTGAGCCCAGTAAAAAAAATACCCCAGCCGCTGTAAATCGTAGGTCCCGCCTAGAATGCGGGGTGATTTGAGCGCGAAGCTCGGGTGATAAATGAGGTTTTATATACTTCATTCTATTGGTCTCTCGTTTTTGTATTTTTAGGGAAGATTCTTAACTCAATTTTACGATACTATAATATGCCTGTCAAAAACTTATCAAACCCCCAAGCCCAGCAGAGGATAGAGAAGCTCTCTAAGCAGATAAATGAGCTTAGATACCGTTATCACGTGCTTGATGACCCTAGTATAACTGATGAAATATATGATTCGCTGACCCAAGAACTTCTGGCCTTGGAGAAGCATTATCCACAGTTCAAATTGAAAAATTCGCCGACTGACCGAGTCGGTGGCGTGGCTTTGGATAAATTTGAGAAAATCACACATCAGAAACGAATGCTGTCGCTTACCGACGCATTCAATGAGCAGGATCTGAAGGATTGGGAAGCACGCTTAAAAAAAATTTTACCGGATCAATCCTGGGATTACTTCATAGAGCTGAAATTCGACGGTTTGGCCATAAGCCTCCGCTATGAATCGGGTGAATTAGAGATGGCTGCGACTCGGGGAGATGGCTTTGTCGGGGAAAATGTCACCAATAATATCCGCACCATCCAATCCATTCCTCTGGAATTGCCGGAAAAGAAAGATCTGGAAGTCCGAGGCGAAATTATAATGACCAAAGCAACCTGGAAAGAATTGAACCAGCAACAGGAAGCGGAAGGCAAGCCTTTGTATGCGAACACCCGCAATGCCGCGGCTGGCTCCATCCGACAGCTGGATCCGAAAATTTCAGCGATCCGCAAGCTTCAGTACTATGCTTACGATATAGTGACTGATCTGGGTCTGAAAACTCACGAACAAGTCCACGACAAACTGAAAGATTTAGGATTTAGAGCAACTAAATACCAGAAGAGTGTTGCAACTTTGGACGACGTGTTTAAATTTTATAAAGAGATTGGGAAAATTCGTGATAATCTGCCGTTCGGAATTGATGGAATCGTCATCTCCGTAAACAACCTGGAAATATTTAAGCGGTTGGGGGTAATCGGCAAAGCGCCGCGCGGGATGATTGCGTATAAGTTTGCGCCCGAACAAGTCACTACAGTAGTGGAAAACATCGGGATCAATGTCGGCCGGACCGGGAAGTTGACTCCCGTGGCTTTTTTGCGGCCAGTGTTTGTCGGCGGCACCACCGTTTCCAGAGCCACGCTGCATAATGAAGACGAGATCCGGCGCAAAGATATCCGCATCGGGGACACAGTGGTGATTCAAAGAGCCGGGGATGTCATCCCGGAAGTGGTCGAGGTTTTGCCAAAACTCCGTTCTGGCAAGGAAAAGAAGTTTGTGATGCCGAAACTTTGCCCTGTATGCAAAGAGCCGGCAGCGCGGCGGTTTATAGGCGAGAAAGAGGAAAGCGCTGATTATTTTTGCATAAATCCGGATTGCCCCACTAAAAACATCAGAGCCATGGAGCATTTTGTTTCGGCTTTTGATATATATACCGTGGGTCCTAAGATTTTGAAACGGTTTAAAGACGAAGGTATTATTTCCGATGTCGTGGATTTATTTTATCTAAAAAAAGAAGATATCCAGTCCCTGGAGCGCTTCGGCGAGAAGAGTGCCGAGAATATAGTTAATTCGATTCAGGCCCATAAGAAAATTACTTTGCCGAAATTTATTTATGCTCTAGGTATTCCTCATGTCGGTGAAGAAACAGCTTTTGATCTCGGTCAGCGTTTCGGCTCGATTGAAAAACTCATGTCCGCATCCAGGGAAGAAATCAACGTCATTCCCAATATCGGTGAAGTCGTCGCTCGGTCCGTTCATGGTTGGTTTTCGAAAAAGGCCAATAAAGATTTGGTAAAAAATCTGATCAAGGTCGGCATTAAAATCGAGAATGTGAAAATCAAAGCCACGCCGCTGTCCGGCAAAAGTATCGTCGTCACAGGGACCCTGGAAACCCTCAGTCGCGAGGAAGCCAAAGAAGTTGTGCGGCAAGCGGGTGGCGATTGGTCAGGTTCCATTTCAAAAAACACGGACTATGTCGTGGTGGGCGATAATCCGGGATCCAAAGCCGACAAAGCCGAAAAATTGGGTGTGAAAATAATTAATGAAAAAGAATTTTTGAAACTAGTGCGTTGACAATCTTACCCATCTGGAATATGATAATGTTCCTAATGGAGGAACTTATGCCGTCTTTTGCGATTTTTTACCGATCGGAGCAGGAACTGAAGATTGAATGGAAAACGGGAAGAGCCATCAATGAGGTGCGCCGTTATGCCATAAATGCCTATGGCCCGGACCTGGTTGATGTATCCGGTTTCACCCCACCTCAGGTCGCGGTGATATTGTGCTGTTCGGTCGAAGAAGTCTACCGGCTCATGGATGAAAGGAAGCTCAAGTGGTCTTCCGACCCAGACACCCATCGCGCTCAGATCTTTTTAGAACCTCGCCAACTCCTACAGATGCCTGTACCGAAAGTTCGGCCCCCGCGGGCGAAGGTCAAATCGGTCAAGCGGCCAAAACCAGCACCGCCGCCCGAGCCTGCAGCAGTAGAACCGACCGTTTCGCCATCAGAAGAACAGTCTGTTGTTTTGCCGCCGGTATCCGCAGAGGCGAATGGAAATGGTCTATCCAAACCAAAGCCAACAGCAGACCGACTGCTTTTTCCGACCCAGGCAGCAGGTGTTATGGGCATCCCGCTTGAGCGGGTGTTGAACCTGATTCGGACCGGCCGGTTACGAGCGGAGGGCAACAGGCTCAGGCAAAGTGCCGTCGTGAGGTATCGCGAACAATACCTCTCGCAGCCAAGCGCTGGTACCAACTAGGTATCCGGCGTTTTTTATTTGCATGAATTATTATTGTTGTTATAATTTGTGAATGTGTTTTGGCGCATCGAAGGTGTTGTATAACCACAGCGCCTTTTCTTTTTGCCCAGCATCTCTCTTGCAATAGTCCATTTTTTTATATATGCTTTTGATAATTTGGGCGCTGACGCTCAAATTATCTCCCAATTCGGGAGGAGGATTATTAGTATGTATTTGCTTGCCACAGCCAGTTTTTACGAGCGTGACAATCGCCTGGTTCGTGAAGAGCTGCTGCCGAACGGTTCATACGGCTACAAAGAATACGTTTCGGGTCGCTGGGTCCCATATACTGACGGTGTCACCGTGGTTCACGTGGGAGATCGCCTCGACGACGCGGCAGCCATATCCTGGGTCAAGCAGTACTGGCAGCAATTGGGCCAGGTGCTGACTGATGAAGAGGTATTGATCCAGATTCAACCGGTGTCGAAACAACCTCGTCATATCCTGCGTGCTCAGCAGTTCGATCGGCAGTTTCTGGAGCAGACGCTGTTTCCGGAAGCTTATCGCATCCATCGAATGCTGAACAGCGCCGAAGGTAGGGAGCAGCTTCGACAAGAGCTGCGTCATCGCACGATCGTCACGCTTTTCTACGAACCTTCAACTCGCACTCGTCTCTCGTTTGAGCTCGCGGCTGTTCATCTCGGCATGCATGTCATCACCACCGAGAACGCCAAGGAGTTCGGTTCCGCAATCAAAGGCGAGACGGAGGAAGACACGATCCGGGTCATTTCGTCCTATCGTCCTGATGTGGTCGTGATTCGTCACTCCGACGACCGCTTCGTAGAGAAGATAGCGAAATACAGTGCTGTGCCGCTCATCAACGGTGGCGAAGGTACGACGCAGCATCCAACGCAAGCCTTACTGGATCTGTATACCATCCACTCGGAGAAACGTAAGATCGATGGACTGACAGTGGTCCTTGGTGGTGACCTCAAGTTTGGCCGCACAGTGCGCTCACTGGCGTACCTGCTGTCAAAGTTCCAGGATGTGAAGTTGATCTTCGTCTCGCATGAAAGCTTTCGAATTCCTGACGGCATCAAAGATCATCTTCGCGAGCGGAAAATCGCGTTCCGAGAAACCGATTCCGTATCAAGCGCGCTGCGAGAAGCCGACGTCGTCTACTGGACTCGGGTGCAGAAAGAACGCATGGACGAGTCGCTGAGAGAACAAGCTGACCGTATACAAGCTCAGTTCACAATCGGGCCGCTGCATCTATACGAGATGAAGCACGATGCGATCCTGATGCATCCGTTACCGCGAGTAGGTGAGATACGGCAAGCCGTCGACCACGATCCGCGAGCAGCCTACTTCCGCCAAGCAGAGAACGGGTTGTTCGTCAGGGGAGCTCTGCTCAAGCACGTACTACTCGAATAAGCAGCGGCGTAACACAAGTTACGACCGCCTTTTCTTTTGTAGTAGTCCACATTTTGTCCCCAAAACCTGTCCAAATGCAGGGGTTGACAGGGGTAAGAAAAAAAGTTATAATTGGAGCAAGTTTGAAAAAACAAACATTTTATTGATTAAAAAAGTATAAACTATGGTTAACTCAGGACATTACGTGATAAAAAAAGGCGGTTCCATGAACTAGCACGCGTTTTCGTGTGTTAAGCTCAGAGCCCGCCAAAAGGCGGTTTTTTAATCGCCCAGGTTGTTTCACAAATTGTCCAATATAACCAATTATATAGTATGTAGAATTCACTGCTTCACCGCATAGCTTGACTTTAAGCAGGTTCTGAAAGCAAGCAGTGGATTGTGCATAGTATATGGTTAGCACTTTTACAACTAACCGGCATCTTATAGAAACATATCCGATCAAGCTCGTGTTGAACAAACATTCGATGAGAATAAATGGTAGAGCACGAATTGATCTAAGGTTTAGCTTTAAGACTAGACTTTAAGGATATGTTTGAAAGCAAGTCCTCGTCCTTGTAAAACGGGGCAAACTAGTGATCATTGATTGCTAGTCAAATAAATGAATTAAACAATTAAGAGTGTATGGTGGATGCCTTGGCAGTTTAAGCCTAAGAAGGACGTAGCAGCCTGCGATATGCTTCGGTGAGGTGGCAAGCAACCTTTGACCCGAAGATTTCCGAATGGGGCAACCTATCTGTTTGAAGAACAGATGTCTCATAGCCGTGGTGGTTATGAAGACGGGAACCGCGTGAAGTGAAACATCTCAGTAACGCGAGGAAAAGAAAAAAAGGACTTTAAGTAATTTTCACCAAGTAAACAAAATTTGGTCCAATATTTTGTTGGATCAAGTATTTGTTTATTTGGAAGATCCGATTTATCGTGATCGACCAAAAATGCTTATTGTCTCATTCTCCTAGTAGTGGCGAGCGAACGGGGAAGAGTCCAAACTAACTTTGTGTTTTCGAGCCGAAGAGTAATAGCAATATTATTTCAAGCTTGATTTAAAGCTTACAGGCGTTGCAAGGATTAGGGTAACAACAATCATTCATTAGGTCACTGTAATGATCTTGGAGATTTCAATTGGAGCTGTTTAGCCGAATGGTCTGGAAAGACCAGCCAAAGAGCGTGATAGCCGCGTAGAGCGAAAAACCTCTTATATCTTCCGAATGGTTTGTTAAGTACAACTAGACACGTGAAATCTAGTTGGAATTCGTGTCGACTACGACATAAGACTAAATACTTAGACTGACCGATAGTGAACAAGTACCGCGAGGGAAAGGTGAAAAGCAGCCCGGTGAGGGCGATGAAATAGTACCTGAAACCATACACTTACAATCGAGTGGGAGCCCCGACGTCGCAGGATGTCGTGGGTGACCGCGTGCCTATTGAAGAATGACCCAACGAGTTAGAGGTACGTTGCTTACTTAAGCCAGACAACTGGCGAAGGTATAGTGAAAGCGAGCGTTAATAGCGCGTATTAATTATTTGTAGGGTTGAGAAGCTTTGCTTTTCGACCCCGACATTTAATTAAAGGTAGCGTGCCCTAAACCCGAAACCCGGTGAGCTACTCATGGTCAGGATGAACGTTGTGTAAAAACAACGGGAGGTCCGAACGCTAGTATGTTGCAAAATACCGCGATGAACTGTGAGTAGGGGAGAAATTCCAATCGAACTGGGTAATAGCTGGTTCTCCTCGAAATAGCTTTAGGGCTAGCCTGTGCCGCACGTGTTTGAGGTAGAGCACTGAATCGGCTTTATGGTCGCAAGATCATGAACCGAACCAAACTCCGAATTCAAACACTTAAGGGCATGGAGTCAGACAATGAGGTCTAAGCTTCGTTTGTCTAATGGAGAAGAATCCGAACCGCCGTTTAAGGTCCCTAAATCGAAACTATAGTGAAAAGGATGTGGGATCGCTCATACAACCAGGAGGTTGGCTTAGAAGCAGCCATCCTTTAAAGAAAGCGTAACAGCTCACTGGTCAAGCGATCTTGCGCCGACAATGTATTGGGACTAAGTTTCGTACCGAAGGCGCGGATGCTTGCAATTTATTGCAGGCGTGGTAGAGGAGCGTTGTATGCGGGCTGAAGCAGAAAGGGAACTTTCTGTGGACTGCATACAAGTGAGAATGTTGGGATAAGTAATATATATACATGTGAGAATCATGTACACCGAAAATCCAAGGTTTCCTGGGCAATGATAATCATCCCAGGGTTAGTCGATCCTAAGTTTCTGCCCGAACGGGCAGGGATAATGGCAAATACGGTTGATATTCCGTAACCGCTTATAATACTGATGCAATTACACATCATGGTAACTTGATCGCGATTTTGACTATTCGCGTCGTCGCATTGCTAGTCGGACCTACGAGGCAAACCCCGTAGGCTTATGTGTTCAGCCTCCTTCGGGATGTTGAATTACTGTAACGGCGAGAGTGCGAAGAAATGTCGCAAGATAAATTCGGGCGAACCAAGGTGTCAAGAAACGTTGCTAGGGATTAGCGTGTGGATGAAAGCAATTTCATCCTTCGCTAAATATTTATAAGTGATCGTACCGCAAACCGACACAGGTGGATGAGTGCTAGAATACTCAGGTGACCGGGACAATAATCCTTAAGGAACTCGGCAAAAAAGCAGGCGTACCTTCGGTATAAGCCTTGCCTAAGCCCCGCTCTTTTAACTTTATTATTTAAAGTTTAGAGTGTGTTCCAACAAGAAGACTACTTTAAACTGTAAAACAATAGTATTGTTAAATGAGCGGAGCTTAGGTCGCAGCGACTGACCCCTCCCGACTGTTTATCAAAAACTTAGGTCCATGCAAACCCGCAAGGGGAAGTATATGGGCTGATGCCTGGCCAGTGTCAGAAGGTTAAAACGATTGGCGCAAGCTCGTCGTCCAAGCCCTGATGAACGCCGGCAGTAACTATGAACAATTGTAGTTATAAAATTTGGCTGTATGCGGGAACATCTCGTTAAGTTCAAAGTACTCACCCAGCCCCAGTTTGAAAAACTGGAGCTGGACAGTAAAAATCTTTGAAATAGAGACAATCCGCAGGGAAGAGAATACCCAACAATGGGTGGAAAACTCCCCTCAACGACTATACGCCGAAACAACGGAAAATCAGAAAATCGAAAGTCGGACAAATCGGACCCAAATCCGATCCGTCCGATTCTCCGATCTATCTGATCACCCGATGTATGATATAGTCTGATCTCATAGGAGACTATGAGCTAACATAAATGAACTGTCCTATGGTAGAGGAATTTACTCCAATTTGGAGGTTTTGCTGCCATAGTAAAACTTGGCCATATGCTGGAAAGTCTGGTGTATCGAGCGCTACTGTTATGATATAATGACAATGGTTATATATTTATTGTCTTATGAAAACAACCAGTGAAAATGCGCCTCGTGCAGATAATCAGCAGGAAAGGCTAATTGGGTGGATCGTCGGTTTTATTGATGGAGAAGGCTGTTTCTCAATAGGTTTTTTGAAGCAACCGGATCGTCAAGAATCGACAAGAGTTCGTAGAGGTTATGCAACAGGCTATCAAGTCGCTCATGAATTTGCAGTAGTGCAAGGAGCACGAAGCCTTAAAAGTCTTGAAGAATTGAAATCTTTCTTTGGGATTGGCAGTATCTATATTAATAGACGGCATGACAATCACAAAGAAAATTTATATCGATACACAGTAACTCGTCGAGAAGACTTGTTAAATGTAATTATCCCTTTCTTTGAGAAATATCAATTGCGAACCGCTAAGAAACAGGATTTTCTATTATTTGCAAAGATTGTGAAATCAATGGCAAAAAACTATCATCGAACAAAAGATGGTGTCATAGCCATAGCCTTACTTTCTGAGCAGATGAATCATAGAAAATCAAGATCTAATCTAATTAGAATCCTCAGAGACCAGACGCCAAGCGTCCCGTCAAAGGCGGGATGAAGAGAGAGTCCCATCTGCATAGCGATATGCAGGCTTAACAGCACTTAATCAAAATTAAGCAAGACCGATTAGCGAAATTCCTTGTCGTGTAAGTTACGACCCGCACGAATGGCATAACGAGTAGGGGACTGTCTTAAGGATTAACCCGATGAATTTACATTGACGGTAAAGATGCCGTCTACCCGCAACAAGACGGAAAGACCCTATGAAGCTTTACTATAGCGTGTCATTGATGCAAGATTCTTTTTGTTTAGCATAGGTGGGAGCCTTTGAAGCCTCGGCGCTAGCTGAGGTGGAGGCGACAAGTGAAATACCACCCTAAAAGAGTTTTGTTTCTAACGATTGTTTAACCAACTTTCGGACAGTGGCTCGTGGGTAGTTTAACTGGGGCGGTTGCCTACGTCGTGATACAATCCGTTACGCTCCGATATTATATTGGAGAAGTATCACGGTGGGCGGTTTCGTAGCAATACGAAACGCAAACTTGGCTATATGCTGGAAACTCTGGTGAATCCAACTGTACTTTAGTATAATAATATTAAAGTAAAAATCAGTTCGGTGCAGACAACCCGCAGGGAAGTCTTCTGATAAAATCGGAATGACCCCTCAACGACTACACGCCGAGTATCCATAAAGGTTTATGGATAGTGATATAGTCTGAACTGCATGGCGACATGCAGAACCGAATTTCGATTCGGTCCTTAATACTATGAATACTCTTGAAATAAGAGAATACAAGAAGGGTCTGAAGTTAACAAACGTACAGCGAGAAGTTTTGGTTGGGACGTTACTGGGCGACAGTCATTTGTCGAACTTTAATACCAAAGAAAACTTTAAACTTATGGTCCAGCACGGTTTAAGCCAAAAAGCTTATACCGATTGGCTGTATTCCATATTTAAGAATTGGGTTTTGACTCCTCCAAAAGTCAAAGACCAGATCGTAAACAACAAGCTGTATAAGAAATATTGGTTTAACACTTTAAGCCATGGCGCATTTAGGTTCTACGCTCAGCAGTTTTATGACGGCAAGCGTAAGACGGTGCCTCGACTTATTTACAAATGGCTAACGCCTTTGGGCTTAGCTGTTTGGTTTATGGATGATGGTTCGATTAAATCGAAGGATCATCGCGCATTGATTCTCAATACGCAGTGTTATACCGATAGTGATCTACATCAATTGCAGAAAGTGTTGCTTGATAAGTATAAAATTACCACCACTTTGCGAAAGCAAAAAGAGGGTAAGCAGATATATTTAGTGGCAACATCAGTGCAAGAATTTGTTAACATTATCAGACCATATATATTGCCAGAGATGGAATATAAACTTGGAAAATTAAGGTAACATAATTGCCTAAATGGTAACGGAGGCGTTTATTAAGGTAAGCTTAGCTCCGATGGAAACGGAGTGTGACGCGCAAACGCACAAGCTTGCTTAACTGCAAGGCTGGCACGCCGCGCAGATACGAAAGTAGAAGTTAGTGATCCGACCATCCTTCGTGGAAGGGTGGAAGCTCAACGGATAAAAGTTACTCTAGGGATAACAGGCTGATCTAGTCCAAGAGTCCATATCGACGACTAGGTTTGGCACCTTAACAAATCGGGGTGCATGGACAGTAATGTCCTTCCAATTTCTTCGTCCGTCTCTTCGCTCACAAAGCGAGGGATAAAAATCGAAGAAAATAAATTCGGCTTATAACGGTGAACCCGTAGTTAATTATGTGGTAAGTTTTTTACTAATTAACCGGCAATACCGTGGGAAGTCATCCAGGCCTTTTCGCAAGAAAGAGCAGGATTGACCCCGTAACGACTGATCTGAAAAGAGAGACCTATGCCACAAGCATAGGTAATACGCCGAGTCCTGTCATAAAAAAAGCAGACCATGATCTCGAGATCTAAAGTCGCTGATAGGAACAAGATATAGTCTACACCATACGAAATTATGGAATTATGTACGATGTCGGCTCATCACATCCTGGAGCTGGAGAAGGTTCCAAGGGTTTGGCTGTTCGCCAATTAAAGTGATACGCGAGCTGGGTTCAAAACGTCGTGAGACAGTGAAACTTTGCTGTCTATAAATTTAGCTATATGCTGGGATATCTGAGTATCTCATAGTACTAATATCGCTTAACTGATCCTTATATGATAAGTTTAAGTTATATTAGTGAAAATCTATGAGTGCAGACAATCAGCAGGAAAGACTAGATTCATACATTTCCGGTTATGTTGATGAGCGATGGAAAAGAAAGTCCACTTTGAATAGAAATGGGATTTATCGCAAAGACATAACTCGCGTAATTAGAATCTAGAATCCTCAACGACTACATGCTAAAACTTCGACCAAGTGTCGGAGCAAGATATAGTCTGAACTGCATGGCGACATGCAGAGCCAGAAGAAATTACTGGCCGCTCTGATTGATTTCAGAGTCTATTCTTGATTTTCAAGAATTGAAGTAACAGAATGTTGGTCCTTATCTGTTGTGGGTGTTCGAAACTTGAGTGGGTGCATCCTTAGTACGAGAGGACCAGGATGCATAGACCTCTGGTGTACCGGTTGTCGCGTCCGCGGCATCGCCGGGTAGCTAGGTCTAGTTAAGATAAACGCTGAATGCATATAAGCGTGAAGCTGTCCACAAAACTAGGTTTCGTTGCTTGAAATATAGCGATAGTTTCGGGGAAGACTACCCCGTATTAGCAAAGTTGCTGTAGCAATACAGTGATGGAGCTGTATAGGTTGCAGGTGTAAGTGCAGTAATGCATTGAGCCGAGCAATACTAATCAAACGAAAGTTTAATTCAGAATTTGACTGGCATTCAATGATCACTAAGATCATGAATGTATAATTTACAATTGTGTGCTGGGTAATGGAAAGTTTGGGAGTGTTTGTCGTACGCGAAAATACAGGGACGGCTCATAACCCGATCTGTTAGTTCCGGTTCGTAGCTGCTACTACAGCCAACCGCCGAGAACCTGTGCGACGAATAACTCCTCCCGGCCCAGGGCTTTGACTTCACTTGGTAACCGGGTCATTTGGGAAATGTAATCGGTTTCCCAACAAGCGGTGAGTTATTGTGCTTCAGCTGCTGTTGAGGGCAATTCCGCTACTCAACGCTAGGCTGATCAACTGGGGCACGGTAACTCCCGGTAATTTTAAGGAGTTGAGAGGGTGGTTTGCATGAACACGACAAGGAATGACAATATCCCTTGTCGGGTAGAAAAACCGTGCAGCAGGGATTGTTCCCCAATATGCTGACGAAGTGCCTAAGGTGGGAATCCTTCAAGCATGTGAATCATCCGCCTATTACAGTTTGAACGTCCGAGTAGCTCAAAGCAGAGCAGCTGACTTCATCAGCAGGTTGCAGGTTCGAGACCTGTCTAGGACCGCCAAACCATTCGCCTTTCGAGAAAGAGGCGGCGTTCGCAACATTCTGTTGCAAACGAAATATCTTTCTCTCTATTCCCCAGCACATAAAAAATAAGATGCTCTTTACGAAGCGGAATATTTTTGCTAACATTAATTCGTTATGCAGAAATATAAAGCTTCATTCCGGTTAGTTGGTTTGTTGTTAGCAATTGCAGCAGTAGGTGTACTGGTTTTCGCTGTTACTAACAACACTCTTTAATAATTTTGTTTAATCTCCGCGTGTTTCAAGGGCTGTGGTACGACCTGATCCCTTCCCGAACTCAGAAGTCAAACGCAGCACCGCTGATGATACTACAGTGTAAGACTGTTGGGAAAGTAAGCAATGCGCGGTTTTTAATTTGGTAAAATTTTGTTTACTCGCTCAGCCTTGTTTTCGGTAATGTAAAAATCAGCAATTTTAAATATACTTCAAAGTAGATTTTTACTCGCGTTGCGATTTCTGAGGAAATACGCAAAGCGTCCGAAAACAGGGCTTTCGCTCGTTCACAAAATTTTCCTTTGGGAGGGAAGGGAAATAGGCAGACCTTAGCAAAGGGTCTTTTTTGTTGACGAATGATGAGGTTTTTGTTATTCTGTTCTAACAGGAGAATATAATGCCTAAGTATCGATTGTCAGGGACGGAAGTATTCAATGCTGGGATGGGCGGTTCACCCACACAGTACTCGCAGGTAAGCAAGGTGTTCCAGGCTAAGGACGATCAGGATGCAGTAAAGAAAGTTCCGAAGGTGATTGACAAATGGGAAGATGAATTGTGTGGTTGCTTTGCTGTTAACGAATCGAGTCGCTACGTTTGGAGTTACGGGGAGAAAGTTGGATTTAACCCTGACTGGAAACCAGTTTCTTTGGTCCGTATAGACAGGAAAGTGGTGAAGGAAAAAACAACAAAAATTCGTCTGCCAAAAAAGATATTTAGCGAGTATTCTTCTGAATAACGGATTTGCAATAAAGCAAATGCCGATTTTTTTATCAATTTTGACCCTAATAAAGGGCCTTTTTGTTTTATGATATAATAAATCTACGATAATTAAATCAAAATTATGAGAGAACGCGGGTACTCGCCGGAAAATCCATTTCCGCCGGAAAAACTTTCACCTATTTCGCCAGAAGACCAGAGAAGAGCTGAAGAAAGCTTGGAAGAAACACGCATTGAAAAAAGACAGAATTTACTGAATCAGAAAAAAATGGAACGGCCAAAAGATATATATGGGGATAAGGCTGATCGCAACCAGAAAACCCTCAAGACTCGTCATGCAGGACCGGTGGCAAAAGGCAAGAGAGGACTGGAAAAGCTATCCCAGAGATTCAATAAGCCTGCGGTCAAATTAAAGTACACAGGGAATTGGGAAGATAAAAAAGAAACTAGTTAGACAAAACTAAATTAGACCCTAGCAAAGGGTCTTTTTTGTTTATTTGAGTTCTTGGCAATAGCGAGAAAAAAGAGTAGAGTTTATAAGTTGCCTTTTCGGCGGCATTCACAAAGCGGAGGAAAGAGTAGAATGACTACGACGGCGGAAAACAGTGCAGCGACAAAACGAGATTTTGTCGTCACGACGGTACACGGTTACACCTGGACGACTTCTCAGGGCCGCATCCAAACCCTGCGCGCCCGAACTAGGAGAGTTTCGCGCGACCAGTATGTTCGCGTGGAAATTGCAAGAAGGGACATAGGCGTTCGCAGAGGCGACCAAGCCCGGGTCTGCCACATCATGGAGCCGGATCGCAAAGCGGACCCATACGCTGGACACGTCCTGGTGCTGTACTTTGAGAACAAGCCGGATGTCGATAACCGTCACTTCTTCTCTCTGTCGGAAGTAACACCTCTCACCGACAAGTAGTCATTTTTTCACAGACCAAACCTGCCTGCAGGGGGGAGGTCTTTTTTTACCCCTATACCCTAAACCCCGATTAGTGTTAATATAAGAGTAGTAGCCAATTAAACAGGACATTATTTTCATGATTAACACTCACCAGAATGACGATAAGCCTAAGGCTACTGTTTCAACAGGCATGGAAAGTACCATGCATGATATTGATATGCAGGATAATCCGAATCCAAGAAGTAAACGGGATATGATGCGAGATATTTCGAAGTTGGAAACCGAAATAAAGACCGCGCAAGAGGGAGTGGATGTAGCGAATGAAGCCCGGACTTCTTATACCACAACAGTTAGTCCCGAGCAGGCCAACGCCCGCCAAAAAGCCATAGTTTTTCTGAAAAAAGCTTTGGAAGAAATGAAAACAGAATTTGAAAAATTAAGTTTTTAGAGATCCCTTGTTTCGATGATGATGCGTCCAGTTTGGGAAGGTTTTTCTGCAAAAATCAAATAAAAAAACCCCGCATTCGTGACGGGGTTTTAAATTTACAGGTTTATTGATTCAGTATGTTCAGTGTGGCAGAACTGACGACACCGTTGGCTCGGATGCCATGAGCTTTTTGATATTTCTTAACAGCTACTCTGGTCTGGGCTCCAAACAAACCATTGATCTTGCCAGAATAAAATCCTTCATTGGTAAGACGATTTTGCAGAGCGGTGACATCAGCACCTCTCATACCTGATTTGAGTTGGCGGGTAAAGGTAACTGTAGTAGGATTGCTAATACTCTCACCTAAAACCTTTGGTCCGCTCACTGTGAGTGGGCCAGCAGCACTGCTTATAGTCTGACCGTTCCCATTCTGAAGGGTAAAACCCACCAGATAATTTTTGGGAGTATTGAAATTAATCCGAAGATTGACGACTCTATTCCCATTGGAATCAAATCCCGTATTAGAGATAAATTTGGCCAAAACGTCAGGACCGCTTTGGTAGGGAGTAAGGGTGACCCAACCTGATTTATCCAAAAACTTGGCTGACTTTACGTCGCTAACTTTCGAATCACCCAATGTAAGAATGCTGGTCATATTATTCGTATCCTGATAATTCTTCATTACCGCGTCGATTTGAGAATCAGTGCCAGTCACATAGGAGCTCCCCATGACTAATGAAGAATCGACATTTGCCGAACTCGTCAGCGGGATGACCAAGAAAGCTAAGATTATGAGGCTTAATTTCACTTTTATCATAATATTAATAAATTTAAGTACCTTTATTATGAAGTAAAATTTTTTTTTGTCAAGCTAATTGACGGACCGTTATTACTGGGCTAAAATAGGTTCAAATTGATACTTCATGAAACACGATTTCCAATTAGATCTGGAGGAAGACGCTCCAGATGATAATAAGCCGGAATTGATCAAACAAACCGAAGAATTATACTTTGCCTTAAGTCACAACCTAACCAAAGAGGCAAAAAGTATTATTTGGGATTTTTTACGTCTGGCAAAAGTTTATTATCCAGAATCCAATCATAAAAAAGAATGGAATATGCTGCTTTTGAATTTGCAGGCTGTAATTGACGACTTTGAAAACGAACTTTCAGATAGGGCGGTTTTGAAGCTTTACGGAATTCAAAGAAACGCATTAGATTTACACCACGCAGCTAAAAAAGAATAAGTCCCGCTCATATTTGACAACAAATTGGCGTCGGAGTAAACTTTTCTTTGTATATTAATGAGGATATAGAAACAAACAATATGGCTCTTGATGATTTAGATGAAGAAGAAATGGATGGTGAGGACGGCGAGATTGAAGATATAATTACAGACATAGAAGACGAATGCTCCCTCATTTTTTCTAATCCCGACAATGCCAAGCTCCTAAACGAAATATTCGATATGGCCAGGGCTCATTACGAAAAAGATAAAAAAGGCTGGACTAATTTTTTCGCTAATCTGAAGATGGAACTGATCTCCACGGATGACGAAGACAATATCCGAGATATTTTGGCGCATCATTTGCGCAAAGCTAAATTGGAACTAATCTAAGCACTGTCTTTGCGAGGCCAACTCATGCGGATTATCGCCGACTTACAAATCCACTCAAAGTATTCCCGTGCTTGTTCCCAGGACTTAAATCCTGGGAATATTGGTAAATGGGCGGACAAGAAGGGGATTGCAGTGATCGGCACAGGTGACTTTACTCATCCGTTGTGGTTGAAGGAATTAAAAGATAGTTTAGAAGAAACTAAGCACGGGCTTTATCAGCTCAAGGATAAAAGTGCCAAGGTACATTTTTTATTGTCCGCGGAAGTGTCGTCGATTTATAAACAAGGAGATAAGGTTCGGCGAATTCACAATATGATTTTAGCTCCGAACTTCGCCGCTGTGGATCGGATTATCACAGGATTAGAAAAAGTCGGGGCGAATCTCAAATCCGATGGCCGGCCTATTATGGGTGTGAAGTGTCCGGATTTGGTAAAAATTGTTTTAGACGCAGATCCTGCCTGTGTGATTATCCCGGCGCATGCCTGGACACCGCACTTTGGATTGTTTGGATCGCTTTCCGGATTTGATACTGTGGAAGAAGCATTTGGTGATCAGGCCAAACATATTTTTGCCATCGAAACAGGGCTTTCCTCTGATCCTAAGATGAATTGGCAGATATCAGGCTTGGACAAATATTCTTTGGTTTCTAATTCTGACGCGCATAGTTTGCGCAAGATTGGTAGGGAAGCAAACGTTTTCGAAATCGAAGAAGAGAAATTATCTTATGACGAGATCATCCGCGTAATCAAAGATAAGAATCCGAAAGAGTTTTTATTCACCATCGAATTTTTCCCTGAAGAAGGCAAGTACCATCTCGATGGCCATGCCGACTGCAAGTTTAGCTGTTTGCCAAAAGAGACAGCCCGACTGAAGGGTATTTGTCCGAAATGTGGCAAAAAACTTCTTGTTGGCGTTTTGAATCGGATTGATGCTCTCGCAGACAGGGATTTTGGTTTTGAACCAAAGCGCGCGATTCCGTTCAAGAGCGTGATTCCTTTGGAAGAAGTGATCGCAGAAACGTATGGCACTGGCATCGGCAAAAAAGTTTTGGAAACATATGAGCGTATGGTTGCTAAGTATCCTGAGTTTGAAATTCTTTTGGATTTGCCAGAAGCCGAAATTGTCAAGATCAGCGATCCAGTAGTAGCAGAATCAGTGATTAGGATTCGAGAGGGGAAAGTCCACATCGAAGGCGGATACGACGGTATCTTCGGTAAAATTCACATCTACGAAGACAAAGAACGCAACAAACTTTTTAAGAAAGCAGAGCAGAGTAGTTTGTTTTGATTTTTCTGAGTGTCGGATTTAACTCTATAAACCCAAGCCTTTACAAGTGCTTGGGGGTTGATATAATAACCCTAAGCAATTAACCATAAAATATGGACTTAATTTTCTTAGTTATTTTGGGCGCTATCGGTATTGCCGGTTTGGTCAAAGGCCAAATCAAAATTTCAAAAAATAAAGCACTAAAGGGAACCAAAGCCAGAACACTTTCAGTGATACTTATTTTGGCCGGAGTTCAATTAGTGGTCAGAGATTATATGGTGCGCAACTCACCCGGAGCAGGGGATGCTTCCTTCGGCTACTTATTGGGAACTGTTGCAGTAGTAGCAGTGGTTACAATTTTGTTTATGGTTTTCGGGCAAGAAGATATTGGACCAGTTGCTTAAATTATCTAATAAAAACAGCATTTGTGTTATACTATAAGTGCTGTTTTTAATTGTTCAGAAACTAAAATGCAAAAATACATTGCTGTTGTAAACCCACGGATGGATGATGATGAAATTTCGCGCTTAATCGTGAAGGATATTGCTGGTGCGCTTTTTCAAATTTCCCATCAAAATTACCCACTGGCCTCTAAACTCATTCAACAGGTCAAAAAATTAAGCAAAAGGCACAATCGGCCGATAAGCATTATTCAGGATGTTTCGGAAATGGAAGATCCAATGGAGCTGGAATTTGGCATGAAATCGGGCGCTGATTGGATAGTCACAGACAAGGCAGAGCATTTGAAGATGGCCAAGGGACTCGATAAGCTGGCAAAAATTATATTCAAAGGACGCGATTTACCAAAAGGAATTCGGGTGGATAGTGTCATGGGCGATTGGTTTCTGGATCCTGATGCTCAGATAGTGGGCAAAGAAAAAGGGCAGATCAAGCATATTATTTCCGAACATAAGGATCAGAAGATGCTGGACTCGCTGCTCGATTTGGCTCATCACGCCGGAAGTTCGGGCATCGCAGTTTCTGATCTGGATTTGGCAAAAGCCATGTCTTGGCGACGGCCTTCCAAGAAAATAATTTACGCACCGAAAGATGATGATCATGCGGCGAAAGGATCGATCTACTGGGGGGTGCATCCTATCTTCCGCGGCCATGATCTGGTTTCCAGTATCAAAAATAGAGAGATGATGAAAAAAGGAGAGCGGGTCACAGACGCTACTGATATTAAGCACGTAGCGATTCATTTAATCCCATGAAGAAGATCAAAGCTATAATCTTCGACCTCGGCGGCGTCGTGGCCCACGGCGGGTATTTAGGATTTATCAAACACTACTGCGCTGAGTGTTTTACGCCGGCTGGGAAAAAGAAAATTTTGCAACTGGAACGGGAAGTGAATTTGGGAAAAATTACTGAAAAACAGTTCTATAAAGAAATCGAAAACATTTTCCACGTGCACATGAATCCAAAGCAGATGCATGAAAAGATCATCAGGCACATGAAAGCCGATAAGGCTCTGGTCCATATGATACCGAATTTGAAACCGACGAAGATCGCGCTATTTAGCAATTCGCTTGGCCACATGGCGAAAGAGGTGCTGAAGAAACGCCACCTGACCGGCAGGAAATTTTTTGATCGGATATTTATTTCCACCGACATGCATATGGCCAAGCCTGACCAGAAGGCATATCGATATGTTTTAACGCAACTCAAAGTGGAGCCATCAGAGGCGATGATGGTGGATGACCGCATAGAAAACCTGAGACCTGCCCGCGCCATCGGCATGAACGCGATCCAGTATAGAAATTCGAGGCAATTCGCTAAAGAACTCAAGAAATACGAGTTGGTCTAGCACTTGGAAAATCCGGCAATTTCTGGTACAATAAGGCGACTAAACGTCTTATTTTTATATTGTGTTAATAGAAGACAAGAATGAGTGTTTAAAGGTGGAAATGTTTTTAAAAAGTTAATAACGAAATAACGTGGAGAGGTGGCCGAGTGGTTTAAGGCGCACGCTTGGAAAGCGTGTGGGCGCAAGCCCTCGCAGGTTCGAATCCTGTCCTCTCCGCCAAGAATAATTAAATATTAAATTTATGTGGATTCTATTTTTATTAATTGTATTGGGATGTTTTGTATTGATTGATTATGCAGCCAATGATTATTTAAGAAAAGCCGCTAATCAAATCAGTAAAATGAAAAATCCTGAAGCCGCTGAGTTGGCTCGGTCAGTATTCATAGCTTCGCATAGAGATGGCGCGATCAGTCCTTTTGGTTTCTATTATAGGTCCAAAATAAAAAAAGCCTTGAAGAATAACAACGGTTGAAGAAAGCTTCGACCGATAATTTTTTTAAATGAAATATCGAGTCTCTTTATAATTTGTCCTGCCAATGGGTATTAAATAATTTTCCTGAATTTAAAGTCAGATTATTTGTTGCAATTGGCAAAGACTACCATGATTGAAGAAATATCCGTCAAATAAATTATGACCAACCGGAACGAGCAAAAAGATCCTAGAGAAATTGAAGCCTTGAGAATGGATGTTTATGAAGATCAGGTGGTTACCCAGGAAAATACAACCCGATTTCTTCTTAATCAGAAAATAATTAGCAACGTCGACCCTGAAAAGCTACTCTACTATTTATCTCTAATTGATTTTGATGCGGAATTATTCCAGACAATCGCCCAAGACACGGATGTCAGTAGAACTTTATCCTTAATTGTCAGGGATTCTTTTCCAGATGCTTCAGAGCTTTCAGCCAGGTTTAAAGAACAGAGCAACGCTATCAGAGACTTTGCCATTCCTTATGAAAAATATAAACCCTTGCTGGAAATTCATCCTGAGCTGTTTACTTACGAAGATATAATGCATTTGCGAGGAATTTCTTTATTATATAAAGCGTACACAAAAAAAGATCCAATCGAGGCTGTTACAAGGAATATCGCCACAGAGTTGGCACAAAGATGTATGATATCGGAAATCAAAATTCCCAAGCAAATTTTAGATCTGGCAGATCAAGATGAATTAACGAGGACAGCTGCTATAAAGGATGTTGGGGATTCGGGATTGTTAGATCAGAAAGAAACTGAAATTTTAGAAGAGTTAGGGATTGAAATGGGCGACTGGGTCACGACTGTCGAGGCAGTTAAGCGGCGGGTTCAAACCACTAGCGCAAAACCTGTAAATATTTTAAGGTTTTGCTATGACAAACAAATATCATCGTTTACGCTTGGAGGAACGGGAAGAGATTAGCAAAGGCCTTTGGGCGGGAGAATCTTTTACGGATATAGCTGAACGCCTGGACCGAGAGATCTCAACAATCAGCCGGGAAGTGAAGAAAGACGCTAAGTACAAACGTTGTTATCGGGCAGCAAGATCAGATGCCAAGGCTAATGAAATGCGCCACCGCCAGAAACAATTAAAACAACTTGAAAAGAATGAACAATTAAGAAATTATGTCCTTGAACGCCTGAGATTGAAATGGTCGCCGGAAGAAATTGCCAAGAGGCTGAAAGTTGATTACTCTGAGGACATGACTATGCGCATCTCCCATGAAAGTATTTATGCTTACTTGTATTGTTTGCCCCGAGGAGAACTTAAAAAAGAACTGCTAAAGTGTTTAAGGCAAGAACGAAAGTTTAGGTTTAACCGCAAAGCCGCCCATGCCAAACGCACTACAATCATTGATTTCCTGAGCATTTCAGAACGTCCAGCAGAAGTACAGGACCGCATCATTCCCGGACATTGGGAGGGAGACCTGATTATGGGATCAAAAGCTTCTAATTCGGCCTTAGGAACATTGGTTGAGCGAACGACTAGATATTTACTGTTAGTCTCCTTGCAAAAACATGACGCATATACGGTTAGGACTGAATTTGCCAAAGCAGTAAAGAAGATTCCTCAACACTTGAAAAAAACTCTGACCTATGACCGTGGGACTGAGATCGCTCAACATAAACTATTTACCGCTGATACTAAAATTCAGATTTACCTGGCTGATCCTCATAGTCCTTGGCAACGAGGCACAAATGAAAATACCAATGGTTTAATCAGGCAATACTTCCCTAAAGGAATTGATTTCAATCAAATTACCAAACAAGAAATCAAGCGAGTACAAGATGAGCTTAATGACAGGCCCAGGAAAGCTCTAGGATTTATGAAACCTGATGAAGCATTCACTCAATTATTAATTATTTAGGATTTGCACTAGAGGGTTGAATCCAGCAGCAGACTTTAAAAAAGGGTTTACTGCAAATTCTCAATCAATTTCCGGATCCTAGAGATTTAGCGAAACGATTGTTAGGTGAATTACCAGAATGATCGAAGAAAAAACCAAGTGGAAGAGAGAGATCAGTGCCGGCGGGATTGTTTATAAGAAAGAAAACGATTCCATTTTTGTATTAATGATTAACCCCAAGAGCCGGGATTTTGGTCCGCCTGAAGATTACTGGACTTGGCCCAAGGGCAAACAGGACAAACAAGGCGAAGATTTGAAACAAGTAGCATTGCGCGAAGTTCGCGAAGAAGGCGGGGTGAATGCCGAAATTGAGCAAGAATTAGGATACGTGAAATATTTCCGCAACTGGGCGGGGGACCAAGCCATCAAATTTGTGCATTACTTTTTAATGCGGTATCTGGACGGTGATCCAGCCAATCATGACGAAGAAATTGCTGAAGCCGGCTGGTTTGGGATCGATGAAGCAGAAAGCAAGCTGAAGTTTGCTACAGACAAAGAGATTTTTGCGAAGGCGAAGAAATTTTTAAAGGGCGTATAAACGCTATGTTTGATTCACCAATTCAAGAAATTAAAGACCGGTTGCCGATCTTGGGAGTAATCCAGGATTTTGTGCAGCTGAAAAAATCAGGCACTAACTATAAAGGTGTCTGTCCTTTTCATTCGGAAAAGACTGCATCGTTTATGGTAAGTCCCAGCAAGCAGATCTGGCACTGCTTTGGCTGCGGCCTGGGCGGGGATATTTTTGAATTTATTAAACTGACTGAGAATGTGGAATTTAATGACGCACTGAAGATTCTGGCTGATCGGGCAGGAGTTGAGCTAAAAAGACAGACTCCGCAGCAAGTGGAAGTTGATAAGAAAAAAGATGTGCTCTACGAAATCAACTCAGCTGCAGCCAAATATTTTGTCAGGGTTTTATGGGAAAGTAATGCTGGATCGGAAGCTCTTTCGTATCTGCGAAAACGGGGACTGTCTGATCAAACTATCAAAAACTGGAGTTTGGGATTCGCCCCGGACGATTATCATTATTTAGAAAACCATTTGGCAAAAAGCTTTGACAAGAAAGATATTGAACAAGCGGGGTTGATAATTAAAAGTGATCGTGACGGAAGTTTCTTCGATCGCTTCCATGATCGCGTAATGTTTCCGATAATCAACCTTCACGGGCAAGTGGTGGGATTTACCGGCCGTATCATGCATGACAAACCTAACACCGGCAAATACGTGAACAGTCCGGAAACGCCAATTTACAACAAGAGCAATGTGGTCTATGGTTTGTATCAAGCAAAGAGCGCGATCCGGAAAGGGGATCGAGCAGTGGTGGTGGAAGGCAACATGGATGTGATCGCGTGTCATCAGGTCGGATCCACCCAAGCTGTGGCAACTTCAGGAACAGCTTTAACTGTCGATCAGCTGACGATCTTGCAGCGTTTTACCAATAACCTGATTTTTGCTTTTGACAGCGATGCCGCCGGCTCCACAGCTACCAAGCGCGCACTCGAACTGGCGCTCAATCAGGGCTTCAATGTCAAAATTGCCAATCTGGGGACGTCCAAAGACCCGGATGACCTGATCAAGCGGGGAATAGGGCTTTGGGAGAAGGCCGTGGACGGGGCTGGCAATTACATCGATTTCTTTTTTGACCAGATATTTAAGCAGTATAACCCGACGAATGTGGAAGATAAGCGCGAAATCACTAAGGAATTAGCCCCTTTGGTCTATAGGATTTCGGATCCGGTGACCAAGGCTCATTACGTGCGAAAGTTGAGCACTGGCATCAATGTTGCAGAAAATAGTATCTGGGGTATAATAAATGGGTTAAAACTGCCCAAATCGGTTAGAGCAGCCCTAGCTGCCAATAAGCAAAAACCTCGCCGGGAGGTGCTTGAAGACCAGGTTTTGGGATTAAGTTTATTACTCAAAAGCGATCAATATTTGAAGGAGTTGGGATTCACCGAGCCAGTTGATACAGCCAAAAAAGAACTGCTCGTATTTTCGGCTGAAATGGATATGAAGGAACAGGGATTGGATCCGAAAGCGGAGCTGCCAAAAATTGTCACGGAATATAAAAAAATGATTACGAAAGACCGGATGCAGCAGTTGGCGCAGCAGATAACTTTGGCGGAACAGCAGAAAAATAAAGAACTCCTCGAACAGCTTTTACAAGAATATGTAACCTTAAGTCAACAAGTAAAGAATTTTTAATTATGGTCAGCCCTAAGAAGAAGTTAAAGAAGAAACTACATAAAGCGCAGAAAAAGGCTCACAAGAAGTCTAAAGTTAAAGTTGTCAAAAAAGAACAATCAGCTGCGGCTAAGGCTGCTGAGAAGTCAAAAAAGCAAGCTGAAAAGTTTGACTGGGAAAAGGAAACCGCACGCCTCGTGGCTCGTGCCGTGGCCCGGGGATTTTTGACTGAGGCGGAAGTAATTCATGCCCTGCCGGATTTGGAAGAGAATATCGGAGCTTTGGAAAAACTGCTGGATACTTTGGATTCAAAAGGAATTGAACTGGTGGAGCAGGAAGTGGCATCTGTCTGGCAACAGGCAGCGGAATTGGCCAGGGTTAAGACTAAAAAAGAAGAGCAAATGGCCGAGTCTTATAATCTCGGCGACATTTATGACGACTCGATTCAGATGTATTTACGTGAGATCGGAAAAACTGCGCTGCTGAAGGGCGCTGAGGAAGTGGAATTAGCCAAACGGATTGCGAAAGGCGATGTGGCGGCACGCAAGCGATTGATCGAAGCCAACTTGCGTTTAGTTGTGTCGATTGCGAAGAAATACATGGGCAGAAACTTAGGTCTTCTGGATTTGATTCAAGAGGGCAACTTAGGCTTGTTTCGCGCCGTGGAGAAATTTGACTGGCGTAAAGGCTATAAGTTTTCCACTTATGCCACGTGGTGGATCCGGCAGGCTATCACCCGTGCTTTGGCCGACCAGTCCCGTACTATTCGTATTCCCGTGCACATGGTGGAAACTTTGAACAAATACGCGCAGGCCGAACGGCAGTTGGTCCAGGATTTGGGACGAGAGCCTTTGCCGGAAGAAATTGCAGCGGAGATGGGAATCGAAGTGGAGAAGGTTTATCAGCTGAAGAAAATTTCGCAGGAAACAGTGTCGATCGATACACCGGTAGGGGATTCTGATGAAGAAGATTCTTACCTCGGAGATTTTATCGAAGACCCGGACACAGTTACTCCTTCGGAAACAGCGGGCCGACAAATTTTGCGAGAATACGTGCAGGGAGTATTGAAGGATTTGGACCCGCGCGAACAAAAGATTTTGAAAATGCGATTTGGACTGGAAGACGGTGTGACTCATACGTTGGAAGAAGTGGGTAAGGAATTCGGAGTCACGCGTGAACGTATCCGCCAAATCGAAGCCAAAGCCCTGGAGAGAATCAAAGATCACCAGAATATTTCGAAGCTCAGAGATTACTAAAATTAAAAACGCCTCGAGGCGTTTTTAATTTTATTTAAGAGGGGAATTGACTCTAGGACCATAAAATGGTAAAGTAGAAAGTCAAAGATGGCGTTAGCCTCTTTGCGATCCTCAACAAACAGTAGGGGGATAAGCATACAATCAGACCACGTTGAGTCTGGTTTTTGGAGGAGAGATGAAGAAGCATTATGTATCCGACCTTCGAGAGAGATTAAACGGGGATGAGAATGTGACCCTCTATGGCTGGATCAAGGCAAAGAGACGGCATGGGAACCTTCTTTTTCTGGACGTAGCCGATTCCACCGGGAGCATTCAGGTGACATTCGAGCGAGGTAAGTGTCAGGAAATCACGTTTGAGACGGCCAAAACCCTGACGAATGAATCCAGCGTGAAGGTCCAGGGCCAACTACGCATGCACGGACAGCAACGAGAGATTTCTGCCTATTGTCTTGACGTTATCAACAAAGCAAGTATCGACGTTACCCCGCATGTGCGGGATTCCATCGACATCTTCGATCCCGCACTCCAGGAGCAGCTGCTGAGTAATCGCCATTTTTATCTCCGCAACGAGAGAGTTATGGCGATTATGAAGTTCCGGCATATGCTCATGGGATGTGTTCATCACTGGTTCCGCGCGCAGGGATTCATCGAGATCACAGCGCCTGTTCTCACACCGATATCTCTGTACGACGACCGTTCCGCGATCGCACTTCACGTCGACAACCAGGACATCTTCCTCACCCAATGCGTAGGCTTTTACCTGGAGTGGGCTGTCCACGCATTCGAAAGAGTCTACAATATTGGGCCGAGTTTCCGTGGGGAAGAAAGCCACAGTAAGCGGCACCTCATGGAGTACTGGCACATCAAGGCGGAGACTGCATTCGCGGATTTCGAGGACGTCGTGACACAGGTCGAAAGCCTCATCTCGCACGTTACACAGATGTGTTGCGAGAGGGCCGGAGATTTGGCCGCGACCATAGGAAACCCGATCTGTTGCGACGGCAGCAAACCACCTTATCCCCGGATTTTGTATTCGGAGGCGGTCGAGCAGTTACAGCGCGCGGGAGCGGAGTTCGAATTTGGGAAAAGTCTCGGTTCAGATGAAGAGGAGCTGCTCGCAAAGGAGTTCCATCAACCATTCTGGATCGTGGGTATCCCTCGTTCGATCGAACCGTTTCCGTACGTCATCGACCAGGCGGACAACAGGGTCACGCGCACCGCAGATCTCATCGCCACCAACGGCTTCGGCGAACTGCTGGGTGTCGCTGAGAAAATCCACGATCTCAGCATGCTCGATGTTCGGCTGGAAGAAAAAGGTAAGGCAGGCAATCCGAAATACGAGTGGATGCGCGATCTGCGGAAATTCGGTTGCGTACCGCATGTGGGTTTCGGGCTGGGTGTGGAACGATTCATTCGCTGGCTGACAGGAATCCCACATGTGCGTGACACGATTCCATATCCAAGAACTTTCCGACGCAGGATTTTTCCATAGAGAGGTAGATAATCATGACACGTACCTTCGTTAACGAGCTGAGTAACCATATCGGCCAAGTCGTCACTGTTGCCGGCTGGGTCGAAAACCTTCGGTTGCTCAAGAGGATGCAATTTGTCGTCGTTCGTGATTTCACGGGTTCCGCGCAGGCAATTCATGAGAAGACCGCGAACGAGGAGATCGCGCGAACGATCGATGGACTGACCATTGAGTCGGCGGTTATCGTCACCGGGAAGGTGACCGAGAATCCCCAGGTCAAACTGGGAGGACTCGAGCTGCAAATCCGGAAGATCGAGGTAGCCAATCTGGCCGAAGCTCCACTGCCGCTCGGGGAGAACGCGACGCAGGAGAGCCGACTTGACTGGCGATTCCTCGATCTACGTAGTCCGCGAAATCGTCTTATCTTCGAGATCCAGACCGCAGCCGAGCACGCTATGCGGGAGTTCTGGATGAATAACCGGTTCATCGAGATTCATTCGCCGAAGCTCATGGGAGCGGCGAGCGAATCCGGAGCTGAACTGTTCACTCTCGACTACTTCGACGGCAAGGCCTACTTGGCCCAGTCGCCGCAGTTCTACAAGCAGATGGCCATGGCCGCTGGCTTTGAGCGTGTGTTCGAAGTCGGACCGGTGTTTCGCGCCAATCCTTCGTTCACCTCGAGGCACGACACGGAGTTCACGAGTATGGACGTCGAAGTGTCGTGGATCGAGTCCCATCTCGATGTGATGCGGTGGGAAGAGAACTGGCTACAATACGTACTGCAGTGTATCCAGACGCAGTTCTCCGCGAGGATTCGGGACGAGTTCGGCGTCGAAATCGTCGTGCCGACTACACCGTTCCCACGGGTGACCATGAAGCGGGCGTACGAGATCATCGAAAGCAGCGGTCATACCATAGACCGCGGTGCGAAAGGAGATCTGGACCCGGAGGGCGAGCGTCGGTTGTCGCAGCGGGTGCAGGATGAGTTAGGTCACGAATTCGTATTCGTGACTGACTATCCTATCAGCGTCCGTCCGTTCTATCACATGCGGCATGCCGACAACCCGACACTGACCAAGAGCTTCGACCTTCTCTGGAAGGGGCTTGAAGTCACAACGGGTGCTCAGCGCGAGCATCGGTACTACGTACTCATGGAGCAGGTGAAGGAGAAGGGTCTCAATCCGGAACCGATTCGGTCCTACCTAGACTGCTTCCGCTACGGTTGTCCGCCCCACGGTGGCTATGGGTTCGGACTGACGCGGATGCTCATGGTCATGCTCGGTTTGAAGAACGTGCGGGAGGTCACGTATCTGTACCGAGGGCCAAATCGTTTGTCTCCGTAATTGAGTATTGACCGGGAAATTTCAATGGTTTCCCGGTTTTTTTATTTTAGTAAAAAAAGAACTTGCAGGAATTAATCCTAGCAAGTTGATCGGTTAAAAATCGTGGTCAACTACCTTACGAAACCCGGTGTAGATTCCGCCGCGTGGGGACTTCGGACCATTTAATATTTATCCCCAAGGAGTTATTGATTTTGAGCATTTGAATTATGGCCCAGCCGGCTATGACCTGGCGGCCAATATTAATCATTTAATATTCTTTCCCAGTTCTAGCGAATTCGAATTCCAAAGACGGTATGAATTTTCGAAAGAATTCAAAAAAAAAAATACTATTCGGTCAGCTCTATCTGAACTTAGAGATGCCAAAACTCTCGACATACAATAATGATTTTATTATGCTTAGATTTTTTGGTCAACGGCTAGAATGGATAAATGGTCAAAAATTCAAAATTGGCGCTATAAGCTTTTCGAAAATATTTACGGTTTTATATAACTGAAGAATAGTCCTCTTGCGTTTTTAGGCCTCCTTCTCTATGCTTATTCAAAGTCTACGGAGGACTAGATGCTTAAGATCGACAGAGAAGACTACCTGCGATATTCCTTCAGCTTGAAAGCGCGTGAAGTCGAGCTGAGGAAGTTTTATATCGACTGGCTCCCGGACGAGATTGTCGACTGTCACGTCCACACAAGCTTGCCCATGCATGTCGAGTGGATGGACGAGCGAACGTACCACCACATGCTTTCGACTTTTCCCAGCTTTTCATTGGAAGAGTCGGCCTGGTGCCACGAGTTCTTCTACGGCGAGAAACCTGTTCGCGCTCTGCGGTTCGCGAAGACCTACCGCGGCGTCAACCATCGCCAGGTCAACGACTACCTCCTGAAAGAAGTGTCACCGTCCGACCGAGTGGCCCTGTATGGACTACCCGACGACATTCCATATACGGTTTCAATGATGAGCGAACCGCGGGTGAGTGCCTTGAAGATGTACTATTCGTACCTCTCACCACCAGCGACTGAGATTTACGAATACTTTCCGCCACCGGTCCTTGAGGAGGCACAGGCGCTCGATCTTCCCATCATTCTGCACCCGCCCACGAATGTCGCCAAGACGGCTGGCCAAGTGCTTCAGGTGCAGCAGGATTTTCCGAAGTTGCGGATCGTCATTGCTCATTTGGGGTTGAGTAAGCTGATGATCCCAGGGTTGAGAGAAGCATTCGCGGCTATGGCAAGGTCAGAAACGACCTATATGGATACTTCCATGAATCCTTCAGCGGAAGTAGTATCTGCAGCTCTTTCGGCCTTCGGTATCGGAAGGATTCTGTTCGGTACGGACGAGCCGCTGAGTTTGATCCGAGCGACCGTCTACTACCATCCGACCCTCGGCGAACGCTTGATCACGGAGTATCCTTATCACTGGGTTGATAAAGACGAGCATTCGTCTTACTCTCACCTGGCAGCAGGGGTGATCCATGCTCACTGGCAGCAACTCGAGGCGATTAGACAGGCGATCGAGGGCTTGCATCCAAAAGAAAGAACCGCAGCCAAGACCGCGGTTTTCCATCGTAACGCCGAGAACGTTTTCGGTTTTGACAGACTATGATTTTCTAGTCTGTTATTTTTTTTGCCAGCAAGGCTAAGGTAGAATCATCGGTACGCTTATAGTCATGAGATGAAATATAGCCTTCGTATTTTTCAAAATATTTATCGACGTTCGATTTGATCGCTTTCCATGCATCCATTTTTGTTCCGTGCATGGGAAAAAGTTTGACGTGGACATGATCGACGCCAAAACCTTCATAGATCAATCCTGTCCGGCCCACATCATCAAGTTTTGAATTTAGAAGTTCACCGACTTTTCGTGCAGCCAAAGTTAGTTCGCTGAAAATTTCTGACGGAAGAGTATAAAAATCCGAAGGATAATGCTGTTTGGTAATCACAACGGTGAAAGCCTCAGTGTTAGGGAAAATTGAAAGAAAGGCAAGATGTTTTTCGTCTTCCCAAATTTTGTGGCTCGAGGATTTATCTTTAACAATTTTACAAAAAATACAATCCATTAATCAAATAATAGTTACTTAAACTTGATGTGCTTTTTTCTTCAAGGCGTCTTTGACGCGGGTAAGGATTTCTTCAGTCGTATAGTAAGCCTTGACCATGAAATCATCGATACTCAGATCCTTGGCTCTCTTGATATCTTCTTTGCTAAACAAATTGCTTAAGACTATAACCGAGGTTTTAGCAACATCAGCATCACCGCTTTTGCGCATGGTTTCTAAGATCTGAAATCCGTCCATCTCCGGCAGCATCAGGTCGAGCAGGACGATATCCGGTTTTTCCCTTTTCCAGGTTTCTATGGCCGTAGCGCCATCACCGGCCTCAACCACGTTAAAGCCGTTAGTGGACAGTTTATGCACCACTATTTCCCGCATTGTCACATCATCTTCTACAATTAGGACTTTGGTTTGCTTTTCTGGCATCTCAATAGATACTTAGTTTTCGTACTAATTAAGTATACAAAACATTGATTTTTATTGCAATATTCAGTAGAATAAATAAGTACTATTTGTGTGTAATGATATCAAATATCCCGTAAGAAATGAGCGAAAAACAGCCCAAGAAACCCAAATTAATTGTTGATTTAAGCAAGAATTCAAGGTTAAAAGGCTTTATTGTTATCTACAATGATAACCTAGGTCCTGCCCTGGGGGGAACCAGAATTGCTGATTATAAGTCCTCTGATGATGCATTGGTTGACGCTTTGAAGTTAGCCGAAGCCATGACTTATAAGTCAGCTATTGCCGGCTTGCCTTTTGGAGGAGGTAAGGGCGTGATCATAGGTCAACCGGGAATACCTCGAGGTGAACTCTTGAAAGAGTATGCTCTTCAAGTGGACAAATTGAAGGGAAAATTCTATACGGGTGAGGACGTGGGGCTTGAAGAACCGGATGTCCAGTACATGCTTAAGTTTAGCCCTTATTTTATCGGTAAGACCGGGCAAGCAGGGGATCCATCTTACTTCGCCGCTTTGAGCACTTTTAATTCCATAAAAGTTGCTTTAAATTATTTGTATAACAGCGAAAAGATCGAAGGGAAAACCTTTGCAGTTAAAGGAGTAGGCAAAACCGGAACCTTTTTAACAAAACTTTTGTCCCACGCCGGGGGGAAGATCCATGTCTTCGATCCGGATAAAAGAAAAGTCAGTCAACTAATTGCTAGTACAAAAAATGTTATGGAAACGAAAGAGGATCCAGTTAATTTAGATATTGATGTTTTTTGTCCATGCGCGCTAGGGAACGATATTACTAAAGAGAATGTAAATAAAGTAAAAGCTAAAATTATTGCCGGTACCGCAAACAATCAACTGGAGTCCAGAGAAATAGGAGATGTTTTGTTCCAAAAAGGTATTTTGAAAGTCCCGGATTATATAGCGAATGCTGGCGGGTTGCTGGATGTGGCTGATGAATTATTGCCAGGCGGGTATAATCGCAAACGAGTTCTGAATTCGATTGATAACCTCAAAAATACTTTGCTTACGATTTTTAATCGATCAAAAAAGGAAAAAGTCAGTCCTGTCCGTCTTGCCGACGCCTACGCTGAAAAGATTTTTTTAAAGAAAAAAGAAAAAGCCCATGCCGCAACCTAGTAAAATTAAAGCAGATGAAATTTTGAAATCATACCAACGAAAACCGGAAGAATACTGGTTTTCTTTGCAAAGAAAAAATACTTTAGGTCTGTTTCAAGAAATGGTAAGAAGCGTACCGGCATACGCTAAATTTCTAAAACAAAACTCTTTTGACCCGGCAAAGGTTAAAAACTACGAAGATTTAAAAACAGTTCCGTTTATCAATAAAGAGAATTATTTTCAGAAATTCTCTATTCCTGAATTGGTTTGGAAGGAGCACTTCAAGACGACCCCGTTCGTATTTACTTCAACTTCAGGCTCGACCGGACAACCAACATATTTTTTAAGAGATGAAAATTTGGATTGGCAATATTCTGTGCTGGCGGAAATGTTTTTGAAGAACGGTAGGAAGGGCACAACTCTGCTGATTAACTGTTTTGGTATGGGGGTCTGGATCGGCGGAGTAATTACTTATCAAGCTTTTCGGTACGCCGCCTTGCGAGGATATCCATTGACTATTATTACACCAGGCGTAAACAAAAAAGAAATTTCTCATAGTCTAAAAAACGCTGCCCCACATTTTGATAATGTGATTTTAGCCGGTTACCCACCCTTTATAAAAGATGTGATCGATGAAGGGATTTTGGAGGGAATAAATTTCTCCAAGCACATGCGTTTGTTTTTTGCAGCTGAAGCTTTTACGGAAAACTTTCGTGATTATCTTGCAAAAGAGTTGAAGCTGAGAAATATTTATTTCGATACGCTTAATATTTACGGAACAGCAGAATTGGGAGCCATGGCTTTTGAAACGCCCGCCGCAATTTTGATTCGGCGGTTGGCTTTAAAAAACCCGGAAGTGTATGAAGAACTCTTTCATAATAAAAGATTGCCAACTCTGGCTCAGTATAATCCGATGTTTGTGAATTTCGAAGCTGAAGACAATAATATCTTAATCAGCGCTCGAAGCGCGATGCCTATTTTTAGGTATAAAATTGGAGATAATGGGGGAGTGCTTCGTTTAAGTCAAATTGAAGCAGCTTTTGCCAAAAGCCATATTAATTTACGCTCTGAAGCTAGAAAATTAGGCATCGAGCTATTTGAGTTGCCATTCGTGTATGTTTATGAAAGAAGCGATTTATCGACCAAGCTTTATGGTGCAATTATTTATCCGGAACCAGTTAAGGAAGCGCTTTTGGATAAAAGGCTGAGGAAACATGTGACGGGGAAGTTTACGATGATTACCAAATTTGATTCCAAGCAAAATGAATACCTCGAGATCAACATTGAAACTGTGCCTAATTTCAAAAGTAATTCTGCTCATCATAAATTATGTCAAAGGTTAATAGTTGAACATTTGCTGAAGAAAAATGCAGAGTATAAAAATAATTATGGTTCAATCCCGCATAAAGTAACTCCTAAGATAATTTTTTGGTCTTATGGCCATCAAACACATTTTGCAGGAGGAGGAAAGCACAAATGGATAAAGACCTAGAAAAATTAATAGAAGACAAAAAAGTTCCGGCTGACTCCAAGCCCAGGATTTTCAATTTGTCGAAACAATCAGATGCGCAAGAAATAAAACTGCTTTCTGCTTCGGGAAAAATTCAAACTGTAGTAGATGATTTTAAACAACAGCATGAAGAGCTGTTCGCAATCAATAATCCAACTAAGGTTTACACACCAGACTTTAAGAAAGAATTTGAAGCTTATTATGATCAGCTAGCTCAAATCTCTTCTGTAATAATGCAAGGTAATTGGGTTTATTATCCTTGGCTGGCTACTTTAGTACATTTGATTGAAGACGTTGATTTTCAAAGAGTCCGGACGGCCAGAAATCGGAATTTGATAAACGAAGAAGAGCAAAAAAAGTTTTATAACTCTGTGGTCGGGGTGGGAGGCTTAAGTGTTGGGAATAGTGTTACTCTCGCAATTGTATTACAGGGAGGAGCTAAGCATTTGAGGTTGGCAGATTTCGATGCTCTGGCTTTGACTAATTTGAATAGAATTCGGGGAGGAGTGGAAAGTTTGGGACTTAAGAAGGTAGAAATGACAGCTCGTCAAATTTATGCCCTGAATCCATACGCAGAGATAGAAATTTTTCCGGATGGTTTGAATCCAAATAATATTGAGAAATTTTTCTCTGGACCTCCAAAGTTGGATATTGTGATTGACGAACTTGATAATATCGCTGTCAAATATTTAATTCGCGAGCAAGCGAAAAAATATGGAGTGCCCGTGGTCATGGGTGCTGATAACGGAGATAACGCAGTTGTCGACGTTGAAAGGTATGATTTGGATCCAAATACACTTTTTTTCCACGGAAGATTGGGAAATGTAAGTTATGAACAGCTGTTAAATTTAGATAAATTCGGGATTGGGAGAACTATTACACAGCACATTGGTCCTGAAAATATAACCGAAAAGATGCAGAACTCATTGCTCGAGATGGGAAAAACCATAGTTTCCTGGCCACAATTAGGAGGCGCTGCACTTTTGAATGGATCAGCGGTTGCTTATTGTGTTAGAAAAATTTTGAATGGGCAATCTATAGAAGGGAATAGAGCGCTGATTTCATTAGATGAAAAGTTGGATTCAGAATACAATACTAAAGAAGCGCAAGCTCAACGAAACAAAGTCACAGAAAATTTTAAAAAAATAATGGGACTATGATGGAAGAAAAAATAAAAAAAATCATAGAAGCTGCGATATTAGCCCCTTCAGGTGAAAACTGCCAGCCCTGGCAGATTAAATCCGATGGCAATAAGATTGACTTGTTTAACGACCCAAAGAAGGATATCTCTCTCTACAATCATAATCAAAAAGGCTCTATGGTAGCGTTAGGAGCTTTTATTGAAAATTTTATGATTGCTTCAAAGGTTCAAGGTTTAAATACTCAAGTAAATATGTTCCCGGATCCAAGTAATGAGGATTGGATTGCAACAATTATTTTTTCGCAAACTTCTCCCGTTAACGATCCTATTTATGAAGCTATTTTTCGCAGAACCACGAATCGTAAAGTGTATAAAAAAATAAACTTAAGCGAAGAACAAAAATCTTCGATCATTAATTCTGCTTCTGAGATCGGAGCAGGGCAGGTGAGATTGTTGGTAGATATAGAAAAAATAAAAAAGTTATCTCATCCCATCAGCCTGAACGAGCAATTGATTTTTGAAAATGAATTCCTGCATAATTTTTTTTACGAACATATCCGTTGGACTAAAGAGGAAGACGATAAACTTAAAGACGGTTTTTATATTAAGACTTTGGAATTGAAACCTCCTCAAAAGTTTGCGTTAAAATTATTGCGATCCTGGAAGTGGGCACAGCGAGCTAAAAAAATAGGAATAACTAAACAAATAGCCAAGGATAACGCAAAAAATTACGCATCTGCTTCGGCCCTTGGGATTGTGGTTATTCCTGGCAATAGTCGCGGGGACTATATCGCAGCTGGCCGTGTAATGGAAAGAATCTGGCTCAAAGTTACAAGTATGGGACTGAGTTTACAGCCAATGACCGGTGTTTTATTTTTTATGCAAAAAATTTCAGCGGATGAAAGTAAGGAATTCAGTTCCGAAGAAGTCCAGGTAATCAAAAAAGCTTATCAAGAAATCTCCAATGAATTCGGGGTACAAGATCAGACTATTGCGATGCTATTTAGGATAGGAGATGGAGGAGAGCCTTCTGCCAGATCCTCGAGGTTTCAAATTTCAGAAGTTATGAAAAAATAAACTGAACTCAGATAAAAATAAAAAATGAATTTTTTTTCTAATTTTAATTTACTACCAGTTGGCATCGCAATAGCCGCAATAGGAATATTGGGTTTTGTGGTTTTTTTCAATAATCACAAAAGTATTACCAATAGGACATTTCTTTGGTTTGCTCTGATCGCAATACTTTGGAATACTGCAAATTACCTGGCTTATCAGTTTACAGACCAATTTTTAATTTTATGGTTACTAAGATTGCAGTTATTTTTTGCAGTTTGGTACTGTTTTTTCTTGTTTAGATTCTTCTACGTTTTCCCTCTGGAGGAAATGATATTTCATAAAATATATAAATATATCGTTTTGCCTATAATCGGTTTAACCTCTCTAGTTACTCTAACTCCACTAGCATTGACTCAAGTAAATAAATTAACTGACCAAGGACAGTCAGGAGATGTAGTTGGATTAGGGATGATTTTATTCGGGGTGGTTGCAGTTTCATTGATAGCAAGCGGAATTGTAGTCTTTGTAGAAAAAAGAAGAAAAGCCAACCAGGAAAATAGGAGTCAGTATAATTATATTTTAATTGGTACGATCATCACCTTTACGCTTTATATTGTCTTTAATTTTATTTTTCCAGTTTTTTTACAAAATATACACTTTATTCCTTATGGAGCGATTTTTACTTTTCCTTTTATTGCATTCACAAGTTATGTAATGATCAAACACAGATTTCTGGGAGTAAAAGTTATTTCAACGGAAATTTTGGTTTTCGTCCTATCTGTTGTAACTCTTTTTGAACTTTTAATAGCACAAAATGTATCGGTAATTTTATTAAGGGTAGTAGAATTTTTTCTGGTGTTAATCTTCGGCGTTTTCCTTATTAGAAGTGTTATTCGTGAAGTAAAACAGCGAGAAAAATTAGAAGAGTTAACCAAAAAATTAGAGGCGGCGAATGAGCAACTTAAGATTTTGGATAAAGCGCGGGCGGATTTTATCACGATTGCCTCACATCAACTACGAACACCTCCTGCTACTATCAAATGGTATCTGGCTGCGATTTTGGACGGTGATTATGGCAAGTTCGATGAATCGGTAAAACAGCAATTGCGCAAAACCATGTCCACGAATAACTCCATGATCTCGCTGATTGACGATTTATTGAATGCTTCCCGCATCGAACGGGGCAAGATGGAATTTATTTTCCAGCCGACTGACCTTATAGATATAACGCAGATTACCATCGATCAGTTATTGCCTCAGGCAGAAATGAAGAAATTGGCCATAGTTTTCGAAAAACCCAAAGAAGCTTTTCCAGTGATTACTGCTGATAAGGAAAAATTGAGGCAAGTCATCAACAATCTGATCGATAATGCGATTAAATATACCAAGCAAGGCCAGGTGAAAGTGAGTTTAAGCAAAACCAAAAAAGATTTGATGGTCAAAGTTACGGATTCCGGTAAGGGAGTTGCCCCAAGTCAGATCAGTCAAATTTTCGAAAAATATGACCGGGGAAAGAATGCTGCCAGAAATTCCTCAGGCTTGGGGCTGGGATTGTACGTCGCGAAAGTGATAGTGGAACAGCACAAGGGAAAAATTTGGGTTGAATCCAAAGGAGAGGGGAAGGGATCCAGCTTTATTTTCACCGTGCCGATTATGGCTAAACTGGAAAATTCAGAATTTGATCTAGCCAAAACCCAAAAAACAAATGTTTAGTTTTTTCATCAATAACATTGCTGTGTTGAACCCCAAAGGATTGATAGCAGGGGAGCAGAAGGATTTAATAATCAGAGTAGTATCGCTGATGCTGATTGCAGTCGTACCGGCACTGGTCATGACTTTTCTTTTTGCCTGGAAGTACCGCGCAGGCAATAATTCTAAATACACACCCAACTTTGATAAAAATGGGCTCCTCCAGTTTGCTTGGTTGGCAGTGCTTTGTGTAGTTATAATCATGTTGGGCACGATAGCCTGGAAAAGCAGCCATGCGCTGGATCCGCGTAAACCTATAGTATCGAATACTAAACCTATAACCATCCAAGTAGTAGCTCTACAATGGAAATGGTTATTTATTTATCCGGAGCAAAACATCGCCACCATAAATTACATCCAGTTTCCAATAAATACCCCAATCAATTTTGAAATCACTGCTGACGCGCCCATGAATTCATTTTGGATCCCGCAATTAGGGGGGCAGATGTATGCCATGAATGGCATGAAAACCTCACTGCATTTACAGGCTTCCGAAGCGGGCGAATATAGAGGCATGTCTACTAATATCAGTGGGGAGGGGTTTGCGGGTATGCGGTTTACGGCTAAAGCCAGCTCTGCTAAGGATTTTAACACTTGGCTCGTTTCAGTAAAAAAATCATCGAAACTATTATCTATGGCTGAGTACGATATGTTAGCCAAACCAAGTAAAAATAATGCACAAGTTACCTACGCTTCGACAGAAGATAATTTATTCTCTAATATAATTATGAAATTTACGATGCCGGAGCACATGCATTAGTATGCAAGAACTAATTTTTGGAAAATTGACTTTAGCAGCACTCCCTCACGAATGGTACACGTGGGGAGCTACTATTTCGATTGCCTTGGGGGGATTGGGTGTAGCTGGGATTTTGACATACTACAAACGCTGGAAATGGATTTGGAATGAATGGCTCACCTCCACAGATCCTAAAAAAATCGGGATCATATATATCATTGTCGCAGCCCTCATGCTCTTTCGCGGCGCACTGGATGCAGGCATGATATGGGCCCAGCAAGCTTTCTTGGCCGGGACTCCTCTGGGTCTTAGTTCTACTCATTTCCAGGAGATATTTACGGCACACGGCACGATCATGATTTTCTTCGTCACCATGGGATTTATGTTCGGGCTTATGAATTATATTCTCCCTTTGCAGATAGGCGCTAGAGACGTGGCGTTTCCGTTTTTAAATACTTTAAGCCTGTGGCTGTATATTGCAGGCGTCATATTTATAAATCTTTTTTTTGTCATAGGCGGATCTTTTGCCGCTACGGGTTGGCTAGCGTACCCGCCGCTTTCAGGATTGGAATACAGTCCCGGGGTGGGGGTGGATTATTGGATATGGAGTTTACAGATCTCAGGGTTGGGGAGTCTGCTGGGAGGTATCAATCTTCTAGTAACCATCCTAAAGATGCGAGCCCCTGGTATGACGCTCATGAAAATGCCGATGTTTGTGTGGGCTTCGCTTTGCAGCATGGTTCTAATTATTTCTGCTTTCCCATTGCTCACCGCCACCTTGGTTCTGCTGTCTCTGGACCGTTTAATTGGCACGCATTTTTTTACTTCCAATTTGGGAGGAAATCCTATGATGTATGTCAATCTCATATGGATGTGGGGACATCCTGAAGTGTACATATTGATGTTGCCTTCGTTCGGGATTTTTTCAGAGGTGGTATCGACGTTTAGCCAAAAAAGATTATTCGGTTATAGATCCACGGTATTGGGACTTTTTGGGATTACCCTGCTGTCAATGTTGGTATGGCTGCATCATTTTTTTACCATGGGAGCTGGGGCGAATGTGAACGCTTTTTTCGGCATCATGACTATGATTATCGCGATCCCGACCGGTGCTCTGGTGTTTAATTGGATATTCACGATGTTCCGCGGCCGGATTATTTTCCGTTCACCTATGTTCTGGTTTTTGGGATTTTTCAGTACCTTCACATTTGGCGGCATGGCTGGAGTGCTTATGGCCACACCTCCAGCTGATTTTCAACTTCACAACAGTTTGTTTTTAGTGGCCCACTTTCATACTATGGTTATCGGCGGAGCGCTGTTTGGTATTTTCGCGGGATTCACTTACTGGTTTCCGAAGGTTACGGGATTTAAGCTCAATGAACGCCTGGGCAAATCAGCTTTCTGGTGCTGGATTATAGGATTTTTTGTAAGTTTCGTGCCTTTATACATTTTAGGTTTTATGGGTGCGACCAGGCGCCTGGATCAATATGATCTGTCTACCGGCTGGCAGCCATTATTCATAATTTCGGCATCAGGTTTCGCCATCATTACATGCGGAGCAGCGCTGCAAGTATTACAAATAATCTTAAGCATTAAACAAAGAAAGCAAAACATGGATACAAACGGGGATCCATGGAACGGACGCACGCTCGAGTGGTTTACTTCTTCACCGCCGCCATTCTATAATTTCGCGATCATTCCGAAAGTGAATACCCGCGACGCCTTTTGGGAAATGAAACAGGGAGTAAGGGACAAGGAGCAGGGGTCAGAGAAAAAATACGAAGATATAATAATGCCGAAAAATACCGCAATGGGTATTTATCTTTCTGCTCTTGTATTCTTGGCGGGATTTGCCATAGTCTGGCACATCGTTTGGCTTGCCGTACTAGGTATCATCGGTTCCATTGCATGTGTGATTATTCGTGCTTTGGACGAAGAAACAGAATATGTAATCCCAGCGGCAGAGGTTGCAAGAATGGAGGCAAAAAAATGAACCACGAAGAAGCTCAAGAAAAAACACTCTTAGGTTTTTGGATTTATTTGATGACGGATCTTTTGTCATTTACCATTCTGTTTGCGACATACGCGGTACTGTCGCGCAATACAGCAGGCGGTCCATCTGCTGGACAGCTTTTCGATCTGTCGTTCGTGTTGATCGAAACCCTTATTTTGCTGACCAGCAGTTATACCGCGGGCTTAGGCTTGCTAGCACTTCGACGATCAGCTAAAAATCAGGTTTTGATTTGGTTTTCCATAACCTTTCTATTGGGGTTGTCATTCTTGGTCATGGAGTTTCGGGAATTCAGTAAGTTAATTGCTGAAGGAGCCTCTTGGCAAAGAAGTGCTTTTTTATCCTCATTCTTTGCTCTGGTCGGCACGCATGGTCTTCACATCGCCATCGGATTATTGTGGATGATGTTTTCCATCATTTTGGTTTGGTTTAAAGGGATAACTCCTTTTGTTAGTTCTAAAATTATCCGGTTAACTTTATTCTGGCATTTTTTGGATGTTGTTTGGATATTTATTTTTACTATCGTATATTTGATGGGCCACGTTTAAAATTATGCAAGAACAAAATTCCAATACATTTAAGTCCTATACACTCGGATTTTTCCTATCCATTGGGTTAACTTTGATGGCTTATTTCGTGGTGGCGCAGCATTTACTTATCGGATGGGATTTAGTATTGGTAATTATGGGATTGGCATTCATCCAGCTTTGGGTGCAGTTGATATTCTTTTTGCACTTAGGGCAAGAATCGAAACCCAGGTGGAATTTGTATGCTTTATTTTCCACCGGCTCTATCATATTCATCGTCATTGTCGGCAGTCTTTGGATTATGCAAAATTTGAGTTATCATATGCCCACAGAAGCACAAATAATACATGATGAGGGGATACATAAGTAGAGATAACCTGCAGTTATCCCTCCTCAGAATAGGGGGAGGGTATTGTATAAACAAATGTTCAAAATTTATTATAACTTAATTAAACCGGGAATTATTTACGGTAATGCCATCACGGCGGCCGCTGGGTTTTTTATGGCGGCGAAAGGTCATATTAACTGGTTTTTATTTTTGGCCATGCTTATGGGTCTCTCATTTGTGGTCGCTTCGGCCTGCGTTATCAATAATATCTGGGATCGCGATATAGATCAACGGATGGAGCGAACCAAAAACCGCGCCATAGTCACAGGGACGGTTTCGAAAAACCACGCTTTCATTTTCGCGATAATTTTATTGTTGCTGGGGATTGTCGCCTTACATCATCATGTCAATCAATCAGCGCTTATCACTGCTCTTGTTGGGTTCTTGGTTTATGTTTTTCTTTATACGCCACTTAAGCGCCGATCGGTTCATGCCACGCTCGTGGGTGCTATTGCCGGTGCCGTGCCGCCGGTAGTGGGGTACACAGCAGTCACAAATAAATTTGATCTTGGTGCACTATTATTGTTTTCGATATTAGTCGCCTGGCAAATGCCGCATTTCTACTCAATTGCCATTCGCAGGCTCGATGACTATGCCGCCGCCGGCATCCCAGTGCTCCCAGTCAAAAAAGGAGTCCGGATTACTAAAATTAACATCCTGATTTATATCCTGCTATTTATCACCACCACTGTCTTGCTTTTTGTTTTCAAATACTCGGGATATTTTTATCTAACAATAATTAGCCTAATGGGTCTTACCTGGCTTTGGTTTGGAATCCAAGGGTTCAAAACAAATATCGACGACAAGGCTTGGGCACGCAAAATGTTCCTGCTTTCCCTCATAATTATTCTAGTCTTTAGCATCACAGTTTCAATTGATGCTATAATAAATAAATGATATTACTTATTCACATAACTGTAGCGGTAGCAAGCCTGATTTGGACAGGGATTATTTATTTTTACCCTTCCAAACCTAAATTAAACGTAGCGTATACATTGGTCGCGTTGATGTTGATTTCGGGTTTCTACCTGGTCCTAAGCAAACCTGCGCATATGACCCGGACTTGCATCGAAGGCTTGGTCTTCCTGGGAATTGTTTCTTACGGCATAGTAGCGGCACGCAATAAATTGGCCCGAGTTAAGGCTTGAAAAAAACCTGAAAATTTGTTAAGATTTGACGGTCTACTATCGTTCGGGCGTAGCTCAGCGGTAGAGCAGGTGACTGTGTAGTAACGCAGCTTCCTGGTGAAAGCCAGGTTGAAAAACGAGGTGAATTCGGGGAAGCCTCTCAGAGGTAATCCCGAGCCAAGCTTTGAATCATTTCAAGGAAGGTGTAGAGACTATCCGTAATGGAGTAGTCCCCGCAAGTAGCGGGGCCGAAGCGCCTCGGACCCTTAAACGGGTTATGATATAGTCCATACTAAAGGCAACTTTAGACCAAATGTAATCACCCTGTCGCAGGTTCGATCCCTGCCGCCCGAGCCAAATGAAACAGCATCACGTAAAAGTGGTGCTTTTTCATTTTGTGATAAACTAAACAGTGATTGGAATGATTAGACTCGCTTGACAACTATATAGCCGTTGTATACACTAACGGTATATTTAATTAGTAATTCTACCTATGAAAACCACAATGCATATAAAGGTTGACCAAGATATTAAAGACAAGTCTGCTAAGCTCGCAGGCCGTTTAGGTTTGTCTTTAAGCACTATAGTTAATGCTTCACTGCGTAATTTTATTAAAACCGAAACTTTTAGTGTGAGTCTAGGCGAAGAAATGACCCCCTATATGAAAAGTTGGATAGCAGAGATTGAAAAGGATAAAAAGACTGGAAGGAATGTGAGCGGTCCGTTTAATTCTATCGCCGAACTAAAGGCCCACCTTTCCAAGTAGCATGAGAATTCTAACTCATAAAAAATTCGACAAAGCATTTAAGATGATGCAGCCGAAGTTACAAGCAAAGTTTTACTATCAACTGGCACTCTTTCAAAGAAATAAAACAGATAAACAACTAAACAACCACGCTTTAACTGGAGAATATCTAGGTTACCGCAGCTTTGATGTTACTGGTGATATACGAACTATTTTTGAGGAAATTGATGTCGAAACAATAAAGCTCGTAAACATTGGTACTCATAGTCAACTCTATGGTTAATATTGCCACTCCATCAAGCGACTACTAACAATTCCTTCAAATTTTCCATTGTTAGATCATATGCTGGCATTAACTTCTGCCAATCGGTCGCCCTGTAGGCTTGCCAGTGTTCTATCATGGCACTAGTCTGCGAGCCAGCAAAGGACACTAGCTTAGAACGTCAAACGTTCCTAAGGTTAGTGTTTTGCTATAATTGACTTGAGTTTATTGAGGTGATAATATTTATTCATATGATCCAACAATTTACAGCAATCTATCAAAAACACGGCAAATGGTTTTCAGCTTGGGTTGAAGAAATCCCGGGCGTAAATACCCAGGGCCGAACCTTGAAAGAGGCTAAAGAAAACTTGAAGGAAGCCTTAACTTTAGTTATTGAAGTTAATCGAGCAATGAGCAGAAAAGAAACAACTGGTTCAGTAATTAGAGAACCATTAAAACTGTCCGTATAAATGAAGCGTACGGATTTGATTCGCCATCTTTCAAAGCAAGGATGCGTATTCGTTCGTGAAGGTGGTAACCACAGTGTATTTTTCAATCCGGAAACCAAGAGAATTTCTACTGTTCCCAGACATAATGAAATCAATGACTTTTTAGCAAAGAAAATTTGTAAGGATCTAGGTATATCACCAGTACAACGATAAAAATTCACAAAGCAAAAGACATTAGTGAAAGCTGGTGTTTTTGTTAATGCTATAATTATTCTAAGCTCGTTATAAACAAAACGTCACGTTTATGAAAAACCTGTCGACCCCCAATAATTCGCTTGTGCTTTCGTATTTAGGCTTGCGCAAGGCCATAGGTATTATTGGCATCGCTCTGCCGTTTGTCTTGGTATTCGGAAAAATAATCTTAAGCGGGCCAGGCATCGAAGTTTCGATAAGTAGTTACTATTATACTGTTATGCGAGACGTGTTTGTGGGCAGCCTCTGTGCAATCGGCGTGTTTTTGGTTTCGTATCGAGGCTACGAACTTGTTGACGATATCGCAGGAAAATTCGCCACCATCTTTGCCGTTGGTACAGCCTTCTTTCCAACGAGACCAGCGAACGCGAGTGCACATCAAATAACTATAGGAAATTTCCATATCTTTTTCTCCGTTTCGCTATTTTTAACTCTCGCTTTTTTTGCCCTGGTGCTATTCCGTAAAACTGATCCTACTAAAACGCCAACCATTCAAAAACAAAAACGTAACATTATTTATACCGTGTGCGGATTCGGTATTCTTGCCTGCATGGTTTTAGCCTTGTCCTTAAAACTTTTGCCTTCGGATTCACTCGTATTCAATTTTTCCCCCCTTTTCTGGCTGGAATCGTCGGCAATAATTTTGTTCGGCATCTCCTGGCTAGTAAAAGGTGAAGCTATTCTTACGGATGTAGTCAGATAGAAGATATAAAGTCTTTAGAGGATTTTGGGATTCCAAAAATAACAAGATAGGAAACAATGAAAACGTACCATAAGGTTTTGTTAGGGTTAGGGATTGTGACCGCAGCCACGTACGTGGGATTGGCAACTTACCAGCCAAAAGTACCGGTTGCGGTGGTTCATAATGCTTGTGATCCAACACTTTGGAGTCATGTTTATCATCCACAACGCTTACAAGTAAAACAAGCCTGTACTACAGTTTCAGGAACGATAGCGGCAATTAAGATTGAAAAAGACGGTGATTATCATATTCGTTTAACCTTAGATCCGCAATATAAGAACTTATTGACTCCTGCTAATAAGAATCAGAATGGAGATATGGTGTTAGAACCAATCTGTGTTAATCCAGTAACCCAAGCGGATGCGATTAGTTCATGCAAGGGTTTTAAAAGTAATGTTAAGATTCCTAAAGTCGGTCAACATGTAATAGTTACAGGAAGTTATGTTTTAGACAACCAGCATGGCGGTTGGGCTGAAATTCATCCAGTAACTTCAATTAAATTATATTAAGGGTTAATGAACTAAATCAGGTATGTAAACATATTCACTTTGTCTCTGAATAATGGTTCTAACATTGTCCCTGCCTACCGGCAGGCAGGATGGTGAGCCAATAAAAAGCACCCAATTTTGTTGGTGTTTTTTTTTGATCCTGACAGGATTCGAACTTTTTGTTATAATACAATTATTATTAACCAAATTATTATGAAAACAGTTAAATGTGATTTGTGCGATGCGACTGCCCAAGGCGAGACTTTTGAAGAATGGATGAACGCACTTAAACCTCATTACATGGAAGCCCATCCAAAAGTAATGAAAGACCCAACAGGCGATATGCAAAAATGGATGGCAGAGAATAAGGCAAGATTTGAAGCAGCATAATGTATAAAGTTAAGGCAAAAGTTTGGCTATATACAGGAATGGTTGGTTGGCAGTTTATAACCGTGCCTAAAAAAGAATCAAAGAGCATAAAGCAAACTTACGGAGATATGAAAAAAGGCTGGGGATCGTTACCTGTGTCCGTTACGGTCGGCAAGACGATGTGGAAGACATCCATTTTCCCCGACACAAAAATCGGAGCCTATCTTTTGCCCCTGAAAGCCGAGGTGCGTAAAAAGGAAAATATAAAGGTTGGAGATGTTATTTCAATAAACCTCGAAATTAGGGTTTAGTTACAACCTCGCTTAACCTTGTTTACTCTAGTTCAAAGTTTGTGGACTAAAAACTACCAAAATGACTTATAAATGTAAGGTTTGTAAATTAGAATATTCAAATCAAGAAACTGCAAAGGCTTGTCAGGAGTGGTGTAGCACCCAC
>DASWFI010000132.1:0-4346 GCA_036394315.1 Patescibacteria group bacterium
GCTCAAATTAAAATATGTTACTCTTAATCCGAAACAACTCAAACACCGGATTGAACAACTCCAACAGAAGCTTAAAATGACTGCGCGGCGGAAAGAATTAACTTACCAGCTTCAATAACAGTTTCTAATTATCTAATGCGCCCATAAGCGCCAACAAAAATAAACGTCTCACATGTATATGAGGCGTTTATTGCTAGTTTTATGTAGTAATTTAGACTAGGAAACTGATGATCAGCAAAGCTACTATATTGATGATCTTGATCATCGGGTTTATCGCAGGTCCAGCAGTGTCTTTGTATGGATCGCCAACTGTGTCGCCAGTGACTGCGGCTTGATGAGCAAATGATTTTTTGCCGCCGTAATTTCCTTCTTCGATAAACTTTTTCGCATTGTCCCAGGCAGCGCCCCCAGAAGTCATCGAGATAGCTACGAAGAGTCCAGTGACGATAGAGCCAACTAGTACGCCGCCCAATGCTTTGGCTCCGAGGAAAGGTGTGATGCCGACTACGACAGGTACTACGACTGGAAGCAGGGCAGGAATTATCATTTCTTTGATAGCAGCTTTAGTCACGATGTCCACGGCTTTGCCGTATTCAGGCTTGGCTGTGCCTTCCATGATGCCGGGAATTTCCCGGAACTGGCGGCGGACTTCTTCTACCACGGCATGTCCTGCCCGACCCACGGCCTGCATGGCCATAGAGCCGAAAAGATAAGGAAGAGCAGCGCCGATAAGCAAGCCGACTAAAACTTTAACATCGGAAAGATCAAACGCAGCGGTCACTCCAAGGCTTGAAAGTTCTTGAGTATAAGAGCCAAACAGCACGACTGCGGCCAAACCCGCGGACGCGATAGCGTAGCCTTTAGTGACAGCTTTAGTAGTGTTGCCGACTGCATCGAGTGCATCAGTGTATTTACGCACTTCTTCCGGCAAGCCTGACATTTCTGCTATCCCGCCGGCGTTATCCGTGATCGGGCCGAAAGCGTCTATGGCCACGATGATGCCGGCCATGGATAACATGGAAACCACGGCAATCGCTGTGCCGTAAAGTCCTTGGTAGTGATAGGAAATCAGAATACCCGCGATAATGGCCAGCACAGGCAGAGCCGTGGATTGCATGGAGACGGCCAAGCCAGTGATGATATTAGTGCCGTGTCCGGTAGTGGAAGCAGCGGCAATGGATTGCACGGGTTTGAATTTTTTTGAAGTATAGTATTCGGTAATTAGCACCATAGCAGCAGTAACGCCTAAGCCCACTAAAGTGGAGGCAAACAAGCCGCTGTTGTATGGATGAAATAAGCTCTTAGTTACCCAGTAGAAAGCCAGAGCGGCGACCACCGCGGAGACTACCAACCCTTTATAGAGGGCAGTCATGATAGCAGTGCCCACCAAGCGCACGAAGAACGTGCCGATGATAGAAGCGAAAATAGAAACTGCGGCTAAGGCCAGGGGATAAACTATAAATAAAGATTTACCTGGGTATAAAATTGAGCCGAGCAACATAGCCGCGATAATAGTGACGGCGTAGGTCTCAAATAAATCCGCGGCCATACCGGCATCGTCGCCGACGTTGTCGCCGACGTTGTCCGCAATCACCGCCGGATTGCGCGGGTCATCCTCCGGAATACCGGCTTCGATTTTACCCACGAGATCAGCACCCACGTCAGCACCTTTAGTAAATATGCCGCCGCCAAGTCTGGCAAAAACGGAAATCAAACTACCACCGAACCCTAGGCCCACCAGGGCTTTAAGATCACCGGTAAAGTGATAAAACAATGATACAGAAAGCAAGCCTAAACCGACTACAAAAAGTCCGGTAACTGCGCCTCCTCGGAAAGCCAAAGAAAATGCCGGTTCTAATCCGTGCCGGGCTGCCTCTGCTGTCCGCACATTGGCACGAACCGCGACGTACATTCCGATAAAACCAGCAACCGCTGAGGCCACGGCGCCGATGAGGAAACCTAAGGCTGTGTGCCAGCCCAAAAATTTAACAATGATGATTGCAAGTACTACTGCGACTACGGTTACAGTTTTGTATTGGCGGGCAAGATAAGCATTGGCGCCCTGCTGGATGGCAGCGGCAATTTCCTGCATTTTTTCATTGCCAGCGGATTTTTTCAAAACCTGGTTGGTGAGAAACAGGCCATAAGCGATAGCAGCAACTCCCGCAATAAGCGAAAGAGCAAAAATCGAAGATTCAGTTAGCATAGTTTAAAAATTCTAATTATAAAAAGAGGCTCTTGTAAGCCTCTATGATTATAGCTTATTTAGTTTGGGTTTTCAACCGGATTCCTCCCCCTTAAAGGGGGAGGTTAGGAGGGGGTATATTCCAGGGTTTTCACCCCTTCCTTAATCCGTCCCCATGGAGGGGAGGGAAATTTAAATCATTCCTTGAAATTTTTTGGCAAGGATGGATTTAAGTTCGTTTTCAGCTTTGGCATAAGCATTTTTGAAAGAACCGGCGAGCTGATCTTTGTTTATTGCTGAAAGCTCGGAGTTGATCTTGACGTCGAGCAACTCGTGGCTGCCGTTGATGGTGAGTGTTACTGTTCCGTCCGAAGAAGTGGCGGTGACTTTTTCCGCTTCCAGCTGTTTTTGCAGCTCCGCCGCTTGTTTTCGCAAGTTGTTGAGATTTTTTAGTTGTTCAAACATGGTTGATTTTACTCCTTAGATTAAGTATAGTAAGGGTACCCGAAAACTGGGAATTTGGAAAGGAAAAGGGGGAGAAGACATGGAAACGCTCTTTGACCATTCCGGACAACCGGAAAAACTGACGCCGCCGGCCAAGAAGAAGGTCTACACAACACACTTCATGATCGGAGCCGTCGTCTTTATCATCGGCGTGCTTATTGTGATGTTCCTGATCCTCGGGTCAAGCGGGAAGAAGGGCAACAATACGAAGAGCACGCAGAAAGTGACGAACAACAACTCGTACGACCAGTCGAGTCTCGGTCCACCGTTTCATCGATCACCGTGCAACACTCCCGCGTCCCCGCAGCGCGTCGACGACATCTGGACTGAGCCAAAAGTCCCAGCGATCATCATAGTCTGTGCCTCGGCTCCTGATGGAGGACCCACTGAGGTTCACTTTGCCGAACGGCTCGATCCTCGCAGCAACAAATGGGAGCGCGTCGAGATCGATGCGGTCTGGATGGAACGATTCAAGCAAGCCATGGCTCCGGATAAAAAGCCGAATCCGGTCAACGCGTCGCTTCGTCGCGGCAAGTCCGCCTAAGCCCTCATTGTGAGCGGCTTCTTTTTTTTGACTAAAACAGTTAAACTAAGTCCATGTACAAAAAAGTCAGCATCGTGATTCCAGTTTATAACGAACGCTCCACTATTGAGCAGGTTTTAGATCAGGTGAAAGCGGCTTCAGTGCTTAATTTGGAAAAGGAAATTATCTTGGTTGATGATTTTTCCAATGATGGTACCAGGCAGTTTTTAGAAAATCTAAATGACCCGGCCATAAGAATTAGTTTCCAAAAATCAAACCTTGGTAAAGGGGCAGCACTCCACGCCGGATTCGCGGCAGCAACCGGAGACATAGCCGTAATCCAAGATGCAGACTTGGAATATGATCCTGCTGAAATCGAACAAGTCCTCAAGCCAATAGTGGAAGCCGGAGCGAAAGTGGTTTATGGTTCGCGTTATCTCAAACCCAGTCAGGGTTTGAGTTTTTGGCACAGTTTATTTAATAAATTATTTACGAAAATCGGAAGTTTTTTGACGGGCCAAAAAATCACTGACCTCATGACTTGCTATAAAGCATTCGATAGGGAAGTGTTGGATAAGGTAATCCCCAGTCTTGAATCTCAAAGATTTGGTTTCGAGCCTGAGGTGACGGCTAAGGTTTCGAAAGCCGGTTATAAGATAGTAGAAGTCCCGATCTCATATCAACCTCGAACTAAAACCGAAGGCAAGCATATGAACTTCAAAGGGCAAATCGAGTCTCTATTGGCTTTAATAAAATACAGTTTAATGGTAAAATAAACACAATCCTGAATTTATTTCAGGATCTTTGGGGAGTAGCCAAGCGGTAAGGCAATGGACTCTGAATCCATCATCCGAAGGTTCGAATCCTTCCTCCCCAGCCAATAGACAACTTAATTCAATTTTAGATATTTTTTCCTGGGCTGCACTAAGTGCAGTCCATTGATTTTGCGGCACAGATTCAATTTTACGATCTTTCAAAAACAGGTTCGAACCAAAGATTTTTAATGCAGCTGATTTTTTAGGTAGAAGGGAAGGTGAGACTGCTATTTCTCCTAGGTTTTCTGCCTCTTTTATGAAGTCCTGAAGAGGTCCGAACCAAGAATCCCGCTGATGCTCCAGACGGGCAACCTGCTCC
>DASWFI010000133.1:0-13500 GCA_036394315.1 Patescibacteria group bacterium
ACTTTGCTACAGTTACGGAAGAAGAAATTACACGAGTTGAAAAATTGCTTAACAACCGGCCAAGAAAATCCTTGAAATACCAAACTCCGTTAGAAGTCTTTAAGAAGGGCTGTTGCACTTAGTTGTTGAATTCGCGAATATGTTAAAATTATAATATGGGAAAAGAAACACCAAATTTACTGGACGGCTTGAGTGAGATCGATGATAGTCCGTGGGCTGAACGGAAGGCCCGACGAACTAACTACGACGAAATTCGCCGAAAAGAGAGGGCCCAAGCCTCTCCTGGAACTGACGAAGTCATTGACAATCCTGAGAAGGAGGAATTGCCTGAGCTTAGCGGAGCTGAACTCTTTGAGGCTGCGAAGCGTGCTGGGGCTGGTGAGGACTTTGCCGAGGTGATCAAGGAAATGCGACTTGCAAAAAAACAACAATTGCCTGGCCCGCACACAAAAACCGCCTAACGAGGCGGCTTCCGACCCTTTGGAACCCAAACTTCAAAGGGTTCTTTTTTTATTTAGTAAATTTAAAGGTGGAAAGGATTTGATTATATACCCCAATATTAATATCAGGATCAATACTATGCAGTGACGATCGCAGGCAACCTAAATCACTACCGCAACTACCGAGAGACGGAATAAGGTCATAATCCCCAGCGCTTATATGTTTTTCAATAATTGGGTTGAGGCCGAAAATAAAAATATTATCTCTCGTCATCCAGTAAAATTGATCCCGATAATAAGGGCTCTCGTAAGAATGATATATTCCATAAACCTCAAGGCCGTCCATACCATATAGATTACGCTTGACGGTTTTAAGGTCGCGATCGCGATCGCCGACGGTATTCGATTTAAGATATTCTTCCAGGGAAGGAAATTTTTTCTTCTCAACTGTAAGACCAAAATATTGAATGTTTAAAGACGGGTCAAAAATCCATAGTGAGTAGTGTTGAAGTATCTACGTTAAAATTCAGATTGACTGTTTGGCCGGCTTTTACTGTGACCGATTTTACGAAATATTTGTTTTTGGAACTTTCGCCATCACGGAAATAATAAATTTCATAAACTCCGGGCAAAACTTTTACATTATAATGACCCGAAGAATCTGTTCTACCTCCGTTGTGAGCGTTTTTACTTGGAGAATAAACGTCAATGTTTATCAAACTTCCGTTCGTTGCTGTTCCCTGCAGAGTTCCGGTTATTGGAACTATTTTCTCAGAAAACTTAAATGTATCTAAAATTGATGTAAAGATAGGATTTATATTAGCTGTGTCATTTGGATAAAGAGTAATCTGATAGTATTTATTATTGTTATTATTTTTCGTCGTAATCGATAACGAATCATGCGGTGGACAGCTACCCGGAGAACAATCAGAAAACTTTATAGCTTTCCAACTAACTCCTCCAATCTTCGCGTCAGTACTCGGGTCAGCGCCGAATGACGATCCTTGCAGTAAATCTTCGTCCGCTGAGAAAAAATCTATTCCAATAATATCTTTATCTGATCCATTTTTTCTCAAATTAACACCTGTAAATGTGGGCGGGAATACATTCCTACTACCATTACTGATATCTGTCAGCGTCCAATCATTTGGATATTTGAACGCAAAACCATACTGATCATTTGAGTATGTTTTCCAACCTGCTGTGGGATTTGTGACCACTTGCTGACTCATTTTCGGCGTTTCTTTTATCGTCTTATACCAGGCCACACTGCCAACTACAACAATAAACAACAAAACCCCAATAATGCTCCTGAGCACTTTTGGGGCGAAAAAAACGAATTTATGTGATTGATCGTTTGTTTCCATTTAGTTTTATAGACGATTTAATCATAGCACCAGCAAAAAAAGCTGTAAATCCGTCCATTGCGAGAAGTCCCGTTTTTGGGCGAATGCTTAAAGTGCGGGACGACGCGGCAATCTCTTCTCAAGATCGCCACGCGACTGCCAGAACTTAATCCTAAAGTGTAAAAGCAGTCGCTCGCGATGGGAATTATTTTCGGGGCAAATCCCAGTTGTGCCAGATGAGCAGGATCGGGCTGGCGATAAAGATCGAAGAATAAGTGCCGGCCGCGATACCGATTAGCAAAGCCAGAACAAAGTATCGGATAGTTTCCCCGCCGAAGAGGAATAATGACAGTAAAACAAATATTACAGTTAAGGAAGTGTTGATGGATCGAACCAAGGTTTGATTAATACTGCTGTTTATAATTTCAGCCAGAGACTGGCCCGCGCGTACCCGCAAATTTTCGCGGATCCGGTCAAACACTACGATGGTATCATGCACTGAAAATCCTAAAATCGTAAGCATGGCTGTGACGAACAAACCATCAACTTCTATGCCTTTAAACTTGCCCAGGATAGCAAATACACCCAAAACGATAAACAAATCATGAAGCAGGGCCAGAATGGCTGCTATGCTAAACCGCCACGAGGAAACCGGTCTGGTAACCTTGCGGAAAGCATAGGCGATGTAAAGGATAATACCCAGAGACACCAAGATCAGCTGCACGAACGCGCCGGAACGCAATTCTTTGCCTATAACAGGTCCGATAGAGGTATACTGCTCTTCTGTTACTCCGCCGAATTTATCTGATAATGCTTTGAGGAGTTTGTCATGCGCTTCTTTTTCCTCGGGCCCGGTGCGGATAATCACAGATTTATCCCCTGCCGGCTGTATATGCGCGTCATTAAAACCTTTTTCTCGCAATGCGGATTGAATATCAGTAATCGTCGGACGGTTGTTTTTAAACGCCACCTGGGTCAAGGTTCCGCCTTTAAAATCAATTCCCAGCCTCAGTCCAAAAACAGCCAGACAAACAATCCCCACGATCAATAACGCCGCTGACACTCCCATCCAAAATTTGTAGTACTTCATTATATTAAGCATTGGGTTTTTCCTCCGACATTGTCCGCACTCCGTAGAGCCAGTGATGAATCAAAATATTGTGGCCGACCAAAAGACGCAGGAAAGTCCGGGTTACGGTAATGGCCGTGAACATGGAAACTAAAATACCTAAAGCCAGGGTAATGGCGAATCCACGGACAATACTGGAGCCGAAATAAGCCAGGATGGCTGTAGTAATCAAGCTGGAAAAATTGGAATCTCGGACAGAGAGCCAGGCGCGGTTGAATCCGTCTTCCACAGCCTGAAATAATGTCTTGCCTTTGCGCAATTCTTCTTTCATGCGCTCGAAAATCAAAATATTGGCATCCACAGCCATACCTATAGACAAAATAAGGCCAGCGATTCCAGCTAGCGTTAGTGTTATTCCAAATAATTTAAATATGGCCAGGGTCAGGAAAGTGTAAATAGCCAATGCTATAACTGCCAAAAACCCGGGCAGCCGATAGTAAATAATCATAAATAAAGCCACGATCGCAAATCCGATCAAGCCCGCGGCCACGCTTTTCTGTACGGATTTCAGACCCAGAGTCGCTCCGACATTCTGCTGGGAAATCAGCTTGATAGGCACTGGAAGCGCGCCGGAGTTCAATCTTGTCACCAATTCTTTGGCTTGAGCCACGGTGAATTGACCGTTGATCACAGCCTTGCCGTCCGTAATCGCAGTTTGGACCGTAGGCGCTGACAAAATCTGTCCATCGAGAAAAATAGCTACCCGTTTCCCCACATTGCGCGTGGTAATTTCTGCAAATAGTTTGGTGCCTTCCGCGTCAAACTGTAAAGATATCTGTGGTACTCCGGTCCGCGGATCAAATTCCAATACTGCGCGCTTAAATTGTTTGCCGGAAAGTCCTGTGGGTTTAAACATATCATTCGCGCCTACTACCACTTTACCAGTGGCATCTGGTTTAGCAGTAGGGTTGGCATTTTCTTCCCGGAACTCTAAAAATGGCGTCTGGCCGATCAATGCGATAGCTTCTTTGATATCTTTCACGCCCGGCAACTCGATAATAATTCGGTTATTGCCGGAAACTTGGACCAAGGGCTCAGACACACCAAAAGCATTAACTCGTCTTTCGATCACGTCGCGGGCGGAATTCATGGCATCCCTCTGTGCCTCAGCCGGTATGTCTTTAAGATCCCCCTCGTATACCAAATGCGTGCCGCCTTGCAAATCCAAACCAAGCTTTAAATTAAGCGGCTTTACATAGTTAATTTTCAGGGGTTTCAGATTGATTTTACTTCCCTGGGGAATAACTATATAAACTACTTCTGCCGTAAGCAAAGCAATTAGTAAAAATGTTATGTAAAGTCTTGATTTACGCATTTCAGGCAATTAAAAAAGAGGTTTTCCTCAAGTCAGATTGTAGTATATTTTGCTGGAAAACACAAGCGCGAAGACTCATTAATTAAAATTTTTATAATAGCTTTCCACTGTGCCAAAACAAGTTGGTTGCATGTCGGTTTCGAGAGCAGCACATAGTTTTTTCGCCTGGACATCCGAATGATGGTAAGAAACAAAATCCTTAACCGCACCCACGATGCAGTTTGATTTCTGATCATAATTTTTACCCAGATAACAAGTGGCTTTGGTGGCCTCGACATTGCTGATGCTGCGCCCGGAAGCATCTCTGCCCAGGCTTTGGTAACAAGTGGTGGCAAAATTCCCGACCTGGCTGCAGAGCTCAAACACCTTGCTAAAATCACTGTTCGTGACCTTGAGCATATACGAAGTTTGCATCAGATAGCACGTGCCTTTGTATTTATCAGCCACAGCGGTGCAGGGATACAGAGGTTCTGCCTGCCTTAAATATTTTGTGAAATGATTTTTGTTATCGACTATGACGTTTTCCATAAAAACGCCGCCATGACAGGAGGATTGTTCCCAGGTCCCTACCAAATTATCGCAGAGAATTAAGGATTCAAATAATTCATCCTGCGTAATAGCCATTACGCCATGCCCTAAGCCGTGCACGCAGTTATAATAATCAAAACTATATGCCGCTTTGCCCGGAATACTGTCGCATATTCCATCCATCTTGCTGGCCAAAGCTGAACGGGAAATTTTTCCAATAATACCTTCCATCACGCCGTGATAATAACCGGACCAGCAAAAACTGTCTCCTTTCGCATATGCCTTGCCCACGTCCGAATATATTTCGACTGCGGCATTGCCGATCACATGGGTTATGGGATGACACTGGGATTTTATATAACCGTTGCTATCATACCTGGCTTTCAGATCAGCGAAGGCCGCGACCACACCTTTATTTTTTACCAAAAGTTTATAATGATCTTCATAACAAGTAAATGTTTGGTCTCCGACGCAGATATCTTTTTGAGGTTCAGTGCTGATAGCATTTTTTGCAGACTGCTTGGGCGGCGCTTCTTGCCTGGAGCTTTGTTTCACCAAATCCTCTACTGGTGGCGGTGGGTTTGTTTGCGATGTTGTTTGGGATGATTGGGCCTTTGCTGTGATTGGGACTGGAACTTGCGGTTTTTGCTGATTGTGATAAAGAAAATAAGCCCCTGAAATTACAAACAGGAAGAATATAATGCGAATTAAAATAAGTTTATTCATCTTGAATATTGTACTACAAATAGTTGTGAATTGGCCATGAGACTACTTCCATAACTCTCTCAAATACAGGCCTCTTTTCCCAATCTTTAAGCATAATTTGGCGGCAATTTTTAAGGTTTTCAGCGAAAAGATGAGCAACTTCCGATACAAACTGTGGCTCTCGGGAAGAGATGTTGGCCTCCATGTTGTAATAAAAACTGAATTTATCAAGGTTGCTGCTGCCGATAGTGGCCCACTTCCCGTCCACGATCGCAGTTTTGGCATGGATAATAGCCGATTCATAACGATAAATGCCGATGTTGGCCTTCAGGGCTTTATGAAAATAAGAAGTGGAAAATCTGACTGGCAAAAATTCATCGTCTTGCCCGCGCAGTATGATTTTTACATCCAGGCCGGACCGGGCTTTATCTAAAATCAGCTGGAAAAAATTACGATCCGGAAAAAAATAAGAAGTCGTGAGGTAAATACTTTTTTCCGCGTTCTGAATATTTTGTCGCATCTGTTCATAAATCTCTTTTCGCCCGTAACCACAATAATTCACTAGAAATTTCAGATCCTGGGATTCGCGTATCAACTTCGGGCTGTGATAATAATTTTTTTCCTCGACCGCCCGCCAGACGGTTTCAAAACTTTTCAAGATATCGGCCACTACCGGCCCTTCGAGCCTGGCCATGGTATCTTTAAAATTCATAAATTTATTTTTCAGTCCCAAACCTCCAGTCCAGGCTATTTTAGAATCCAAGATTAAAGTTTTTTTATGCAGATGGAAAAACCAACTCGATGGCCGCACTAAGCTTACGGGATTAAACGGAACAATTTCCACCCCGAGTTTGATTAATTTTGCCACATAAGCTGAATTAAACAATGGATAACTGCCATAGCCGTCGCAAATTAAACGAATCTTAACGCCTTGATGATGTTTTTTTTCAAACATTTTCAAAAACTTGCGACCGATCGTATCATCCCAAAATGAATACTGCTCAAGTTCTATTGTATCTTGTGCTTTATCTATGTCATCCAGCATCCGGTTCCAGATATCTTTTGTTTCCGTAAATAACTGCCAGGAGTTCATCTCTTTTTTATTTTGACGTTTACTTTTCGAGGCGCGGCTTTGGTCGCCTTATCCACCAGCTCCGAACTGGATTGAATTTTACCGCCTTTGCCCACGTTAAAAACCATTTTACATCCGATTCGTTTGCATACCGCGTCTTCCGGCACGTTTTTACGGGTCCGATCGCCGCCATTAGCGAAAATATCCGGACGCAGGCGTCGCAATTCTTCGGTCACGCTCATATCCGCGGCATCGTGTTTGTGTTTGGAGATAACCACCTCATCTACATATTTAATCGCTTCCAAAACTTCCTTGCGTTCCCGTTCTTTCATAAACGTAAATCGCTTTTTTTTCTGAAGCCAGTTATCGTTGTTTAAAATCACGACCAATTTGTCACCCAAAGCCTTGGCATCCTTAAGCAGACGCACGTGTCCGGGATGTATAGGATCGAATCCTCCTGAAACCGCCACTACAATTTCTTTATCCATATTATTTTACAAATACTGTTACTAATACTCCTGCTACCACTAACGCTCCGCCCAAGACGTTGCCGAATGTCGGACTTTCACCCAGGAATATAAAAGCCAAGAGGATAGTTAAGCCGACGCTTAATTTGTCTATGGGCGCCACTCTCGATGCCTGCCCTAACTGCAACGCTTTATAATAAAACAGCCAGGACAACCCTGTGGCAATAGCTGACAAAACTATAAACAAATAAGAATATTTGGAAATTTTTGTCAGTTGGCTGGCTGTGCCTTCCAAAAGCACTAAGGCCCAAGCAAAAAACACGATTATGATCGTACGGATCGCAACCGCCAAATTACTGTTTACCCCCTGGATACCGATCTTCCCAAAGATAGCAACCAAAGAGGCAAAAAATGCCGATAAAATTGCGTAAATTGCCCAGTTCATTACTGCTTTATTATAGCAGTTTCCCCTATATTCTTGTAGTACCAGGGTTTATTATGAACGAAGCTTATACGCGGAGTAGCTTAGATAAAGTGCCACCACCCCTGCCACCCAGGACACCGCAACCGGTACGGCAAAACTGCCCAAATTCACCGGAATTTGGTTTAGAGCGCGCCAGAGGTGAGCCAGCCCGATAACCAGGAAAATAAACATGGAAACGGACATGTAATCTCTATGCTTCATGGTTTTTTTGTTAGTTTCTTTAAGCGACCTTTGCTTAAAACAATTATATCAGTTTTTTAAGCTTTTTGAAATCATCTGCAAACACGCTTCGATATTTGGCAAATCTGATCGCAGCAGCCGGATGAAAGGAAATAAAATAAGTTTTCCCGTCTTTGTTTAAAGTTTGGCCATGCATTTTTGCCACAGGCACGAATTCTCCCAACACTCCTAGAGCCGCGACGCTTCCCAGGAGCACAATAATTTTAGGGTTAATAACGTCGAGCTGTTTTTGAAGATGAATCATGCCGTGAGCGATCTGTTTTTTATCGGGCGTTCCTCTTTTTGGTAAATATTTTACCGGACTGGTGATAAATACGTCTTTAACATCATCCAGACCGATCTTATTTATATTTTCGCGAAGAAATTTGCCGGAACGCCCGATAAAGGGCCTCCCGGATTCGGCTTCTTTTTTCCCAGGCGCCTCGCCGATAAAAATAACTTTGGCATTCGGATTCCCCTCTCCTGGCACTGGCTTGCCGATTGAATTTCTTTTGCATATTTTACAAACCTCAATTTCGCGAGTAATCTTCTCAAGCTCCTTTGCTTTGTTCATAAAAATTTAGAAAAATCGTAAGACTTATAATATTTATGCTGCGCCATAATTTTACCTACTGCCCGGTCGTCCCCCGGTTTAATGTGTCCAAAAACTTTTACCAGTTCATTAGTTGGCAAATGCCCGCGTTTATACGAAGCCTTATTCGAAATATAACCAAAATTAGTTCCATCCGTCAGATACCGGATGGAGTAATCTGGGCCTAAAACAAGTTTGCAACAGAATTTAGTTTTTTCCAAATGATCGGAATGCGTGATCAATAAAATTTTACGGAAACTCTGAGATTCTAAAACTAGCTTTTTGGTAAAATAAATATTACCAAGAGTGCTTTTTGCTTTTTCCTCAAGCAAAAGGTCTTTTTTTGGGACTCCTTTTTTTAGAGCATAATTGCGCATTCTTCTGGCTTCGGAAATTTTTGGTAATTTTTTAAGCCCGCCCCAAGATCGTCCGGTAAAAATAATTTTAGGGGCAATATTGTTATTATATAATTTGATCGCCAAATCAACGCGTTTTTTAAATAGTTCAGCAGCCCCTGTTATACCTAAAACTAAAATTGCATCATATTTTTTCATGTTATTTATCCCAACTAAAACCGCGGCCGAAGTGACCCCAATTGGAAGTGTCGGCATAGATCGGCTGATCCAGATGCAAAAACTTTTTTATGCCAGCCGGGGTCAAATCATAGCCTGCAACCTGGATTTCTTTGCCATCAATTAGGGCGACTGCCATTACGGGCTTTGGTTTCCCTATGGCATAAGCTAATTTGACCAGAACTTCGGAAGCGTTTTTTTGCTTCAATATATCAACGGCAATTTTGCGGGCCATGTAAGCGCCGCTGCGGTCGACCTTGGTATAATCTTTTCCTGAAAATGACCCACCACCTACGGGCACATTTGGCCCATAAGCATCAATCACTAGTTTACGGCCAGAAAGACCGGAATCAGCATCAAAACCGCCAATAGTCCATTCGCCGGCCGGATTGATCAAATACTCATCAGCGTTTATAATCGATCTCACTAATTTTTCTAATTCGATGGTTTTGGTGTTTTGGAAAGACGTGACCACAGAGACAATCTTGCTACCATCAATAGTTACTTGAACTTTTCCGTCATAAGAGTATTTTTCGTAAACTTGTTGGCACAAAAAGCGCGCCAATTCATACTCCCGCGGCACCAAATTTTCACTTTCAGTGCTAGCATATCCCATCATTATCCCCTGATCCCCGGCACCGCCGACATCGACGCCAGCAGCGATCTGCGGACTCTGGCTTGTGGCGTGGACTGCAACTTCAAAATTTGGTCCTACAATTTTTCTTACGACATTTTCTATATCAACCTTGGCACTGCTGGTAATCTCGCCGCTGACCGTGATGTATCCATGGCCGCCCATAACCTCCACTGCTACTCGCGAATCTCGATCCTGCGTCAAAAAAGCGTCCAGAATAGAATCTGCGATAAAATCACAAATCTTGTCCGGATGGCGAGGAGAAACAAACTCTGCGGTCTTAATCATGTTGTCTCCACTCATATTGCAAATCATTTTATAAATTTTTGAATTTCTTTTACTATCAGTTCCGGTGTTACTGAAGTCTTAACTAAATAATCGGCTGCACCCAAAAATTTGGCGCGGTTGATATCTTCCATGCCTGCTAAATTCGATGTGATGATAATCGGAGTTTTGAAATTCTTGTTCTTAAGATCTTCCAGTACTTGAAAGCCGTCAAACCAGGGCAACTGAAGATCCAGGAGCACGATACTGAAGTTTTTTTTATCCAAAACATCCACGGCTTGCTGACCGTCTGACACATGGGTGGCATCAAATCCATTCAATTTTAACTTATTGGCCATCACGTCGGCTAAAACAAAATCATCCTCCACGATTAGAACAGATTTTTTTGTGTCCGCCATAATGTTTGATATCTATATTATAGTCCAAATATTGTGCAAGTAAAGCTTCTGTCTGTAGTTAAACCCGAACATTTTTCCTGTGTTGGCAGTTTTGCGGGCGAGATCGTTCTTAAGATCTCGCCCTTTTTGCTGTCAAAAAGGTAGCGAATAATAAAAAATCGGGTGGAAAGAATCCCCGAAGGAACTCATTCCACCCGTCACCGTCGCCCCATCGACTTGTCAGGCCCGAAGCACGCGGTGCCTGAACCCGAGACGCGCGATTGCATTCGCCATGCATGACCTCGCGTGGACGTAGCCCGCGGCAATGTCCGTCTGCTTCTGCGTCACCTCCGAACGCTTGTTGGGTTCCCAGCTATTGGTCATCGCCCTGATCGCCGCGTCGCCGAACATCGAGTTGAGGTTGACCGTGGCCGTCGCGCTGCCCATGGCTTCCGCGTTCTGCTTCACGTATTTTGCGGATAACATCATCGGGGGTGAGTTGGCAGGAACCATCTGATCCTGACCAATCGCCTGCGCGACGTCTTGCACTATCACGGCGTTCACGTGACTCGCAGCGGTCGGCAGCGAATTCACGCGAGCATGGTATGCGCCGATCGCCAGCATCGCAGCCATGGCGAGAACGCATACTTTGGACCTACTACCCGTCATTGGTCCCTCCTTCGTGGAGCCTCCAGGCACACCATGCGCCTTTTGGCTTTACAAAGAAATTATATACGAAATTGCTTCCGTTGTCGAACGAATGGTCAAAAAAAAAACGGAACCAATCTTAGAATTCTGGTTCCGCTTGCAAGTGGATGTCTACTCCACCTCTTTTTTTTCTTCTTCCGAAACGATGTGCAGAGCACGTAGGAAGCGCTTGTCGTTCGGGCTGATCTCGAAGTTGCGTTCACCAGCACCAGCCAGTCGGTCAAGGCCTGATCTGTTCTTCACCGACTTGCCGCCGTGATTGGTCCTGTTCATGAACTGGATCACAGCTTCAAGCGAAACTTGCATTTCGAAACCCGCAGCCCGCGCCCTTTCCCGGCAGGCCTCGACACGAGGATCTTCGGCTACAGACGCGGCAATCGCGCCTGTCAGTTCACGAGCCAATATCTTGACTGGGTCGTCCATAGGTCCCTCCCACAGCACCAAAGCGCCGTAAACCCTCCCACGCGCGGAGGAGCACAAGACGTTGTGACATCCTCCCTTTTGCTATACCAATAGTTTACTCTTCTAAAAAGCAAAAAGTCAAAAGCAGCAGCAGGTAATCTGTCAATTGGTTGTGTAGTCTAATAAATTTAAAACGCCTCACATGATCTGAAGCGTTTTTTAGTTATATTGTATTTATTCTTCATCCCGCAGCCACACAAACCTAGGCCCTTTATATTCATCCCTCTCTATTTGTTCTGTAAACATTTGTAGCGGCCGGACCCAATATCCTCGTTCACCATACAAAGCCTGATACACAACCATGTCTTCCTTCGTCTCCGAATGTTTAGCAACAAATATAACTTTGTATTCGTTACCTTTGAAATGTTTATAAATTCCTGGTTTAAGCATTAAAATAATACTTATTTTTGCGCCATATTTTACGTATGTTCCGGGGCTGACCAGTGTATGTTGTAATAGTTTGAATTATATACCAAAATGTTTGATCAAATATTTTTTGATTTGGTCCAAGGTTCTTTGATCTAGTTTACCGATTTTTTTTATGAACCTGCGTGGTCAAAAGATTGAATATGATGCACCTTGACCAGCGAATCGGCAAAAAGTTTATTCGAATTATCTGCTTTAACCAAAATATCATCGGAATGCGGTTTAGTGGTCTGCGAAGTTAGCGGCATCACAGTTACTAAATTATTTCTTTTGAGTTGGTTATCAATTTCGATTACAACGGCCGGTCGATTATGCTGATATTCGTGCCCAACACTGGGTGTAAACGAAACCAAATAAACCCCACTGTATTCTATGTTTCCATTCATAGCTTTTCGTAATATTCTGATTCTTCCTTGGATATTTTACCTAATAATTTAATAGAGTCGGCACCGGCGGCGTTCTGCCACATATTTTCTTTATCAACACGGCTAAAAGGCGCGGTTCTTTCGAAAACTAAGCGGTAATCTATACTCTCTTCCATTTTACAAAGTTTCCAAGGCATATCTTCGTGGGCATATTCTGTTATTTTTGTAGCCGACATATCAGACAATCTGTCAACTACATTATTAATTAGTAATAGTTCTTCGGTAGAAAAAACATTAGTATCGGCATCTATAAAAGCTATATATTTTTTCTGCATAAAACCAGCATAATTTTGTTTGATTATTTTCAATTCGCCGTCATCTTGCATTTTTTCGATTACGGACAAATACTCTTGCGCGTTTGGAACTGGCCCGTATTGAAGTTTCTTGTAAGTCAAACCGCTTATTGGAGTGCCTGTCAGCTCAAAAGAATCAAAATCAATAAAATACAAAAGTTTATATAATACTGTTTCCCCGACATTGGGTTTACCCCCACAGCGTGCAAGGATATATAAAATAAGATTTTTAAGTTTTTGAGAATCGAAATTTATATGTGGTTTCTCCATAATATCCAAAACAGTATTACCAACTTCTTTGTCAGCAATCAATAAATCAATTGAAATCTTGAACGCTTCAGCGATTTTTGCCAGTTCTACGCTACCTACGCCTCGTTTGCCAGATTCCATAGCAATGATTGCTTGGCGGCTGACCCCAATTTTTTTAGCCAAAGATTCTTGGGTCAAACCAAGCTCTTCCCGCACAGCCTTAATTTTCGCCGCGAGTTCTTTTTGAGTAATCATATATTTAGGCTTAAGGATTTAAGCGCAAATTCACCAATTATAGTGTATAATAATATTACTTCATTTGTCAAGTGAGGTAAGAAAACTTGACTTTATAATTATATTTGATAAAATTTAATTATGGCGGAGGCCTAGCCGAGACCAAAACCAATAGGGAATAAATAATTAATTGAAAGGCTAAAATATATGGCAAAACCTAGACACGAAGTCCGGTTTGAGGCTAAGAAGGATGTCAAAGTCCCTACCCATGTCCACTTCAGGACAAAAGATGGCGACAAGGTTGACTTCAACGCCCACAAAACGGTCAAGAAAGAAGTTGAGGTAGACTTCTTTGCTCGTGGAAAGTAATCTTAAACCAGATTCCAAAAATGAAAACAAAATGACGTCCTCCCCGGGCTGAAGCCCGGGGTTTCCTTTGCTTGAGCTAACACCACCTCGTCTTCGCTCGGGCTCAAGCTAGGATTCATGAGAATTCGGCAGTGATGTCTCTACCTCTGTCATCTTTGTTTTGTCTGTC
>DASWFI010000134.1:0-6238 GCA_036394315.1 Patescibacteria group bacterium
GATTGAAAGCTTGTCCCAGAGCATGAAATGGATCTGTTCCCGCTCAGAGAAGGTTAATTGGCTATATATTTGTTTTTTCATAACACCTAGCGTTAATTGCTATCTATATTCTAGGTGTTGCACTTGATCATTGAACTTACGAAAAAGAAGTACGATTAGCATCAGTATCTGCTTTTGGAATCTCTCGAGATTTCGAGGCAGAAGCAACTTTGCACTTTTTGGAGGATTGGTTTTATGAAGGTCACCCTAGTTCGGTTCCACGATCTCGAGTTTCCGGACGTGATCTACTTTTCTGCGCAGCTTCCCATGAGACACGACTGCATCCAATGCGCCGTCGCCTCAGGCAGCCACCCTGACCGCCCCGAAGGCGATTCCGCCAAGGTTCGGGTCATGCGACGCCTGGTCAATCAGCCGCTTCGTTGGGACGTCGTTCAAAATAACTCGGCGCACTTGATGCACATCGAGCACGCAGTGGCCGAAGTCACATCGAGCGACCTCTACGATCTCAGGGGTCACACATGGTGACGCAACAGCAGGAGCCGAGGGTCGGCTCCTGCTCCCCTTTTTCGAAAGGGTTTTTTTATTGCCTAAAAATATTTGTAAACTATTACCATCTATAAACCCTGAACACCCAGTCTAAAAACTTTCGACTATCGCCTTCGCGGTCCTGACTGGATAAAATTATTGTCAGCACCGACGTACCTTCGCGATTATATTGAATCATTAAATTTCCCAGAGCCTTGGATGTAAATCCGGTTTTCACACCTATGACATTTGGGTCTTCCAGAAGCAACTGGTTGGTGGTGCGTAAATTATGCATATATTTACCATCAACTGAATATATAACAGCTTGTTTGGTCGCTACAATCCGTCTGAACTCTGGGCAACTTAGAAATTCCTGTGCTACTTTTATTAGATCCAAAGAATTGGAAAAATTTTCTTTGTCCGCCCAGCTGTCCCAGCCTACAGGATTGGAAAAATTAGTATCCACTAAATTGAGTTTTTTGGCTTCCTCATTCATCAGGTCGGCAAATTTTTCCGAACTGCCGCCTACGAAATTCGCCAAAACGAGCGCAGCGTCATTGCCGGATGGGATTAGCATCGCTTTCAGCAAGTCGGCGACTCTAATTCTTTCCCCCTCGACTAATCCGACGGTATTGCCAACATTAGTCAGATCGGCTTTTCGGACTGTAACTTCCGCGTTCAAATCCACATGCTTTATGGTCACTATGGCTGTCATAAGCTTGGTTAGGCTGGCGATTGGCAGCTTCTCGTCCAGATTCTTCGAATAAAGCATTGTCCCAGAGTTCAAATCATAGGCCACGGCGGATTTGGCCGACAAAATGGGCGCACTCAAATTCAACGCCATCTCTGGCGCTGCTTTTTCAATTTGAGCGACGGCTTTTTGAATCGCTATGCCTGATACCGCAGGTTTTCTCGCTTCATGGGCTGTATGTGGGAAAAATACAAATGCGATTCCTATACCGAGTATGGTATATATAATTTTATTGAGCATTCTGTGTGTGAATTTAAGTAGATGCTGTTATTTTAGCATATTTATGAAATAATCAATCCCCATGGCCAATGGAGGGGTTTTGACAAACATCAAAACAAGTCTTTATAATACTTAAACTAAACTAATGCGGCAGACAGGAAACCAATAAATATATGGAATTAACACTAACAGACGCTAACTTTGAGCAGGAAGTCCTTAAATCAGATACGCCAGTCCTGGTCGATTTCTGGGCGGAATGGTGCGGACCTTGCAAAATGGTTTCACCGGCAGTTACCCAGATTGCGGAAGAATTAAAGGATCACCTTAAAGTGGGAAAACTAAACGTGGATGAAAATCCCGTGACCACTCAGTCCTATCAAATTTTCAGCATTCCCTCGCTTAAAGTATTCAAGGGCGGGAAAATTATCGGCGAAATGGTGGGTGCTGCTCCCAAAGCAGTTATTGAAAAACACATCAAAGGCATTTTAGGATTATAATCAGGGCATAAAAAAAAACGGACCGAAGTCCGTTTTTTTTGTTTCCCTACTGAGTTACTGTACCACTTCCATGATAAGTGCCGGTGGGAGTATTTACAGTACCATTAATATTAGTACCGTTATTAGTTCGCCGACCAAAAATATTTGATCCGAACAGAAGCAACAGCAACACTACTAGCACCACGGCTAATACGGCCCAAACTCCAGCTCCCGAACTCGTATCACTCTGAATGTAATGATCTTCGTGCCTCACGGGCGTTTCGTATACTGCCATAAAGCTCCTCTAGTTAATTATTAAATACCTCTAACTGGCCTGCGGAAGCCACGGACAATCCAGAGCAGCAAGACCGCCCCTACAACAGCGACAACAAAGCTCCAAATATTGAACCCGGTAACTCCTGGCTGACCGAACAATGTGAATACCCAGCCACCGATGAGAGCTCCCAGGATTCCGACAATAATGTTGGAACCAATTCCCATTTCCACATCAGTTTTCATAATTATGCTGGCAATCCAGCCGGCCAAAGCTCCTAACACAATCCACAAAATTACGTCCATATATATCACCTCTTTCCTTGCTTAAAATTAATTATTCATTCCAAGCCTGTTTGATTCTTCCCCAATGCATCTTCAGATCATCGACCAGATCGGTTAACTCATGCTTCGATATTCCTTTCGCCCGGGCGTATTTGTCTGTCACCTCATCCACGATTTGTTCATATTTTTCACGCACCTGATCCTTTACTTCATTTACTGTCTTACTGTTTTCAATCTTTCTTTTAATAGTCGGGGCAAAAATTGCGCCCAGGGCTAGTCCTGCTAAAAATAAGGTTGGATTTAAACTGCTGCTTCGTTGAAAATTATTCATATAGTTATATAGATTAATTTTAATAATGGTTCTGCGCCACCTCTATTACTTTTTTATCCTGATCATGAGATAAAAAAACGCAATAATCGGGAAGCTTATGAGGATTAGAGCGATCATGGCCCTGATGGAGAATAAATTCCTTAAATCAATACCAGCCATGTCCGCAGTTTAGCAATTCTACACGCTCGCTCAACTGTTAATAATGACAAAAAATAGCCCCGGAAATGAGCTATTTTTTAGAAAGTACAATTCAATTTTTGGATATTCTGCTCATGTATGCCGATCAGCCACAGAGGAAGCGCCATATGATTCCGGCTTAGTTTTCACAGCGAAGCCGTTTCCCCTAATCATCCCCACAATCTCCTGTAACATTTTTTTGGTTTCACCGTTAGGTCCTACGTCCACATGTATGGTTAGATTAAAATCCAAAATATTTTTTTGTTTCAAGCGCTCGATCAGCTGTTCTGCCAATCGTAGGGAATACAAAGCTTCCTGAAAAATTCGCTGTCTTAAACTATGCAAGCTGGTCTCATGCCGCTTGGACCAGAAATAAATACCACCGCGATTTTTCCGATGCACTACGATGGCGGAAACAAATTCCGCTTCGGCATTGGCGCCGGGCATAGAATCAGTGCCTATAATCAATTCATATTCCAGTCCAGGCTCGGTACCCACATACTCCAGAAGTTTGGCTAAAACCTGGTCAAAATCCAGGGGCCCATGCGTAGGACTTCGAAAATCATTAAAAGTTATTGGGGAAGCTTTCATACAAGCATTTTAATCCTTGAACGGCGTTTTTGCAACTTTGCTCAAATAAAATTTGCGCTTTTCTTCAGAAAATTTTTCAATAGCATACCGCAGCGCGGTCCGCGGCATATGTTTGCGGTATTTCTTCAAAAATAATTCTTCGGCAGAAAGTGAGCGTTTCCCGACTTCCCGCAGCATCCAACCCACTGCTTTGTGGATCAAATCATGCTTATCATTGAGCAATATTTTAGCAACTTTCAACGTGTCGGTGAATTGCCCGTTTCTGATAAAACCAAAGGTAGAAATTATTGCTATTCTTTTTTCCCAGAGATTTTCAGATTTCGCCAGTTTATATAGTGCTTTTTTATTTTTATCCCTTAAATGCACACCTGGAATATACGGCGCTGATAAGTCCACCAAATCCCAATTGTTAATTCTCTGGGCATTGGCCAAATAAAATTCAAAAATTTTATTCTTACTGGCTTCGTCGGCCTTATTATACTTGTCTACCAAAATGACTAAAGCTGTCAGCCGATGCTCATGAATCGGGCTTAGCAACAGAGTCTGGATGTCTTTTAGCGATAATACCATATACCTTTTCGCAATTATGCGCAATACAGGCATGTTTACTCCCAAAAATACATCGCCGTGGCCATAGCTGCCTTTTTCGGTCTTAAAAAACCACATGCTGGCCTTGGCTCGCGCAGGACTACCTGCTTTTTTCAATTCTTTTTTTAATCTCTCAATCATACATAGCCCGGGAAAAAGTCCACCTGGATTTGTGAACTAGATACGCCCAAAGATTTCAAAAGATCTTCGAAAGCCACCACCATGCTTCTTGGTCCGGAAATCATGTATATTGGCTTCTTCAAATCCAAAATGCTTTGCTTAATCATCTCCGCATTCAAATATCCGGTATTATCGGTAAGAACATAAATGACCTTTATTCCAAGTTTCACTGTGGCTTCGTCAAAAATATTTTTATATGCTATTTCTGTTTCATTTTTGTTGGAATAAAACAAGACGATATCTCGTTTTTCATTTTTATCCAGTAAATATTTAATCATACTCCGAAACGGCGTAATACCTATCCCGCCGGCCATGAAAACTAATTTTTGATTTACATCCGATGGGAGAATAAAATCCCCAGCCACTCCCCCGCCCAAAATTCTATCGCCAGGCTTCAATCTCTGCAGTTTTTGCTTGAAAGTGCTTGGGTGATCGTAGAATTTAACACCAACCATAATTTCACTCTCTGTGGGTGAAGACGCAATGGTGAAATAACGCCGGTTGCCCCGAATGTCGGATTTTTTTGAATCTACAGTCCAGTCCATATATTGGCCCGGTTTGTGATCGAGATGGCGCATGATGTTAAAAACATAATGGTGGGTTTGATTGGCAATTGGAGTCGCCGATTTAAGAGTCATCTTGTAGCGACCCTTGGGACTGACAATAAATGAAAAGATATTACCCAAAACCAGAGCCATCTCTGGGCTTAGGGCGACTGATCCTATGGTAAAACCCGAACTGTACAAAAATCCGATAAGCGCGCCATATATAATTCGAAGGTTCCGAGTGGGCGGCGAAGTCATGGGCTCAGGGATCATGACGGAGGCAAAAAACAGCAAAGAAGAATCGATCAAAATGCGACGGAGGATCAAACCCAGATCATTACCAGAATTAACAATCGCAAGTGTTAGCAGTGCTGCTCCCAAAAAACTCAAGACCAAATCAAATCTCTGAATTTTCCGCATTATCAAAAAACCGCCGATTATCACCAACGGCAACATATAAACGCTCCCGATCCACCAACTGGCTCCTTCTTGAATGGTAAAAAATGTGATAACAACTGCTATAGCAGCGGGATTGAAAATATGTTTGCCGCGATAAGCCAAGATATACTTGGATGCCTGAGCTAAGATCGCTGCCATAATCAAAAATTTCAGACCAGCACCAGGAGTGATGATCAAAGTTAAGATGAATCCTGTGATATAGTCAGATTCGGCATTAGTCGGGATCTTAAGGGTTGCAGAAATGATTTTGTTCGTAATTACAGAAGCCAAGACTAGAATCAAACTAGTCTTAATCAAATCCCAGCCACTGTAGGGCAAAATTCCTATAAAACAAAAAATAACCGCAACTGCGACTAAAACTATCAAATAGTACAGCATTAATCTGTACATGGTGATCCGGTTGAGCAGGTTATCGATCATCCTAAGCATATTGATAGTATAACAAATCAATCCCTCAGGCGTGTGAGGCGTTGAAAAAAGCCAGGATTTTTGATAATATTAATAAGCTTTGGGGAGTAGCCAAGCGGTAAGGCAGGGGCCTTTGAAGCCCCCATTCGTAGGTTCGATCCCTACCTCCCCAGCCAATAGACAACTTAATTCAATTTTAGATATTTTTTCATGGGCTGCACTAAGTGCAGTCCATTGATTTTGCGGCACAGATTCAATTTTACGATCTTTCAAAAACAGGTTCGAACCGAAGATTTTTAATGCAGCTGATTTTTTAGGTAGAAGGGAAGGTGAGACTGCTATTTCTCCTAGGTTTTCTGCCTCTTTTATGAAGTCCTGAAGAGGTCCGAACCAAGAATCCCGCTGATGCTCCAGACGGGCAACCTGCTCC
>DASWFI010000135.1:0-4628 GCA_036394315.1 Patescibacteria group bacterium
ACCAATCTTCCAAACTCCCTTTTCTCTAAATGCTGGAATGTTTTGTCTGCGAGCAGCATTCAAAACGGCCGGCGTAGATTTTTTATGTTTCTTAGCATAATCAGCAAGTCTAATGACATTATCACCTTTAAGATAAGTAATTCTCTTATGAAGTGATTCAATTAAAGCAAGTCCTACAATTTTTTCCATTATCTTTCCATTTTTATTTTTACTATCTCGATATTCTTTAAATGCGTCATAATACTCTTGCTTCTCTTTATCCCTAATAATGATAATTGGGAAACCAAGTTTGAGAAGCTGTAGATTTGTAAACACACGGCCAATGCGGCCATTGCCATCACAAAACGGATGAACAGTTTCAAAGTCCAGATGGAACTTTGCAACCTTATCTACAAAATAAGATTCTAGGTTACTTGAATATTCATTTAATATGGCTTCAATCATTCTTTCTATATGTTCCGGTGCTGGGGCAATATGAGTTCCGACTCTGACATACTCCCCTTTCTTTCTAAATCGGCCAGCAATACTATCATCAATGCCGCCGATCAGCATTTGGTGTAGAAGCAACATTGTCTCTTTTGTCAGTTCTGAAGTCTGGACTTTATTTCGAATGTAATCAATAACTCGAGCAAGGTTCTTGGCTTCGTAAACCTCGCGCAAAGAAACATCTCTTGATACTTCCATTTCCAATAAAATCTTTTCAGTTTCTTTAAGAGTTAAGGTTGAATTTTCTATGGCATTCGAGTTATAAACACTTTCAGGAATCTCTGCATCATCGATCATATTTAAAAGCGATTCTTTACTCTTTCTCAAAGTATCAAATTCGCTCTTTAGAGCTTGAATCCTATTTCTTAAAGGCTTAGTTATAGCCATATATCACTAATTTTCTATAACCATTATAATCGATTAACTCATAATTGTCAAATATTAGTGAATATTAGCGTGTTTCTAAGATAGATTCACTAAATATCAAGAAGATAAACTGCTGTATTCTCCTTGATTGCTTGAACGCTATGAGGTGGCATTAAATAGAAGCTTATCAATTACAGTTCTACAACCTGCTTTGCAAGCATATTTACCATTGTCTTTACCGTAATGTTTTTCTAATTTCCACCAGTCAATTGATCTTCGGGAATTTCCTTTTGACCTGTAAGTTCTTTGAATAACTCCTCTATCTTGGCAGCCTGTTTGGCATGAGGTTTAGCACAGCCGTTAATCCAACGGTTTAAGGTAGCGAAAGTCACATCAAAACGCCGAGCAAGTTGTTCTTGTGTAAGTCCCGCTAATTGCTGTATTAACTTTAATTGCTCTTTATTTTTCATCATATTGCCATTTTACCAACTATATATAGTTTGACAAATATCCCAAAATCTATAGTTTCATTAAAACTTAGAATGAAGCAGATGGTCAGGCGATATCACTATTTTCGTGGTTTTATGAGTACATAAAAAGCCTGTGACCGTATGGCCACCAGGCTTTTAATATCTACACATTGTAAATAATTTATTGAGAATAAGTAATGATATCGTCGTGTTTGATGAGACTCGAACAAATGTTCGAGACGACCATCGGAATGATTGATACTTCGGTTCGAAAACCTCGTATCAATAAATCTCCTTAGAAAGGAGGTGTTTTGACGAGTGTCTTAGGATCAATAAACTATTAACAATTTAAATATTACTGTTGATAGTATAGCTCATCTGGAAAATAAATCAAGAAAAAGAAGCCCAGGCCACGAGAGTGTGTCTCGAGCACCACTTAAAATATGAAATTCTAAAGACATGTAACTATTTTTTTAATAATTATTCACAATACCTGGAAAACTATTTATTAAATTATTAGCCTTACAATCTGCCAATTTTCTGGAATTTCCAAGGAAGTAATTATTGTTTGAAATTGTTTTCATATAATTATTTAGACAAACCTATAGATTCTTTAACTTTTTCCCATTCAGGGTCTTTCTCAATCTTATATTCAAATGGTCGAGTAGGATTTTCGGCTATTTTTTCAAGAACTGCATTGGCTGATTTTGCGTCGGAGGTGTATAGGTATATTTGTCTATCTTTATTCCAAGTTACTCGACCAACAAAATATGTCGGGCTAGATTTAAATATTTCATTTTCAATCCTATCTTCAAAATCATTTAATAAGATGTCTTCCTTTTCGCTCGGCTGGCCTTGTTGATCTACATCTTTCATCTCAATCCTTATCCATAAAAACCATGGATAATCCTGCTTCAAAGAATAGTTCTGATAATTAGGGTCAGCCATAATAGAAACTGGTAATCCATCCTTCTCACCTTTATAAACGTTAAATCTTTTTTCGTTGTTATTCATATTATTTTTTCCATCCAATAGACTTAAGAAGTCCGTTAGCGAAATCTTTAGCTCCTTGATAAATAGAATTTTTCGGACTAATGCTGTTAATCTTGTTCTCGAACTGTGGGTTACTCTCTTTTATAACCTGTTCCACTCCACGCGCTTGATTCCTAGTTAGAGGAGTATCATTGACCTTTGTTACGTTATCGAATCTGTCTCCATGTTGTGCTGCTCTTCTCTCCACATCTTTTGATATCCCAACATATCTATCTTCCCCATTTTTGCTACCGATATAAACATCGGTATTTTTATCTCCTCCGGTCAAAGATTTTGCAAAGTTATAAGCACTGGTTCCCATTAAAGAGGCACCGTGGCCTGCTACAGCTATGCCAGCTACTATGGCTGGTACACCAACAACAGCTCCAACACCTGTTCCAGATATTGTTATACCACCAGCGTCTAAAAGTGTGCCGCCTGCCATCTCTAGCATTCCCTGACCAAATGATACACCATCTCCGAAACTTTGTCCTATACTATAAGCTCCGTTATTTGACTGGTTTCTTCCTATACCCAAAGCATAATTAGTGTAATATGCGTTATTGAAACCATCAAGGAAATTATTTACTACACTCCAACTCATACGTCCATCAGGATCAATATTTGTAAGAGGATTATTTTTGACATAAGAATATGAATTCCAGGCTTGAGGATTGGCAAGATCGGACGTAAGAGACAAGAACGCCGGATCTTCACTTAGGAATCTTCCCGTTACAGGATCATAATACCTGGCATCCATATAACTCAAAGATGTATCCACATCATACTCATGCCCTGTGAACTTCCTTTGTTCACTGAATGATCCTGGCTGTTGATCAAACCTTATAGAACCAAAAGGGAAATAATCTTCTATTTCATCTTTAGTATTAGTACTGTTGGTGACTATGTTGGAACCGGTAAGATGATCTGTGTGTATGTACCTTACAATAGCACTAACTCCTGTACCCGTAACTACTGCTACTTCGAGACCATTTGCAAATATATGCTTAGTAGGAGTTGTTCCATCGGTGTTGTAGAACTTAGATGGATAGTAACTCGTTGTTGTAACATTTGAGTATTTAATCCTTTGACCTGTAGGATCATAATCATAAGTCACAGTAGCGGGACCCGCAACTGTCTGGGTTAGCCTGTTATTATAATCCCAGGTATTGGTTACGCTCGTGCTGCCTCCCACATCAGCCAAAGTCATAAATGTAGAAGGGTTGTTTTGATTGTTGTATTCCGTAGCCACCCAATCTGCACTTCTTATAACATTAGAAATACGAAATTCATCTAAATTTCCAAGCCAGTTTCGGGCGTTATCATTACCTCTATTACCAATTACATAAGGATCAGTATTCGTACTGAGGGTTCCAACTGGTGCTGTAATAGTTGTTATAGTCTGTGATACCCCGTCAAGATAAATTACCGGATTATTAGAAAGAGAATTGCCATCATAAGTTACAACCACATGATGCCAGGCATTTAGTGATGGTCTGGGGATACTCCAAGCACCTTGAGTAGTACTCCAATCACGGTTATATTGCAGAGTATTTGTACCATTATCTTGGTAAATCAATTCCACTTGAGGACTTGTCGTTCTTTTGTCAAAAACCCGACCACCAAGCCCGCCCCCATTACCTGTCTGATATGTCCAAGCCTCATAAGTGCGAGTCAAATTATGAGCAGTATAGCCAGTTGTAATTTTATCCGTAGACAAGGTTCCAAATTGTGCTGCTCCATCAACTTGTCCTGCCACAGCAGTCGGGCCACTTATAGTTCCATCAGGCGAGTTTGCGGTTGAATCTTTAGCAGTTAAAGTTGAACCATCAGGTAAATGCCAGATTCCGCCGTAACTATTGCTCCAAACGTCGACCTTGTTCTGTTGGTCAGTCGCTGAAGCATTTCCATAGTAAATGACCAACTTGGTATCAATTGTGTTTGAAAGTGAAGGAACCTTGACCCAAGCAATCAGGTTGCCAGTGATACTATCATATTTTTCTATCTCATGGGAAAGCTTTGTTAAACCATCACTTGAGGTAAATAAAATATCAGTGCCATCGACTTTGCCAACAAAGCCACCACTTCCTGTGCCTTTCAATGAAGGATCGGTAACGCTTACCAATACGGGAAAATTGGTGAGAGCTGTTGAGCCAGAAACTTTAGTACGATCAATAGTTAATTGTTTTCTGTTAGTCCAGGTACCGCCAGTCGAATACCAAGGTAGCGCCCCTGATTTTGTTAACATATTCCCATTGTTGTCATAAGTTAAAG
>DASWFI010000136.1:0-1782 GCA_036394315.1 Patescibacteria group bacterium
ATATTTTGAGAAACATGAAACCCTCCCAATTGAACGATGTGGGGGAAGAAGGAAAGGCTCTTGCCACCTAGATGAGCCAGATGTCACCAAAGCGGTGCATGCTTGGCTGGCAACTCAATCTACAAGGGATTTGACACCAGCGTCTTTCTGTCAAGCCCTCAACACAGCAATCTTGCCTGAGCTTGGCATTATACTAAAAAAGCCACTTGGTCACAAAACAGCATGTCGCTGGTTGATTAAACTGGGCTACCGAAGGACTTTGTTGAAGAATGGGGTATATATGGATGGTCATGAACGTGAGGATGTCATCAAGTTCCGGAATGAAGTTTTTCTCCCCAAGATGAAGGAATTGGAAAGATGCATGGCCCAGTATATTTACAATGGCACCTCCCTAGAGCAGAAGGAGCCTGTGTTGAACAAGGATGAGAAGCATGTCATTCCTATTTGGCATGATGAAAGTTGTTTCCATGCTAATGAGTTCAAAAGAAGCACATGGTGCATGGGCCCAAATTACATTAGGATTGACCTTATATGATTACAGGCTAAAGGAAGGAGAAATGATTCTCCAGAAGAAGAGTCGTGGGCGTCTGATTCACATATCAGATTTTATTAATGAAGAAACAGGCCGACTGATCATTAGAAATGATGATGGTAATATCTCAGAAGGAAATGATGCTCGAAAGATTATCTTTCCTGGAACTAATGGTGATCCATGGTGGGATACAAAGCAACTCTTGGAGCAAATGCGGACCCAGGCAATACCAATTTTTGAGCATGCTCACCCTGACTGTCAGGCACTCTTCATTTTTGATCAATCCTCAGCTCATGCCTCCCTTGGCCCCAATGCTCTCAATGCTTTTGATATGAATTGATCAAAGGGTGGAAAACAACACATGCAGCGAAATACGATAATTCCAAATGATGACACCATCCCATGCATTGCAATGCATGGAAAGCCACAGTCCATGGTAACTGACACAGGAGAAGCAAAGGGGTTGGAAGCAGTTCTCACTGAACAGGGCTTCAACACAAGTGGGAAGAAGGCCAAATGCAAGCCTGTATGTCTGTTTGAGAATACGGACTGCTGCCTTGCTCGCATTCTCAGTCGGCAAGCAGACTTTGTGAATCAGATCTCTATGCTTGAGGAATCAATCACAAAAGCAGGTCATATTTGCTTATTTTTGCCAAAGTTTCATTGTGAACTGAATCCAATCGAGATGGTGTGCATATTTTTAATTATAACTAACTCCCAATTTCTGACCCTGGATCACGCAGTATTGGGGTTATGCAAAATACCGGTATCGTGAAATTTGGAAGTCAAATTTTGCAGGGGCAAAGGCAGCTGCACTCCAATGCCTGGATGCATGTCCTCTAGACACAATACAGAAGTTTATTAATCGAGGGTGGCGGTTCATGGATGCATATCGCAAAGGATTGACTGGAAAAATGGCTGCATGGGCTGTCAAGAAGCAAAAAAGTCATCGTGCCGTGTCTGAGGTCACAATGGCTACCATGGACTGTATTCTAGTGGAAAACTGAAGGCATAGTCCTGCATCCAGCCCTTTTTCATGTAAATTTACTGGAATGCGTGCTCAAAGCCAAAAAAAAAAAACTTTTAGGGCCCAAAATTTTGCCACTGCTAAAAAAAATAGAGAAAATTCTAGGACCTGCTTTTTTGAGCAGTTCCAGCCAAAAGGCACCCATTCCTGCCAAAAATAGGCTTATCTATTCAGTATTTTCCCTGCTACAAACTTTCAAGTGTTTGCTTGGGCACAACTGTAG